>CAUJIV010000097.1 GCA_963205435.1 Pseudomonadota bacterium
TCTGGCCGAATACAGCTATCGCTTCAACCGACGTTTCGATCTGGCGAGCATGCTCGCCCGGCTGGCTACCGCCGCCGCGAACACGCCGCCTATGCCGTACCGGCTCGTAAAGTTGGCTGAGGCTCATTGGTAATCAGGAAAAAGAATCTATCCCTACCGATATGCCGTTGTACTTCAAAAGCAATGAGGCCGCTTTTGAGATGGCATGTAAATATCTTGACTGCTCTGTATATGAAGGCGCACATCTTCCTGCCCTTGTATTAGACGCGGCAGCAATGTACGGACTGCCTGAAGCAGTAAAGAAACGAGACGATGGCAGTCAAACGGCGGTTGTTCAAATAGCATCAGACGAAGGTCAATTTATTGTCCCCGCCGCTACTTTGGCAGGCTCAAATGGCCCGGACATAAAACCTGGAGATTTAGTCGAATGGTGCGCATTGAAATATAGCAAAAAATACGGGCAATAAGAATCTTGGTTGGGCTGGCATTATTACTGCAAAACTAAAGCCTGCTTTCGTTAATAGAGAATGGCAAATTGAGTATCGATATCAGCCTGTAATAACTTTCTGAAATGATATTCAGATCACATTCAATAGTCCGATTCTCAAAGTAAAACGCCGGGGTTCTGGCCCCCGGCCGGCCACCCCTCGCGGCGTCGGAGTTCGCCCAGGGACAGTCGCGGTTTTCCATGAACGCGGCACTCACGACTTATCCGCGCCCCGCCGCCGCGGCAGCGAGGAATCATTCAAGCGTCGTTCGCCCCCATGACGACCAGGAGCAGTCGCTTCACAATCTGTTCGCTGGAATATCCCATCTGCTTCAACTCGGCGAAGCGTCGTCGCACTTGCGCCACCATCGCGCACGCGATGCCCTAGAGCTGGAAGCCGACCGCGCGCACCAGGCCTTCGACCGTGTCGCGCCACCAGCCCGGCGCCCGGGCGGCATGAGGGAAGGATTGCGCCCACGATCGCTCAAACCATGCGGAGAATCCGGCGATGGTGTCTTGGTCGAAAAACAGCGTGTTCAGCTCGTAGTTGAGAAACAGGCTGCGGCTGTCGAGGTTGAGCGAGCCGCAGCTGGCTAGCGACGCGTCGAACAGCGCCAGCTTGGCGTGCAGCATCCTCCCCAGCAAATGGACATGCACGCCGGCGGCGGACAGCTCGCGCAGGCTGCGTTCGCGCGCGATGTCGGCCAGGCGGTGGTTGCTGCGCGCGGGCAGCAGCAGGCGCACCTCGACGCCGCGGCGCGCGGCCTGTCCGAGCGCCGCCTGCAGCGCGTCGTCCGGCACGAAGTAGGGCGTGGCCAGCCAGATGCGCGCATCGCTGCGGTAGCAGGCCGCCAGGTAAAGGTCGTGCGCGGTGTCTTCGCGACGGTCGGGGCCGCTGGGAAGCAGCTGCGCCTGGAGCGCCCCGGGCACCGAGGAAGCGCCCGGGATGGCCGGCGGCAGGCCGGCGCCGCCGGCCAGGGCCCAATCGGCCGCGAAGCAGCGGCAGGCTTCTTCCACCAGCTCGCCGTCGAAGCTGAAGCTCAGGTCATGCCAGGCCGGGCCTTGCGGCCCGCCGAGGAAATACTCGTCGGCCAGATTGCGCCCACCGCTCCATACGGTTCGCGCGTCGACGATCACCAGCTTGCGGTGATTGCGCAGGTTGCCGCGCCCGAACTGCGGGCGCAGGCGCAGCCGCAGCGGCGAAAACCAGCGCAGTTGCACGCCGGCCTCGCGCAGCAGGCGGCGGGTTTGCCGGCGCCATGCAAAATCGCCCAGGCCATCGACGAGCACGCGCACCGCAACGCCACGCTGCACGGCGCGCCGCAGCGCCGCGACAACGCGCTGCCCGACGGCATCCGCACGGAAGATGAACATCTCGATGTCGATTTGCCGGGTGGCGCCGTCCAGCAGCGCCAGCAGCGCCTCCAGCGCCGCCGGGCCGTCCGCATCCAGCACGACCTGGCGGCAGTGGCACGACGGCGGGATGTCCAGCCCGCGCGTCAAGGGCGGGCCGTCCTGCGGCAGGCCTGCCGGCATTGCGGCTGCATGCGCCAGCTTGCGCGTGCCGAGAAGCAGATAGACCGGTAGCGCCAGATAGGGGAAGGCCAGCAGGCTCACCACCCAGGCGATGGCCGCAGACGGAGGGCGATGCTGCCTGCCCGAATGGGTCAGCAAGACATACAGCAGCAGCCCGGTGGCGACAGCGGCCAGATGCAGCAGCGTCAGGCCATGCCAAAGCTGTAGCTGAAACGGAAGGTGCATGGGGCCAGCTTATCAGCTGAAAAGTTCATTGAGACGGCCGCGCGAAGCTCGAGGCTCTTGCGTTCCGCCAGGCCCTCTCCTCATGGACAAGAAGCCGCTCGCTGGCGCCACCCCGGCCTGCTCTCATAAGCTGATGACTTTTCGAGTGTTTTCAGGCATGATGAGCGACTCGATGCAGCAGCCTGAAAGTCATCCAAATTGCTGATCCGCTCACCGCGATGTACGCCGGACTGGCGGCGGGAGGGCGCGCGGCTGCCGGAAAGAAGATGAGGGATTTCGTCGCGCCAAGCTGGCAGGCGATCCTCGAGCACAACGGCCTGCGCGACTTCGAGGCGCTGTGGGCGCTCGAGGCAGGCTGGTTCGAGGCGCCCAACCGTCGCCGCGGCGGCTGGAGCGGCGTCTCGCGCTGCGAACTCTCCCTGCCTGGCGGCGGCACGCGGGCCGTGTTCCTCAAGCGGCAGGAGAACCACAACGCCCGCAGCTGGGCGCATCCGCTGCGCGGAGCGCCCACCTTCCTGCGCGAGTTTCGCCGGCTGCGCCAATATCGCGCCCGCGGCATTCCGACGCTGGAGCCGGTGTATTTCGCCATGCGCCGCGAGGCCGGGCAGGCGCGCGCCATCCTCGCCACCGAGGAACTGGCCGGCTTCGTCCCGCTCGACGAACGCGTCCGCCGCTGGCGGCTGGAAGGCGCGCCGCGCGGCGTCCGGCTGGCCTGCATCCGGGCGGTGGCGGCGCTGCTGGCGCAGATGCACGGCCATCACATCCAGCACAACTGCTTCTTTCCCAACCACGTGTTCACCCGCCTGCATGAAGGCGGCGGCGTCGAGGCTCGTGTCATCGATCTCGAGAAGTCGCGCTGGCGGCCGCTCAAGGTCTTCTGCGCGCTGCGCGACCTCGATACCCTCAACCGCTATTCGCCGAACTGGAGCCGCAGCGACCGCCTGCGCTTCCTCAAGGCCTATCTGGGCGCCGAGCGCCTCGGCCCCTATGGCAGGTGGCTGTGGCGGCGCATCGGCGAGTTGCGCATGCAAAAGCTCCGCCGGAAGGGCCTGGCGCCGGCGGCGGCCCGCGGCGGCGGCGGAAACTAGGCGGCGCGGCCATGCAACTGGCGTTCGCCCTCTTCAAGTACTTTCCCTTCGGCGGCCTGCAGCGCGATTTCCTGCGCATCGCCGGCATCTGCCAGGCGCGCGGCCACCGCGTGCGCGTCTACGCCCTGTCCTGGCAGGGGACGCTGCCGGACGGCTTCGAGCTGATGCGGGTGCCGGTGAAGGCGCTGGCCAACCACAGGCGCTACGAGAAGTTCGCCGACTGGATGCGCCGCGATTTGGCCGAGCGGCCGGCCGACCGCCTGGTCGGCTTCAACAAGATGCCGGGGCTCGACGTCTATTACTGCGCCGACCCCTGCTACGAGGAGAAGGCGCGCACCCTGCGCAGCCCGATGTACCGCCTCTCCGGCCGCTACCGCCACTTCGCCGCCTATGAGCGGGCGGTGTTCGCGCCGCGGGCGAAGACCGAGATCCTCATGCTCTCCGCCGTGCAGCAGGCGCTCTACGTCAGGCACTACGCCACGCCGGCGGCGCGCCTGCATCTCCTGCCGCCGGGCATCGCCGCCGACCGCCGCGCGCCGCCCGACGCGGCGCGCATCCGCGCCGGGTTTCGCCGCGAGTTCCGCCTCGGCGACGACGACTTGCTGCTGCTGCAGGTCGGTTCGGGCTTCAAGACCAAGGGGCTCGACCGCTCGCTGCGCGCGCTCGCCGCCCTGCCCGAGGCGCTGAAGCGGCGCGCGCGCCTGATCGCCATCGGCCAGGACGAGCCGAAGCCCTTCCTCTCGCTGGCCCGCGCGCTCGGCCTCGCCGATCGGGTGCGCATCCTCAAGGGGCGCGACGACATTCCGCGCTTCCTGCTCGGCGCCGACCTGCTGCTGCACCCGGCCTACAGCGAGAACACCGGCACGGTGCTGCTGGAAGCGGTGGTCGCCGGCCTGCCGCTGATCGCCAGCGCCGCCTGCGGCTACGCCCATTACATCGAGGAGGCCGGCGCCGGCCGCGTCCTGCCGCAGCCCTTCGAGCAGGCCGCCTTCGACCGCCTGCTGGCCGAGGCGCTGGAAGACGGCCAGCAGCGCCGGCGCTGGCGAGACAGCGGGCTCGCCTGGGCCGAGCGCGCCGACATCTACAGCCTGCACGAGCGGGCGGCGGACATCATCCTGCGGCCATGAGCCGGACGGACGAACTGCACCTGGAAGAGCCCTTCCGCACGCTGTGGGCGGGGAAGGACGCCTTCGCCGAGGCGCGCGCGCTGCGCGGCACGGTGCTGCGCGAGCTGGAAGGCCGCCGCACCCTGCGCTTCGAGCTGGCCGGGCGCGGCTACTACGCCAAGCTGCACCGCGGCGTCGGCTGGCGCGAGATCGTGAAGAACCTGCTCGTCGCGCGCCTGCCGGCGCTCGGCGCCGAACAGGAATGGCGGGCGATCCGCCGGCTGGCGCAGCTCGGCGTGCCGACGATGAGCGCCGTCGCCTATGGCCGCCGCGGCACGAATCCGGCGCGCATCGAATCCTTCATCATCACCGAGGAGCTGGCGCCGACAATCAGCCTCGAGGATTTCTGCCGCGACTGGCCGGCGCAGCCGCCGACGCCGGCCCTGAAGCGCGCGCTGATCACTCGCGTCGCCGGGATGGCGGCGACGATGCACCGGGGCGGCGTCAACCACCGCGACTGCTACCTCTGCCACTTCCTGCTGCACCTGCCCGTCGATGCTGCCGCGCCAAGGCTGTCGCTGATCGACCTGCATCGCGCCCAACTGCGCGCGGGCGCGGCGCCGCGGCGCTGGCGAAACAAGGATCTCGCCGCCCTGCACTTCTCCTCGCTGGAGATCGGCCTCACCGCGCGCGACCGGCTGCGCTTCCTGCGCGCCTACTTCGGCCGCCCGCTGCGGCGCATCCTCGCCGAGGAAGCCGCGCTGTTCGCCCGCCTCGAGCGCGAGGGCCGGCGCCTGGCGGCGCGCTACCAACGCAAGTTCGCGCCGCGCGAAGGCGGCCCCGGCGCGGCGGGAAGCCGGCCATGAACGGCTGGCGCCTCGCTCCAGGCATCGCGCCGGCGGCCGCCGCGCGCTTCGCCGACCTCGACACGGTATTCGTCCTCGACGCCGAGACCGTCTCGCGCGACTCGCTTTCGCACACCCTGCGCGTCGAGGTCGACGGCCGGCGCTACTACGTCAAGCGCTACGCCGGGCTCGGCAAGAAGCCGCTGCGCCGCATGCTCGGCAAGCCGCGGGTGCAGTTCGAATGGGAGAACCTGCGGCGTTTCGCCGACTGGGGCATCCCGACGCCGCGGCTGGTGGCCTGGGGCCTCGAGCGCAAGGACGGTCGCTTCGCGCGCGGCGCGCTGGTGACCGAGGAGATTTCCAGCAGCAGCGACCTCGCCCATCTGGCGCGGGCTGGCGATGCCCGGCTGCGCGATCTTGCCTGGTGGCGGCCGGTCGCCGCCCAAGTCGCCGCCATCGCGCGCCGCCTGCACGCGCACCGCTTCTGCCACGGCGACCTGAAATGGCGCAATCTGCTGGTGGATGCCGCCGGCAAGGTCTATCTCATCGACTGCCCGAGCGGCGGCTTCTGGCGGCCGCCCTTCCTCGAATACCGCATCGCCCGGGACCTCGCCAGCCTCGACGAGACGGCGCGCGGCATGCTGACGCGCACGCAGCGGCTGCGCTTCTATCTCGACTACGCGCAAAAGAAAAAGCTCGACGTCGCCGACAAGCGTCGCATCCGCCGGATCCTGCGCATCTTCATCGACGACGAGGAGGCGGCGCTGGAGCCGGCGGCTGCGCTGCGCGCCGCCGGCCGCCATGCGCCGACGCCGGGCATGCTGGCGCTCGACAACGGCAGCGAGTTGGCCGTCGAGCGCTGGCTGCGCGCGCTGCCCGGCAAACGCCTGACCGGCGCCGGCCGCTGGAACGGACAGGCGGTGCTGGCCAAGCTGTTCATCGCCCGCCGCGGCAGCGAGCGCCACTGGCAGCGCGAATGCCGCGGCATCGAGTTGCTTCAGGCCCGCGGCCTGCCGGTGCCGCGGCGCCTGGCGGCGGGCCGCCTCGCCGGCGGCGGCCACTACGTGCTGAGCGAATACCTCGAGGGGGCGCGCAATCCCGCGGCCGACAGCGAGGCGGAACTGGCCCACGTGTTCGAGATGGCCGGAAGGCTGCACGCCGCCGGGCTGCTGCAGGAGGATGTCCATCTCGGCAACTTCGTCCTGCACGGGAGCCGCCTGCTCGTCGTCGATGGCGATGCCATCCGGCCCGAGGCTTCGGATGAGGCCCGCCTCGACAACCTCGCCCTGCTCTTCGCCCAGCTGTCTCCTGCGGCCTGCGCTTCCCTGCGCGACGTCCTGCTCGCCGCCTACCGCCGCGGCAATCCGCGATTCGAAATTGCCTTGCCGCGACTGGCGGCCGCCATCGAGAAAGCGCGCGCCGCGCGCCTCGCCGACTATCTTGACAAGTGCGTGCGCGACTGCAGCTTGTTCAAGGTGAACAGCCGTGCCGACCGCTTCAGCTCGGTGGCGCGCGACGAGGCGGAATTCCTGGCGCCGCTGGTGGCCGAGCCGGACGCCTGGATCGAGCGCGGAACGGCGCTCAAGCGCGGCGGCAGCGCGACGGTGGCGCGGGTCGAGCCGGGCGGCCGCAAGCTGGTCATCAAGCGCAACAACATCAAGGGCGCCGGTCACGCCGTCTCGCGCGCCTGGCGGCCGAGCCGCGCCTGGCGCTCCTGGCTCGCCGCGCACCGCCTGCGCTTCCTCGGCATCGCCACGCCGCGGCCACTGGCGCTGATCGAGCGGCGCCTCGGCCCGCTGCGCGGGCGCGCCTGGCTGATCAGCGAATACTGCGCCGGCCCGAACTTGCTGGAGGCACTCGCCCCGCACGCCGGCGACGAGGCGCCGGCGGCCATCATCGAGGCGGTGCACCGGCTCTTCGCGCAGCTGGCCGAGGCGCGCATCAGCCACGGCGACCTCAAGGCCAGCAACCTGATCCTCGACGCAGGCACGCTCAACGTGCTTGATCTCGACGCCCTGCGCCAGCACGACAGCGCGGCATCCTGGCGCCGTGCCTGGCGCCGGGATCGCGAGCGCTTCCTGCGCAACTGGGCGGGAGACGAGCGGCTGCTGCGGCAGCTGGAGGCGGCGCTGCCGCCGGCCTGAGGCGCGGCGAAAGCGCAGCGGCGAACGAGGACCGGGCTGGAGAAACCATGAAAAGCGAAAACGGCGAATCCGGCGACGACGGGCAAAGCCCGTTCAAGAGCCGCAGCGGCCTGCGCCGCATCCTCAATGCGCTGGGCTATTCCCTCGCCGGCCTGGCCGCCGCCTGGCGCCACGAGCATGCCTTCCGCCAGGAGGCCTGGCTGGCGCTGCTGCTGCTGCCCGTTGCGCTCGTCCTGCCCGCCAGCGGAACCGGCAAGGCGCTGATGGCCGGCAGCGTGCTGCTGGTGCTGGTGGTCGAGCTGCTCAACTCGGCCATCGAGAGCGTGGTCGACCGCGTCTCGCTGGAGCACCACCCGCTGGCGCGGCGCGCCAAGGACCTCGGCAGCGCGGCGGTGATGCTGGCGCTGGTGAATGTCGCCGTCGTCTGGCTGCTGGTGCTGCTCGGCTGACGCCGCCACGCCGCGCCGCCAGCGGCCGCCTTCAGCCGGGCGGCCGCTCGGCGATCGCCTTGCGCCGCCAGACCCAGACGTAGTGGGCGCCGGAGACGAGCACCGAGGCGAACAGCAGCAGATAGAGGGGGAGCAGCGCCTCGCCGGCGGCGATCAGCCGTCCGGCCTGCGCCATGGCCAGGGCGAGGACGCCGAACTCGAGGAAGGTGTTGGCCTTCGACAGCCGCGTCGGCGCCAGCTCGATGTGGCCGACGACGAATCGGTAGGCGATGGCGCCGGCGACGATGATGGCATCGCGCATGACGATCACCACCGCCAGCCAGACCGGCAGCAGCTCCTGCGCCGCCAGCAGGATGGCGACGATCATCATGGTCATCTTGTCGGCGATCGGGTCGAGCACGGTGCCGAGCTGCGACATCTGCCGCAGCCGCCGCGCCAGGAAGCCGTCGAGCCAGTCGCCCAGCGCCGCCGCCAGGAAGACGGCGAAGGCCAGCCGGTAGTCGTGGTCGAGCAAGAGGAAGGCAACCAGCGGAATCAGCAGGATGCGCGCGGCGGTGATGAGGTTCGGCACGGTGAACATGGCGGCCCAATGATGCAGCCAAATCCGCCGGGCGGCAACGATGGTAGGATTTGACTTCAGGATTCGGAGAAACCGATGAGCGAAACCGCCCCCCGCCTGCGCCTGGGCATCCCCAAGGGCAGCCTGCAGGAGACCACGCAGAAGCTGTTCCAGCGCGCCGGCTACGACCTGCGCATCTCGGGGCGCTCCTACTACCCTGACATCGACGACGACGAGATCCAGTGCATCCTGATCCGGCCGCAGGAGATGGCGCGCTACGTCGCCCAGGGCGTGATCGATTGCGCCATCACCGGCCTCGACTGGATGCTCGAGACCGGCGCCGACGTCGTCGAGATGGCCGACCTGCAGGCGCCCTGGCCGAACTATGGCAAGGTGCGCTGGGTGATGGCCTCGAAGGAGGACTCGCCCTTCGACACGGTGCGCGACCTCGAGGGCCGCCACATCGCCACCGAGGCGGTCGGCATGACGCGGCGCTTCCTCGCCGAGCACGGCGTCACGGCCAATGTCGAGTTCTCCTGGGGCGCGACCGAGGTCAAGCCGCCGATCCTCGCCGACGCCATCGTCGACGTCAGCGAGACCGGCTCCTCGCTGCGCGCCAACAAGCTGCGCGTGATGCACGTCGTGCTGGAGAGCACGCCGCGCTTCATCGCCAACCGCGAGGCGCTGGGCGAGGCCTGGAAGCTGGCCAAGATCGAGCGCATGCTGATGCTGCTGAAGGGCGCGATCGCCGCCGCCACCCGCGTGCTGCTGGCGATGAACGTGCCGAAGCCGCGCGTCGAGGCGGTGCTCGGGCTGCTGCCGGCGCTGGCGACGCCGACGGTGTCCACCCTCGCCGACCCGGACTGGGTCGACCTCAGCACGGTGATTTCCGACGGCCAGGTGCGCGAGCTGATCCCGCGCCTCTACGCAGCCGGCGCGCGCGGCATCATCGAGCTGCCGATCAACAAGATCATCGAATAGACGAACGGACCCGAGAGGCAAGACCATGACACGCGACCCCTTCAAGACCCTGCGCAGCTTCCGCCTGCCGGGCGGCCGCAGCGGCCGGCTGCACTCGCTGGCGGCGCTGGAACAGGCCGGCCTCGGCCGCATCTCGCGCCTGCCGGTGTCGATCCGCATCGTGCTCGAGTCGGTGCTGCGCAACTGCGACGGCGTCAAGGTGCACGAGTCGCACGTGCGCGAGCTGGCCGCCTGGCGGCCGAAGGCGGCGCGCACGGCGGAGATTCCCTTCATCGTCGCCCGCGTCGTGCTGCAGGACTTCACCGGCGTGCCGCTGCTGGCCGACCTGGCGACGATGCGCAGCGCCGCCGCCCGCCTCGGCGGCGACCCGGAGAAGATCGAGCCGCTGGTGCCGGTCGACCTGGTCGTCGACCACTCGGTGCAGATCGACCACTTCGCCACGCCAGGGGCGCTGCGCCTGAACATGGAGCTGGAGTTCGCGCGCAACCACGAGCGCTACCAGTTCCTCAAGTGGGGCATGCAGGCCTTCGACACCTTCCGCGTCGTGCCGCCCGGCATCGGCATCATCCACCAGGTCAACCTCGAGTACCTGTTCCACGGCGTGCGCCGGCGCGACGGCCTCTACTATCCCGACACCCTGGTCGGCACCGACTCCCACACCACCATGATCAACTCGGTCGGCGTCGTCGGCTGGGGCGTCGGCGGCATCGAGGCCGAGGCCGGCATGCTCGGCCAGCCGGTGTACTTCCTCACGCCCGACGTCGTCGGCGTCGAGCTGAAGGGACGGTTGCGCGACGGCGTCACCGCCACCGACCTGGTGCTGACGCTGACCGAGCTGCTGCGCCGCGAGAAGGTGGTCGGCACCTTCGTCGAGTTCTTCGGCGACGGCGCCGCCGGCCTGACGCTGACCGACCGCGCCACCATCGCCAACATGTCGCCCGAGTGCGGCGCCACCATGAACTACTTCCCGGTGGACGAGCGCACCCTCGACTACCTGCGCGCCACCGGCCGCACGCCCGAGGAAGTCGGCGCCTTCGAGGCCTACTTCCGGGCGCAGGGGCTGTTCGGCATGCCGCGCCGCGGCGACATCGACTACAGCCGCACGCTGTCGCTCGACCTCGCCACGGTGGCGCCCTCGCTGGCCGGGCCGAAGCGCCCGCAGGACCGCGTCGAGATCGGCGAGCTGAAGCGCTCCTTCAGCGGGCTGTTCGCCAGGCCGGTCGAGAAGGACGGCTTCGGCCGCAAGGCGGCCGACCTCGCGCGGCGCTTTCCCATGGGCGACGGCCACGACATCGGCCACGGCGACGTGCTGATCGCCGCCATCACCTCGTGCACCAACACCTCCAACCCGAGCGTCATGATCGGCGCCGGCCTGCTGGCGAAGAAGGCGGTCGAGCGCGGCCTCGCCACGGCGCCGCACGTCAAGACCTCGCTGGCGCCCGGCTCGCGCGTCGTCACCGAATACCTGACCCGCGCCGGCCTGCTGCCCTACCTGGAGAAGCTCGGCTTCGGCCTCGCCGCCTACGGCTGCACCACCTGCATCGGCAACGCCGGACCGCTGGCCCCCGAGATCGAGGAAGCCATCGCCAAACATGATCTCGTCTGCGCCGCGGTTCTCTCGGGCAACCGCAACTTCGAGGCGCGCATCCATCCCAGCCTGCGCGCCAACTACCTGACCTCGCCGCCGCTGGTGGTGGCCTACGCGCTGGCCGGCACGCTGCTGAAGGATTTGATGCACGAGCCGGTCGGCCGCAACGTCCGAGGCGAGGATGTCTGGATCGGCGACATCTGGCCTTCGGCGGCGGAGGTCGAGCAGTGCATGCGCGGCGCCCTCGACGCCGAGAGCTACCGTCGCCTCTACGCCGACCTCACCCAGGGCCAGGACCTGTGGAACGCCATCCCGGCGCCGGGCGGGCGCGTCTACGACTGGCCGCGCTCGACCTACATCGCGCGGCCGCCCTTCTTCGACGCGGCGCGCAGCATCGCCGACCTCGGCGCGCGGCCGCTCGGCGACATCCGCGGCGCGCGGCCGCTGCTGCTGCTCGGCGACTCGGTGACGACCGACCACATCTCGCCGGCCACCAGCTTCCGCGCCACCTCGCCGGCCGGCCAGTGGCTGAGCGAGCAGGGCGTGGCGCCGCAGGATTTCAACTCCTACGGCTCGCGGCGCGGCAACCACGAGGTGATGGTGCGCGGCACCTTCGCCAACGTGCGCGTGCGCAACCTGATGCTGCCGCCAAAGGCCGACGGCAGCCCGGTCGAGGGCGGCTACACCCTGCTCGACGGCCGCCAGGTGACGGTGTTCGAGGCCGGCATGGAATACCAGCGCCGCGGCGTGCCGTCGCTGGTTTTCGCCGGCGAGGAATACGGCACCGGCTCCTCGCGCGACTGGGCGGCGAAGGGCACGCAGCTGCTCGGCGTGCGGGCGGTGGTGGCGAAGAGCTTCGAGCGCATCCACCGCTCCAACCTGGTCGGCATGGGCGTGCTGCCGCTGCAGTTCGAAGGCGGCGACGGCGTCGCCAGCCTCGACCTGAAGGGCGACGAGACCTTCGACGTGCTCGGCATCGACGACGCGCTGCAGCCGCGCCAGGCCCTCACCCTGCGCATCCACTACGGCGACGGCAGCCAGCGCGACGCCGTCGTGCGCTGCCGCATCGACACGCCGATCGAGGTCGAGTACTACCGCCACGGCGGCATCCTGCCCTATGTCCTGCAGGAACTGCTGGCAGGATCGTGAGCGGCGGCCGGAAGCGGAAAATGTGCGAGAACAGGCATGAGGCCGGCCGCGCCGGCCGGCCGGAGGGGCGCCGGTGGGCCTGAGGAATGAGGCGCGCCGCTACGGCAGCGCGGCGCTCTGGCTGCACTGGACCATCGCCCTGCTGGTCATCGCCGCCCTCGTCTTCATCGAGCTGCACGGCCTCTACCCCAAGGGCAGCGAAGCGCGCGAGGCGGTCAAGCAGATCCACTTCCAGCTCGGCATGCTGGTGCTCCTGCTGATGCTCGCCCGGCTGGCCTGGCGCCTCGGCAATCCGCCGCCCCCCATCACGCCGGCGCCGCGGCCCTGGGAAGCCTTCCTGGCGCGGCTGGTGCACGTTTTCTTCTACGCGGCGCTGCTGGCCCTGCCGCTGCTCGGCCTGGCCAGCCTGCAGGCGAGCGGCAAGCCGCCCTCCTTCCTCGGCCTGCCGCTGCCGGCCTTGATGGCCGAGGACAAGGCGCTCGGCAAGTCGCTGAAGGGCGCGCACGAGCTGATCGGCAACATCGTCATCTGGCTGATCGTGCTGCACGTCGTCGCCGGCTTCTGGCACCACCTCGTCCGCCGCGACGACACCCTGCTGCGCATGCTGCCCGCCTGGCTGGCGCGCCGCCTCGGCCGATGAGCGGCGAGCGCGCCTTCGGGCCGGTACGCCTGATTCCCGGCGCCAATCGCGGCCGCTACCCCGCCTCCAACTCCGTCTTCGTCGAGGGTGCCGGCGTGCTGGTCGATGCCGGCGCCGACGAGGCGCGCTATCGCGAGCTGATCGACGGCCCCGGCGTGAAGGAAGTCTTGCTGTCGCACTGGCACGAGGACCATCTCACCTGGCTCGACCTGTTCGAGGGCCTGCCGCTGGCGCAGATGGCGATCGAGGCCGAGCCGCTCGGCAGCCTCGAGGCCTTTCTCGACTGGTACGGCCTGAGCGAGCCGGCCCACCGCGACCACTGGCGCCGCGTCCTGCGCGAAGATTTCCATTTCCGGCCGCGGCGGGCGACGCGCCACCTCGAGCCGGGCGAAATCATCGACCTCGGCAGCTGCACGGTCGAGGTGATCCACGCCCCCGGCCACACGCCGGGCTTCGCCGCCTTCTGGTTTCGCGAGCCGCAGGTCTGCTTCCTCGGCGACTACGACCTGACGCGCTTCGGCCCCTGGTACGGCGACCGCGACAGCTCGATCGAGCAGACCATCACCTCGGTGCGGCGCCTGCAACGGCTGCCGGCGAAGGCCTGGCTGACCAGCCACGAGGACGGCTGCTTCGAGGGCGACGCGACGGCGGCCTTCGATGCCTACCTCGCCGTGATCGACGAGCGCGAGGCGAAGCTGCTCGACCTGCTCGCCGTGCCGCGCACGCTGGAGGAGATCATCGCCGCCTGCATCGTTTACCGCAAGCCGCGCGAACCCAAGGCCTTCTTCGAGTGGGGCGAAGCCGCCATCATGGGCAAGCACCTCGAGCGGCTGCTAAGAAGCGACTCAATAGGCTTTGCGGACGATCGGTACTTCAGGTTCTGATCAGGGATTTTCGCTCGTATTGTCGTGGCTTGAACACCAAGAATTCCGTGGCGATTCATGCGCATGTCTTTGGAATAGTAGTAGTAAAGGGTGCGCGGCCTGGAGATGCCATCCTCTGACTCTGAAAGTGCAGTTTGCTGCGACGAATAAACGGAACAGCGGCCCAGTATCGCCTTCCGCATTGGAAAGCCGGCAACGATCAGCCCAGAATCACAGACCAAAGAGCTTGCGAACCATGTTCAATGCCAGCAGCGCCAAGAAGACGCCGAAGGCCCGCTTGAGTTTTTTTACAGGCAAGCGATGGGCGGTTCGAGCTCCGAGTGGCGCCATGACTATCGTCATCAGCGCAATTCCGGCAAACGCCGGCAGATAGATGTAGCCGAAACTGTAAGGCGGCAAGCCGTCTGCCTTGAGGCCGGCCATGATGTAGCCGATCGTTCCGGCCACGGCGATCGGGAAGCCGAGTGCCGCCGACGTGCCGACCGCGTGATGCATCGGCACGTTGTGCCACACCATGTAGGGGATGGAAATGAAGGCGCCGCCGCCGGCAATCAGGCTGGAGGCGATGCCGATCACGAGGCCGGCGACGAACACCCACAGGACGCCCGGCATATGCCGCGAAGGCTTGGGTTTGGTATCGAGCACCATCTGCACCGAGGCATAGCAGACGATCAGGGTGTAAATGATCGCCAGCGGCTTGGTCGGCACCATGCTTGCGAAGAACGATCCTCCCAGCGTTCCGACAACAAGCCCGGTTGCCATCACGCGGACGATGTCCCAATGCACCGCTCCGTGGCTATGATGCGCGCGCATGCTCGACAGCGAGGTCATGACGATCGTCGCCATCGAGGTGCCCAGCGCAAGATGCATGATGTGCTCTTGGGGAAAGCCCTGGGCGGTAAAGATGAGCAGCAGCAACGGCACGATGGTCATGCCGCCGCCGATGCCGAAAAGGCCCGCCACGAAACCGACGAAGGTTCCAAGCAGGATATAGTCAAGCCACCACAGGCTCACGAACCATCTCCAGCCGATCAGTCCCGGGCACGGCTCCTTGCCTGCCGCGCCTCAAGGCCGCAACGCGGCTTGTCGCGCAAACCCGGATGCCTGGCGAACCTGCCGCAGGCGTGAGGGCCAGCCAGCCTCATTGATACAGACGCTTCAGGGTTCCCAGCACGATGAAGGCCAGCAAACAGGCCGCGGCGGCCCAGTAGCGCCTGTAATACGGCATCGCGTCGGGCGGCAATCCTTCCCGCTCGGGCAGTGAAAATACGACCTGAAAGCCCGTGGCCTTTTTGCGCCCGGACTGCTCGCTTGTCAGATGCTCGATCATGAGGCGATAGAACAGCAGCATGAACACATTGACCATCAGGAGCGAAAAAAGCACCCCATCGAGAGTCAGCTTCATACCCGTGTCCCGAAGCGCGGCGGGCTTTCAGAAAGGCCATGGCGCCGTCGGATCCCACACGGGAATGCCCATGATCGCATACCAGGGCGCGATCACGAGGATCCCGTAGCAAATCGCCAGCATGACGGATACCACGCCAACCTTGGCGTAATCGGAGAAGGAGAAGGTCCCCGTGCTGTAGGCGATCACGGCCGAAGTGATCTGCGTCGGCAATATGTAGGCGAAGGTGTCGGTGTCGGCAACCAGCATGGTGAACGCGACCGGGTGCAGGTTGAACTTGGGCGCCAGCGACAACAGAACCGGGGCGAACAGCGCGACCGCTGCCACGTTGGACAGCATGCCGATGCGGATGATATGGGTCCCGACCATGAGGATGGCGAGAATCATCCACCAGGGATGTCCGGCGGCAATCGGATAGACCAGGTCGGCCAGCCACTTGCCCAGGCCGGTCGCGCCCATCGCCGAGGACATCGACAGAGCGCCGCCGAACATCAGGTAGGTTCCCCAGATCGTCTTGTCCTGGATCTCCTTCCAGCCGAAGCCGAAGAGGCCGGGGATGAAAAGAAGCGCCAGGCCGATCAGGGCGGAAATGTGAGTGGGAATCTTGTGGAATGATTCGGTCATCCACAAAAGCGCGATGACTATGAAGACGATGAGGATCAGCTTTTCGGCCTGGCTGGTCTTCGGCAGGGCGCTCTTCTGGCGATTGATGAATTCCGTGCCGCCTTCTATCCTCACATGGCGCGTCTTGAAGAAATGCTGCACCCACCACTGGGTGACGACGAACATGCCGAGATAGGGCCACTGCAGGGTAAACCAGTCGAAATAGCTGATGTTGAGCTTCAACTCGGAGTTGAACAGGCCGACAATGACCAGGTTCGGCATGTGCGCCGTGAGGATGCACATGCCCCCCACCATGGTGGAATAGACCATGGTCTGGATGACGATGGCCTTGCGGCCATTGTCATCCCGCTCCGTGTTGCCGAAGAGCTGGTTGATGCCGTTGATGATGGGCAGGAAGATGGCCGCGCGAGAGTGCGCCCCCGGCAGGAAGGGCGCCAGCACCATGTTGACGCCGCTCATCAGCCAGATGACGCCATTGACCGAAGAGACCCTGGCCTTGGAAAGCAGTCCAAGGGCGATCCTTCGGTCGAGCCCGGACACCTGCACGACTGCGGCGAGTATGAAGGCGGCAAGCGCGATGAAGCCGGTCTTGGACACGAATCCGGTCACGGTTTCCTTGAATGGAACGACGTTGGCAAGCACCATGAGCATCGGGATCAGGAGCCCGGTGATGCCGACCGGGACGGTTTCGAAGACCCAGGTCAGGCTTGCCCAAACGACGACTGCCAGGCAGGCCTTGCCGGCGGGAGTGAGCCCCTCCGTCGTCGGCATGACGAAAAGGATCAGGAAAAAGGCCGCCCAGGACAGGGCGAAGCCGGTATAGACCCTGACCGGATTGCGGCCGGTGGACCTGACGTTCGCGGCAAATAGCCCGAAGAAACCCAAATCCTGCTGGACTGCGGCCTGTCCAGAAGCATCCATTTCTACGCCGCTCCCTTTCTTCCCGGGGTCTTGCGATTCCATGTTGCCTCTCCTCCTCAGATCTGTTTTGTCTTCCCGCATTTATCCCGCCGGTTCTCGAAACCCGCCTCCTCAACCAGTTTGCAATGTCATGCCTGCTCTCGAAAGAGGCGCTCAGACGCAAAGAATCCGGTCGCTTTCGGCAACGATGTCGTAGTAATCGTCCATTTTCGAAGCAGGGCGCGTTTCGGCCGGCTCGAGATTGTGCTGCTTCAGGCAGGAACCGCAGGCGTACAACTTGCCACCGGCGTCAAGAAAGGCCCTGATCTGCTCGATGACCTTGAATTCGCCCTCCGCCTTGGCATCGACGCCCACCGCCTTGCCCATCAGAAAAACCTTGACCTGGTCGTTCTTCTTCCGGGCGAAGGCGCCGAAACGGAAGGCATGAAAGACGCTTTCGGCGTCGTCAGAAGAAATGATGATTCCGAGTTTCATGATTGCTGTCTCCTAGCTTGGGGTTGCGGCTGACTGCAGCCTGTTCATGTCCTGGCCATCGCTGCGCCAGACGAAGCGCCAGAAGTCCGTAAGGACTATGGCAAAGCCGATGAAGATGGAGGTTCCGAACACCGTCGCGTAGGTGCTCAGGTGCGTAGCCCAATCGGGAGTGACCGAAAGCCTCCTTGGCACGCTGACCAGGCCGGACGCATAGAACATGCTCACCAGGCCAACCGCGCCAACGAGCAGAAAGGCATAGGCAAGGAAGCCATTCGCGCGCTCGAAGCGGGCGTCCTCGTCCACCAGAACGTAAAGAAATCCCGTATTGACGAGAAGGACCCCGAAAAGATAGTAGGTGTGAAAGTGGCCCGGCACCCAAAGGGTGTTGTGCAGGAAAAAGTTGACCGAGATGGTGGCGTCGATCAGCCCGCCCAGGCAGCCGATGCCCCAGCCCAGCGTGCCCGTCAGGATGAAGATGAAGGAGGGACGCAGCCTCACGCCGGCCTTGAACATGGTCAGGCAGACGGTGAAGATCGAAATGGCGTAGCCCGGCAGCATGCCCAGATAAGTGCTTACCGAGGACATTATCGAAATGCCCATGGCGGTCCGGTTCGGCGCGTCCATCATCATGTGGTGGGCGTAGGCGAAGAGGGAGAAGACCAAGGTCAGGTGCCAGCCGAAGGGCACCATCCAGAGCGTCTTGCCCGGCCGGCCGGACACCTTTGGCATGATGCCGAACAGGACGTTCACCGCCAGGAACAAGGTGACGTTGGTGAAGTTGTGCATCCAGAAGAAGAGGACGTTCTTGGCCAGCAGCGGGTCGATCGCCAGATCCGGCGCAAACAGGCGGACGAGATAGGAGCCCGAAAGTAGGCCGCCGGATATCATGGCCAAAGTGCCGATGATGCTGGCGATCGTGCCGCCGATCACGATCGGCGGAACATAGGGCGCATTGGCGTCGTATTTGAAGCGCGCGAAAAAGACGGGCCAGCCGATCGCGCGCGGCAGCGAGCCGTAGGCGCGAACCGAGGAGAAGATGACGTCGAGAAAAAACAGCAGGAACGGCACGCCGAGCAGTATCTGCGAGAGCAGGAACATCGCGGCGCTGGCGTCCGTCCACTGGCCGGCCGGATGGAACGGCAAGGGGTAGTGGAAAGTGAGGGCGCCGGCAAAGCCGCCCTCCAGGGTGCTGAGGAAGAGCAGCGCCAGCGCCAGCAGACACAGCCAGTAGTTGGCCCGCATCAGCCCGATGCTGACTCGCACCTCCTTGGATAGCAGGTACCAGAACGAGGCCATGGAGAACATCTGGGCGAACGCGATCATACCGAGCCCATGTGCCGTCATCAGGCGGTAAAAGGTGTGGTCGCCGATCTGGACGATCGTCGCCTGGTTGGCGCGCATGACGATGCCAAAACCGGCAAGGACAAGTATCCCGAGAAGGCCGGTCGTGATGAAAACGAGCGCCGTGCGCTTGTATGCGGCTTCTTCAGATTGGTTCATCCCGGCGCCGCGGGCAGCAATGCTGGTAGCCATGATCGACCTCGTCACTTGATGCTCTTGATGTAAGCGATGATTTTTTCGACATCCGTATCGGACAAGCGCCCGGCAAGCGAACCCATCATCCCCGCCGGGAAGCCCTCGACCAGTTCGGCGTCATGATCCAGGATCGCCCGCTTCAGGTAGAGATCGTCCGCCTTGGCGCGAAACCCTGTGCTCAGGGTGCGCGTCACTCCGTACAGCCCTGACCAGTTCAGCCCCTCGCGCGGCGCGCCAGACGTGGTATGGCAGCTCAGGCATCCCAGATCGAAGGCCAATCGCGCCCCTTCAGGCGCCGACGCCCAATCGGCTGTCGCCGCCTTCGGCCTGATTTCCTCCTGCGGGACCGCGCTGAACCGGGCGACCATGGTCTTGTGACCGGTGCTGCAGTATTCAAGGCAAAGCACCCGGTAGGCGCCGGGCTTGTTGAAAGTAAGCAGCAGCCGGTTGACATATCCGGGCATCGCCTGGATCTGGCCGACCAGCCGGTCGCTTTCGTCATAGATGCCGAAGCCGTGATTGACATCTGTTGAAACGACGCGGAACTCGACCACCTTGCCAACCGGCACCTCGTCGGTGCTTAAGACCCACGACCACATCTGTCCGAGGACGGCAACCGTGAACTGCGGCGCGCCGTCGCGGCGCTCGACGAACTCCGCCCAGGGCAGGTTGGAGAACATCCGCCCCATCGCGATTGTGAAGATGCCGATCAGCAGGAAGGCCCACATCTTGCGGATGGTTGCCGCCCTCGCCTTCAGCTCGTCGAAATTGCCCTTCTTCCTAGCTTGCAGGACGATGACGAGGCCGATCAGCGCGACGAGGAGAACGATCGTCAGGTAGAGAATGCCGACATGTGACAATTCCATCTCGATCTCCCCCTACTTGTTGCCAGCCAGCCGCTGCGTGACAAACGCCGCAATGGACAGGATGTCCTGATCCGGCAGCTCGAATGCCGGCATGGCCGACCCCGGCATGCCGTTGCGCACGCGGTAATAGACGTCCCGCGCCATGGAACCGCCGCGGTAGTCCGCTTTCTTCGTCAAATCCCTCGGCCGGACCGGGTCTCCGCGTCCATCAAGCAGGCCTTGCGCGGCAGGGCCGTCTCCCCTGCCGCTGCTGCCGTGGCAGAGCGCGCAATGGTTTTCATAGAGTTGCTGCCCCCTCGCCGGATCGGGCTGGATGCCGGCGGGGAACGGAATCTCCTCGGCTCGCGCCTGCTTGGTGCCGGCAAAACCGCGAATGACGGTGATCAATGTCTCTTGCTCTTTCAAGGTCAGGCTGCCAAAGGACGGCATTCCGCTACCGGTCAAGCCTCGCGCAATCGCTCTGAGAAGATCATGGTCGGTCGCCCCGCCGCCGTTGCCGCTCACATACTTGAACTCCGCCTTCCTGAAATCACGCGGCAAGGGCAGCAGGAACCTGCCGACCGGACCGTTGCCATCGCCAGACACGCCATGACAGCTTGCGCAGAGGCTGCGATACAGCAGGGATCCCGCCGCCGCATCCTGCGTCTGCGCGTTGCCTGGTCCGGCAAGAGCGAACAGCAGAAGGGCGGCGCAGAGGAAAGGTGGGTTTTTCATTGCCGTTGCGGTCTCCGGAACAGATAAAAGGCCAGCCAGGAAGCCATCAGCAGGGGCGTCGCCAGGATCATCATCTTGCCCAGGGCATGCTGCTCCTCGACCGGATAAAGCGCGCAAAGCTGCCCGCTGTAGGCTGCCTCTATCACGCCCATCATGCCGAACATGGCGATGCCGTTCGTGGCGAGAAAGGCCCTGCCGATGGCTCCGAGCGCACGCCAGGAAAGGCCCAGCGCGACACCGCCGGCCGCATAGAGGCAGGCATGGCGCAGCAAGTCAATCGTCCACTGTTCTCCTGCATGATCGATGAGAATGGGGATTTGCCAGAGCATGATCGTGCAAACGCTCAGGGTTGCCAGGGCCGGCGCCAGCCACGCGATTCGCCCGATATCGCCCGCGACCATGCGGCCGGTCATGCAGCCGGCCGCGACCAGCAGCGCCGGTTCGCCGAGCATGGCCGCAAAGAACGAGCCATGGATGCGCTGGAATACCTGCGGAAGCGAAAGAAGCACCAGCAGCAACACATTGCCGGCGGCTGACATGGTCCACACAGGCATACGCATGGCCAGCGCGCTGCTATGAATGGCTTGCATGGCCGGCCAGGACCAGCAGATCCGACACCGATGTCTCCGGCGGGACGAGCCGCTCGAGTTCGCCCCGGCCGTTGATCACCGCAATGCTCGAATCGTGGGCATACTCGCCGTCGCTGCGGCGCGCCACCCACAGCCCGAAACCCTTTCGCAGGTCCTTGAAAGCCGCGTTCCCCTCTGGCACGACCAGGCGCCAATACCTCGGGTCGGCGCCATAGACGGCCGCCAGTTCGCGCAACCGTTCGGGCCGGTCACGAGCAAGGTCAAGGCCCACGCTCAACAGCATCGGGTGCGGTCGTCGAGGATCCTCTTCCGCAGCTTCGAGCAAGGCCTCCTGGATCTGCTTGAAGCGGGCGTTGGTCAGGAGACAGGCCCGGGTGCAGTCGGCAATGACGAACGAGACCAGCACTCTGCGCTGACCGAGCTGGTCCAACCTGAACTGCCTGCCATCCTGATCGACGAAGCGGATTTCGGGCAGAGCTTGCGGCAGGGACTCGAGCGTGAGACGCGCCGCGCCGATACTGGTAAAGGCGCGGAAGCCTGATGTCACCGCATAAACGGCTGTAACATTGAGCAGCAAGACCGCCATCGCCATCGCGGTTTTCAGCGTCAAAGACATCGCCCGGTTTCCGCCCTGCATCGATGAACCCTTTGGCGCGCAAACGCGCTACTGCACGCCCGCCATGGAATCAAAGCGGCTTTTCACGGAAAAGTGCTGCTTCCAGCGCATCGGCGCACGCACGCCGACGACATGGTCCTCGAGCTCCGGCGGGAACATCTGCACGCGTTCTTTCTCGTGCCAGACTCCCTTCTTGCGCCGCTCTTCCCGCTGCTGGGCAAGCCAGTCGCGGTAGCTTTCGAAAACGATGTGCCCGCCCGGCGAATCGAGCAGGGCAGCGCGGATTCGGCCGTCACGTTCAAGCCAGAGATCGATTTCGGACTGAGCCAGCTTGCAGGCTGCGACATCCGACTTGTAGCCGGCCTCCTCAAGCTCCTTGCCGGCCACGGCGGCGAAGATCTCCTGCTCCTTGATGCTGAGCGAGCGCTTGTAGATCCCCACGTACTTGTCGTTGATCGCCTCGGCGAGTGGCGCGTTGTCGCGCGTGTTGCCGCGCTTTTTCGCGATGTCTCCCTTGTAAAAGTCGAGCATCTTCGGCGAATACTCCTCGCCCAGAAAGGCGCAGACCTCGCGCAATACCTTCTCCGGTTGCCGAACCAGTTCTTCGTAGCGCACATCGAGCCAGTCCGACTTGCCGTATTTCTGGCGCAGCGGCTTGGCCGTGTTGTGATCGAGCGCCCAGGACTGAGCGGCGGTGTAAGCGGTCTTCGGATGGAATGCCGAATCGATCATTTCCACGGCCACATCGCGGCCGTCCCTGATCACGTAGATGAACTGCGCGTTCGGAAAATCCTTCTTGATCTCCTCGGCAAAGAAGATGTTGTGCGGAGTCTTCTGTCCCCAGCGCGGTCTTCCCTGCTCCTTGGCGAAGCGCTCGTGCATAGCGTGATAGATACCGGCGAAAGTGAGCTCCTGCGCCATGCCCAAGATCTCGTCGACGACCGTCATCGGGTTCACTTTCATGCCCCAGAAGGGATGGTTCAGGCCGAAGATCATCTCTCCGGCCAGTGTGCGGAGATTCTCCGGCTTCGAGAGGTCTCCGTAGGTGTAGAGAAAGGGATAAAAGCGCGGATAGAGCCACCCCACTTCCGGCACGGCGATGCGAGGATGAAAGCCAAGCAGGCACATGAAAAGCGTCGTGCCGGAACGCTCCGATCCAAGCACAAAAATGGGTTTTTCCTTCATCGCGATCGGCATGGTCTCTCCCTTCGTCAATTGCCCGATTAAGTCTCCCCGCTGCGGGGGCCGTCTAGCTGACCAGCTTCAGCCGGGTGCTGGCGGCACCGGACTTGACCCGGTCAAGATGAACGACATAGCGGAAGCGGTCTCCACGGTAGTAAAGCTGGGTGAAATCGATCTTTCTCTTGCTCTGAACGGCGTAGGTCGTGCGGCGGACCATGAGAGTCGCCATGGGACTCCGACCGCCGAGGAGGCGGGCCACTGGTCTGGGAGCGACGGTCGACTCGATCTGGTAATCGGCACAGTCGATGGCTATGCCAAGGTTTTTTTCGATAATGCGAAAGACCGGCGTGCAGCTAAGATCCTGATCCAGCACCAGCTCGCCGATCGAGGCCGGCAGATAGGTGATGTTGTACATCATCGGTTCTTCGTCCAGATAATGGACGCGGCGAATGCGGATGACCTGCTCGTCGGACTCGAGATCGATCAAGCCTCTCAGCTCGTCAGACGCTTCGATGTGATCGATGCCGTCCAGCTTTACCGTGCAGTCCTTGCCCAGCTCGCCCATCTCCTCGACGAAGCCGGCCAGATGGTCGAGTTTTTGCTCGAGCGGCGCCTTGGCGGCAAAAGTCCCGACTCCTTGCCGCCTGACGAGCACTCCCTCCTTTTCCAAATCCCCTATCGCACGCCGCACCGTGATGAGGCTGACGTTGAGAAGGTCGGCCAACTGCTTTTCCGACGGGAGCCGTTCCTGGCTCTTTATCGCAACGGCGCTGAGTGCTTGCCGGATACTTTCGCGCACTTGGTAGTGCAAGGGCAGTGGTGAATCGGGGCTGACAGGTCTGAAGATCATGTTTTGATTCTCATGCAGAGGATATTATTTGTTTATGATGTTATAACCTCTCGTCATTATATGCAATACTTTTTAGTTCAACTAAATTGTGCATCATGTTAATTTTTAATTATTTCTAATATCTTGTTTATATGCTGTTTATTTTCTGTTTATGGAAATATTTATATTTTCCTCGTGCGTCGCAGCAATTGATGTGATCTACCAGGACGCACCCTGACACGGCTGCATGCCTCCAGACCCCGTCAATCGACGTCAGAGAACCAAGTCTTTCTGGTCCAGGGCTGCGTCCATTCGAGAGCAACGCCGACCCATCACCCGTAGCCTTGGGAGCCGGGAATCAGCAGGAGGCGTGTGATTCGGACTGGCTTTCAATGACCATTCCGCATGCGCCGCGCAAAGCCCTTGCCGGTCACGCCGGTCTTCGCGAGATTGAATGGCGGAGGCTTGCAGCCACCCCATGGACTTCACGTCAGCCCGCTCCGCTGATGTTGCGGGCAGCGATTCTTGAAAAAAGCTCGCGGGGCGGGGCAGGACGGCAATATCAATGCCTTGTCAGGGTAAGAGATAGCCAGGCAAGACACTCAAGACAAACCTCCGAAGGCAAGCTTGCGCGATTTCGGCTCTTGCAAATGAAGATTGCAGTTGCTGGGGAAATCGAAGCGCGTGAAGTGAGGTCAGCGCGAACGATTGCCGTCTATAATCCGCTTTGGCAGGAAGCGACCACCAGACAGTCCAGGCACTGGACAAACGAGACAAAAATGAACGAAGCCTCCCCCACAGACACGCTGAAGGCCCTCAACAAGCTGCTGATCTCCGTCCTGCGCGACCTGGCCGATGCCGGCCAGCTCGACCAGGCCTGCACCTACTCGGGCCAGGCCTGGCGCGTGCTGCGCGACGCCGCGCCGGAAGAAGCGAGCAAGCACAACGGCCTGCTCCATGCGCTGACCGCACCGAAGAAAACCGCCTAGCTGGAAGCCAAGGCCGCGTCGGCAGGACGCCGGCGCGCTCAGGCGTGGTCGGCAATCTGGCCCGGTGCGGCCTCGGCCGTGACCGGGGCGCCGACGACGACGCCATAGGCCTGCATCAGCCGCACCACCTGCAGCATCAGCTCGACATTGGCGTTGGCCGGAGACGCCTGCTCCAGGCGGCCCTGCCTGGCATAGGCCTGGATTTCCCTGAGGCTGGCGCGGCCGTCGCCGTCGACATCCACCTTGCCGAAATTGGAAATGATGTTCGTGAGCTGGCCGCTCAGCTCCTCGCGCGTGAAGCCGGTGTCGCTGGAGGCAAGCGCCGGCAGGCGGCCATCGCCCTGCAGGCGCAGCCGCAGGTAGTGCTCGTCGAGCTGCTCGGCCAGCCGGTTGATCGAGCGGGAGAACTCGCCGCGCGTGAGCTTGCCGTCGCCGTCGGCGTCGAGCCGGGCGAACAGCCGGTCGGCGCCGGCGGTCGCGGCCGAGCCGATCTTGCCGAAGGCCGCCTGCAGCTCGCCGGCGCCGATTTCGCCGCGGCCCATTTCGTCGAGTTTGGCGAACAGCTTGTCGGCCTTCAGTTCCGGCGCGGCGGCCTTCGGCTCGTCCGAGCTGAAAGCGCGCGCGAGCGAGATGACCGATGAAATGATGCCGATGACTGCGCCTATGGCCATGATCCGTTCTCCTGCCTGAAGCCCGCGAGATCGCGGCGGGATGACAACCTCATAGCAAGATACCGGCCAGCCCTGCAAGCCACTGTTTTACAGGGACAAACGAATATATTTTGGACGGCGATGAGCAGGGCTTGCCGCCCTGCCGCCGCGCCATCGGCAAATTCTGCCGCCATGGCGGGAGACGAACGGAAGCCTCAGGCGAATTCGACCAGCAGGTCCTTGGCGTTCACCGTCTCGCCCGGCTTGACGTGGATGGCGGCGATCACGCCCTCCCGCTCGGCGGCGAGCATCGACTCCATCTTCATCGCCTCGATCGACAGCAGCGGATCGCCCTTGGCGACCTGCTGGCCGGGTTGGACGGCGATGGTGACCACCGTGCCGGGCATCGGCGCGCCGACATGGCGCGGATTGCCCTCCTCGGCAGGCAGGCGACGGCGGGCGGCGGCGAGCCCGGCCTTGGCGACGCGCACGCTGCGCGGCTGGCCGTTCAGCTCGAAGGCGACCCTGACCTGGCCCTCCTCGTCGAGGCCGCTGACGCCCTGCTGGCTGACGATCAGGGTCTTGCCGCGCTCGATCTCGACGGCGATCTCCTCGCGCTCGCGCAGGCCGTAGAAAAAGGCCGGCGTCGGCAGCACCGAGACGTCGCCGTAGCGGCCGCGGTGCGCGGCGTAGTCGCAGAACACCTTCGGATACATCAGGTAAGAGGCAAGGTCGCTGTCGTCCAGCTTGCGCTGCACCAGGGCCTCGGCCTCGGCGCGTCGGGCTTCCAGATCCACCGCCGGCAGGTAATCGCCGGCGCGCCCCGGCAGCGGCGCGGCGCCGCGCAGCACCTTCTTCTGCAGCGCCGGCGGAAAGCCGTCGGGCGGGTAGCCGAGCTCGCCCTTCATCAGCGAGACCACCGAGTCGGGAAAGGCGATCTCGCGCTGCGGGTCGGCGACTTGCTCGGGCGAGAGGTCGTTGGCCACCATGAACAGCGCCAGGTCGCCGACCACCTTGGAGGTCGGCGTCACCTTGACGATGTCGCCGAAGAGCAGGTTCACCTCGGCGTAGGCGCGCGACACCTCGGCCCAGCGGTGGCCGAGGCCCATGGCGCGCGCCTGCTCGCGCAGGTTGGTGTACTGGCCGCCGGGCATCTCGTGGCGGTAGACGTCCGAGGTGCCGGAGCGAATGTCGGCCTCGAAGGGCGCGTAGGCGCGGCGCACGCCCTCCCAGTACAGTGACAGCGCCTGCAGGGCGCCGGCGTCGAGGCCGGGATCGCGCGGCGTGCCGCGCAGGGCGGCGGCGATGGCGCCGAGGTTGGGCTGCGAGGTCAGCCCGCTCATGGCGTCGAGCGCGCCATCGACGGCGTCGCAGCCG
Source organism: Pseudomonadota bacterium (assembly GCA_963205435.1). Classification (GTDB taxonomy): domain Bacteria; phylum Pseudomonadota; class Gammaproteobacteria; order Burkholderiales; family Rhodocyclaceae; genus Desulfobacillus. The sequence continues at coordinate 26,455 of CAUJIV010000097.1, forward strand.
GCCTCGGCGGCCGCCAGCACGCTGGCCGCGCTGATGCCGCTGGTGTCGTGGGTGTGGAAATGGATCGGCAGGCCGGTCTCCTGCTTCAGCGCGCGCACCAGTTCGGCGGCGGCGCGCGGCCGGCAGACGCCGGCCATGTCCTTGATGCCGAGGATGTGGGCGCCGGCGCGCTCCAGCTGGCGGGCGAGGCCGACGTAGTACTTGAGGTCGTACTTCGGCCGCGCCGCGTCGAAGAGGTCGCCGGTGTAGCAGATCGCCGCCTCGCACAGGGCGCCGCTCTCGCGCACGGCGTCGATCGCCACGCGCATGTTGTCCACCCAGTTGAGCGAGTCGAAGACGCGGAACAGGTCGATGCCCTCCCGCGCCGCCTGGCGCACGAAGTAGCGCACGACGTTGTCGGCGTAGTTGGTGTAGCCGACGGCGTTGGAGGCGCGCAGCAGCATCTGCAGCAGGATGTTGGGCACCGCCTCGCGCAGCCGCGCCAACCTCTCCCACGGGTCTTCCTTGAGGAAGCGCAGCGCCACGTCGAAGGTCGCCCCGCCCCAGCACTCAAGGCTGAACAGCCCCGGCAGCAGGCGCGCGGTGTGCGGCGCCACCTCCAGCATGTCGCGCGTGCGCAGCCGCGTGGCGAACAGCGACTGGTGGGCGTCGCGCAGCGTGGTGTCGGTGAGCAGCAGTCGCCGCTCGGCCTTCATCCACTCGGCGAACTTCTCGGCGCCGAGCTGCTTCAGCCGGTCGCGCGTGCCGGTCGGCGGCGGCGCGGCGAGGTCGCAGCGCGGCAGCGGCGGCGGCGCCAGCGGCAGAGGCGGCAGGACGCGGCCCTGCATCTCCGGATTGCCATTGACCGCCACCTCGGCTAGGAATTTCAGCAGCTTGCTGCCGCGGTCGCGGCGCGGCTGGAAGCGAAACAGCTCCGGCGTCGTGTCGATGAAGCGCGTGGTGCACTCGCCCGAGCGGAACAGCGGGTGGGCGATGACGTTCTCGAGAAACTGCAGGTTGGTGGCGACGCCACGGATGCGGAATTCGCGCAGCGCCCGGTCCATGCGGGCGATGGCCTCGTCCGGCGTGTGGCCCCAGGAGGTCACCTTGACCAGCAGCGAGTCGAAATAGGGCGTGATCACCGCGCCGCCGTAGGCGGTGCCGCCGTCGAGGCGCAGGCCGAAGCCGGCGGCGCTGCGGTAGGCGGCGATGCGGCCGTAATCCGGCGTGAAGCCGTTTTCCGGGTCCTCGGTGGTGACGCGGCACTGCAAGGCGTGGCCGTGCAGCCTGATATCCTCCTGGCGCGGCACCTGGCTGTCCGGCTCGCCGATGCGCGCGCCCTCCGAGATGCGGATCTGCGCCTTGACGATGTCGATGCCGGTCACCTCCTCGGTGACGGTGTGCTCGACCTGGATGCGCGGGTTCACCTCGATGAAGTAGAACTCGCCGCTGTCGGCGTCCATGAGGAACTCGACCGTGCCGGCATGGCTGTAATTCGCCGCGCGGGCCAGCTTCAGCGCCGCCGCGCACAGCGCGGCGCGGCGCTCATCGTCGAGATAGGGCGCCGGCGCGCGCTCGACCACCTTCTGGTTGCGTCGCTGCACCGAGCAGTCGCGCTCGAAGGCGTGCACCAGGTTGCCGTGCGTGTCGCCGATCACCTGCACCTCGACGTGGCGGGCGCGGCGCACCAGCTTCTCCAGATACACCTCGTCGTTGCCGAAGGCGGCCAGCGCCTCGCGCCGGGCCACCTCCATCGCCGGGCCGAGATCGGCCTCGCGCTCCACCACGCGCATGCCGCGGCCGCCGCCGCCCCAGCTCGCCTTGAGCATGAGCGGATAGCCGACCGCCGCCGCCTGCCGCCCTGCTTCGACCAGCTCGCGCGGCAAGGCGCCGGTGGCCGGCATCACCGGCACGCCGGCGCGCTGCGCCAGCTCGCGCGCCGCCACCTTGTTGCCGAGCAGGCGCATCACCTCGGGCCGCGGGCCGATGAAGACGATGCCGGCATCGGCGCAGGCTTCGGCGAAATCGGGATTCTCGGAGAGGAAGCCGTAGCCGGGATGGATGGCGTCGACGCGCGCCTCGCCGGCGATACGCAGGATGTCGGCGATGTCGAGATAGGCCTGGATCGGCTTCCTGCCGGCGCCGACCAGGTAGGACTCGTCGGCCTTGAAGCGGTGCAGCGCGAAGCGGTCCTCGTTGGCGTAAATCGCCACCGTGCGGATGCCCATCTCGGTGGCGGCGCGCATGACGCGGATGGCGATTTCCGAGCGGTTGGCGACGAGCAGGCTGCGGATCTTCTTCATGTCTTGTTGCGGGGGAACACAAAAAACGGGCCGGCGGCCCGTGCGGGCGTCATTCTATCGCCATCGCGCAGGGCGCGTCATTCGCCGTGCTTATGCACGCCACAGGAAACGTTGTCGCGACCGGCCTGGCCGCGCTACAACTCGGGCAGGCCGTGACGCCGGCGCGCGCGATTGCAGGCCTCCGAACCGGGCTCCAGCTCGCGGCAGGGGCCGGGGCGCAGCGGGTAGATGGCGCAGCGCACTTCGCGGCCGACCTCGCCTTCGAGCGCGACGCAGCGCGGCGGGAAGTCGTCCGTGCCGCGCAGGCGCACCAGATTCTCCGTCAGCGGCATGGCCAGTCGGGCCGGCACGAAACCGCCGGGCGCGCTGTCGAGGTCGAGACGGTGGAAGTCGACGCGGTAGAAGGCGCAGCAGGCGCCGCAGGCGATGCAGGGATCGCCGCCCACTTCAGGCGGCGCGCGCCGCCGCGCGACGCGCGCGGTCGAGCGCCGCGGAAACCGCGCCGATGTCGTCGAGGGCGCGGATCTCGCGCCACAGCCCTTCGGCTCCGGCATGGCCGCGCCGCAGGTAGCCGAGCCACAGCTTGAGCCGGCCCGGCGCATGGCGCGGCGCCACCTTTTGCCGCACCTGCTGCCAGAATTCGGCGAGCAGCGGCTGCAGCTCGGCCCAGTCTGTCTCGCCGGCCCGCGCCGGACGGCGGCCGCGGATGCGCGCGGCGAGGAAGGGATCGGCGACGGCGCCGCGGCCGAGCATGACGTCGGCGCAGCCGCTGGCGGCGCGCAGGGCGCGCCAGCCGTCGACGTCCCACACCTCGCCGTTGGCGATCAGAGGCACCGCCACCGCCTCGCGGAGACGCGCCAGCCACTCCCAGCGCGCCGGCGGTCGATAGCCGTCGGCGCGGGTACGGGCATGCACCGTCAGCTCGTCGATGCCGCCGTCCGCCAGCGCCCGCGCGCAGTCGAGCGCGCGCGCCGGATCGTCGATGCCGAGGCGCATCTTGGCGCTGACGGGCAAGGCGCGCGGCACGGCGGCGCGCACCGCCGCGGCGATGCGCTGCAGCAGCTCAGGCTCATCGAGCAGCGCGGCGCCGCCGCGATGGCGGTTGACCAGCGGCGCCGGGCAGCCGAAGTTGAGGTCAATGCCGGCCGGGCGCAATTCGGCGAGGCGGGCGGCATTCTCGGCGAGGCAGGCCGGGTCGGAGCCCATCAGCTGCACGCGCACCGGGGTGCCGGCGGCGGTGCGCGCGCCGGCGAGCAGTTCCGGGCTGATGCGGGTGAAGCTCCTCTTCGGCAGCAGCGTGCCGCTGACGCGGACGAATTCCGTCACGCACCAGTCGTAGCCGCCGGCGCGGGTAAGCAGGCCGCGCAGGATGTCGTCGGCCAGGCCCTCCAGCGGCGCGAGGACGAGTCGGCTCATGCGCGGGCCTGTGGCCGCCGGCGGCGTACCGACTCAGGAGTAGCTGAAGAAGCCCCTGCCGGTCTTGCGGCCGAGCTGACCGGCTTCGACCATCTCGACCAGCAGCGGCGCGGGTCGGTACTTCGGATCCTTGAACCCCTCGTAGAGGACGTTCATCACCGCCAGCTGGACGTCGAGCCCGATCATGTCGCAGAGGGCGAGCGGGCCGATCGGATGGTTGGCGCCGAGCTTCATCGCCTCGTCGATCTGGGCGGCGCTGGCCAGTCCCTCGCCGAGGGCGAAGATCGCCTCGTTGATCATCGGGCAGAGCATGCGGTTGACGACGAAGCCCGGGCTGTTGCGCACCTGCACCGGCGACTTGCCGACCGCCTTCGAGGCTTCCTCGACGGCGGCGTAGGTGGCGTCGGACGTCTGCAGGCCGCGGATCAGCTCGACCAGCGCCATCAGCGGCACCGGGTTGAAGAAGTGCATGCCGATGACGCGGTCCGGCCGCTGCGTCGCCGCGGCGAGGCGGGTGATGGAAATCGACGAGGTGTTGCTGGCGAGCACGGTGTCGGCCGCGGTCAGCGTGTCGAGCTGGCGGAAGATCTTCAGCTTCAGCTCGAGGTTCTCCGTCGCCGCCTCGATGACGAGGTTGGAGTCCTTCAGCGCGTCAAGCTCGGTCGCCGTGCGGATGCGGCCGAGCGCCGCCGCCTTCTGCTCCGCCGTCATCTTCTCCTTCTTGATCAGGCGGTCGAAGCTGCCGGCGATGGCGCCCAGGGCGCGCTCGAGCGCGCCCTGGGCGACGTCGCTCATGACTACCTCGAAGCCCGCCTGGGCGAACGCCTGGGCGATGCCGTTGCCCATGGTGCCGGCGCCGACGACGCCGATTTTGCTGAAAGCCATATCGATCCCCGTGAAAGTCGCGGCAGCGCCCGCCGCGCCGCGCAAGGCCCGCTAGTTTACCGGAGACGGCTCGCGTAGAATCGGAAATCTTGATGTCGAACGCCGACCTTCTCCGCCGCAGCCTCGCCGCCGTCTGGCATCCGTGCACCCAGATGAAGGAGCACGAGAGCCTGCCGCTGCTGCCGATCCGCCGCGCCCAGGGCCCCTGGCTGGAGGATTTCAACGGCCACCGCTACCTCGACGGCATCAGCTCGTGGTGGACCAACCTCTTCGGCCACGGCCATCCGCGCATCGTCGCCGCCCTGCGCGAGCAGTTGGAGACGCTCGACCACGTCATGCTGGCCGGCTTCACCCACGAGCCGGTGGTGGCGCTGTCGGAAAGGCTCGCCGCGCTCGCCGGCCACGCGCTCGGCCACTGCTTCTACGCCTCCGACGGCGCCGCCGCCGTCGAGATCGCGCTGAAGATGAGCTGCCACTACTGGCGCAACAGCGGGCGGCCGAGAAAGAACCGCTTCCTCGCGCTGGCCGGCGGCTACCACGGCGAGACCCTCGGCGCGCTGGCGGTGACCGACGTGCCGCTGTTCCGCAACGCCTACGCGCCGCTGCTGCGCCCGGCTGCGATCGTGCCGAGCCCGGATGGGCGGCGCGCCGGGCCGGGGCGAACGGCGCGCGATGCCGCCCTCGACGCGGCGCGGGCTCTCGAGAGCCACCTCGAGCGGCACCACGCCGAAACGGCCGCGCTGATCGTCGAGCCGCTGGTGCAATGCGCCGGCGGCATGGCCATGCACGACGCCGAATACCTGCGCCGCGCCCGCGCGCTGTGCGACCGCCACGGCGTGCACCTCATCGCCGACGAGATCGCCGTCGGCTGCGGCCGCAGCGGCAGCTTCTTCGCCCACGAGCAGGCCGGCATCGCGCCCGACTTCCTCTGCCTGTCGAAGGGCATCACCGGCGGCACGCTGCCGCTGTCCCTGGTGATGACGACCGACGCGGTGTATGAGGCCTTCTACGACGACGAGGTGGCGCGCGGCTTCCTCCACTCGCATTCCTACACCGGCAACCCGCTCGCCTGCCGCGCCGCCCTCGCCACCCTGGACATTTTCGAGGAGGAGGACGTCCTCGCCGCCAACCGGCGCCTGGCGGCGCAGATCAGCCGGGCCGCCGCGCCGCTCGCCGCCGATCCGCGCCTGGCGGACTTCCGCAACACCGGCATGATCTGGGCCTTCGAGGCGAAGACCGGAGACGCGCGCTTCGCCCGGCGCTTCCAGCAGGAGGCGCTGGCGCGCGGCGTGCTGCTGCGCCCGCTCGGCAACACGGTGTATTTCATGCCGCCCTACGTCCTCGGCGAGGAGGAAGCCGGCCTGCTGGTCGCGGCGACGCTGGGCGCCCTCGACGCCGTCCTGGCATGAGCGGCTTCGGCGAGGCGCTGGAAGCGCTCGGCGCGCGGGGCCTGCTGCGCCGGCGCCGCGTCGTCGACTCGCCCTGCGCCACGCGGCTCGTCGTCGACGGCCGGGCGCTGCTGGCCTTCTGCAGCAACGACTATCTCGGCCTCGCCAGCCATCCGGCGCTGGCCGCCGCCGCCGCCGAAGGGGCGAGGCGCTGGGGCCTCGGCGCCGGCGCCTCGCCGCTGATCAGCGGCCACCAGTCGCCGCACGCCGCGCTGGAGCGGCGCCTCGCCGAATTCACCGGCTTCGAGCGGGCGCTGCTGTTCTCGGCCGGCTACCTGGCCAACATCGGCGCCATCCCGGCGCTGGCCGGCCGCGGCGACGCCGTCTTCTCGGACCGCCTCAACCACGCCTCGCTGATCGACGCGGCGCGCCTGTCGCGCGCCGAGACCGTCGTCTATCCGCACGGCGACCTCGACGCGCTGGCGGCGGCGCTCGCCGCCTCGCCGGCGCGGCGCAAGCTGATCGTCAGCGACGCGGTGTTCAGCATGGACGGCGACCTGGCGCCGCTGCCCGGGCTGCTCGAGCTGGCCGAGCGCCACGACGCCTGGCTGCTGGTCGACGACGCCCATGGCTTCGGCCTGCTCGGGCCGCAGGGCCGCGGCAGCCTCGCCCACTTCGGCCTCGCCTCGCCGCGCCTGCTGATGATGGGCACGCTGGGCAAGGCGGCCGGCGGCGCCGGCGCCTTCGTCGCCGGACCGGACGAGGCCATCGAGTGGATCCTGCAAAGGGCGCGCAGCTACGTCTTCAACACCGCCGAGCCGGCCCTGGTCGCCCACGCCCTGCTGACCGCCATCGACCTGATCGAGCGGGCCGACGAGGCGCGCGCCAGTCTCGCCGCACGCATCGCCCAGCTGCAGGCCGGCCTGCGGCCGCGGCGCTGGCGGCTTCTGCCCTCGGCCACCGCCATCCAGCCGCTGCTGATCGGCGGCAACGAGGAAACCATGACGGTCGCCGCGCGGCTCTTCGAGCGCGGCCTCTGGGTGCCGGGCATCCGCCCGCCCACCGTGCCGGAAGGCACGGCGCGCCTGCGCATCACGCTGTGCGCCGCGCACGGCGCCGATGAGGTGGCGCGGCTGATCGCGGCGCTGAAAGACCTCGAGGCGGAGCGGGACAATCCGTCCGCCCGGCCGGGGTCCTGAGCGCTCACAGAAACCGCCGCGGCGGGTAGAATGCACCGGTAGGCCGTCGCCGCGATTTCCGGGCTGCTTCGGCCAGCGCGGCAGACCGGGCCGGATCATGCCGCCGGCGCGGGCGCAGCCCCATTACAACGACCATCGAGAGGGAGCCACATGAAACAAGCCTATTTCCTGACCGGCACCGACACCGGCGTCGGCAAGACGCTGATCGCCACGGGCCTGCTGCATGCCGCCCGCAGTTCATGGGACATGCGGGTCCTCGGCATGAAGCCGGTCGTCGCCGGCAGCCCGGGCGACCTGGAAAAGCTGATCGCGGCGAGCAACGTCGAGGCGCCGCGCAACTACATCAACCCCTACTATCTCGAGGAGCCCGTCTCGCCCAACATCGCCGCCAAGGGCGTCGGCCAGACCATCGACATCGACCATATCAAGTATTGCTTCGACGAGGTGCGCGGCCTGGCCGATTTCGTCATCGTCGAGGGCATCGGCGGCTTCCGCGCCCCGCTCAACGAGACGCAGGACATCTCCCACCTCGCCAAGCTGCTCGCCCTGCCGGTGATCCTGGTGGTCGGCCTGAAGCTGGGCTGCCTCAGCCAGACCCTGCTGGCGATCGAGTCGATCAAGGCGCGCGGCCTGCAGCTGGCCGGCTGGGTCGCCAACCAGGTCGATCCCGACATGATCTGCGTGGCGGAAAACGTCGGCACGCTGAAGGAGCGCGTCAGCGAGCCCCTGCTCGGCTTCATCCGCTACCGCGAGAACGCAAAAGGGGAAGACCTCATCAAGCATCTCGCCATGCCCGAATAGCCGGCATGCCGGCTCCATCGCGTCCGGCCGGGGCCGCCGGGCCGGCCTGATGCGGCGTACCGCCTGCCCGCAACCCGGCGGCGCGCCGTTCTGGCCGGCGCCATGACGGACAAGGTCGGCGCCGTCGTCGCCGGCGCCGGCGTCATCGGCCTCGCCTGCGCCCGCGCGCTCGCCCTGCGCGGCATCGAGACGGTGATCCTCGAGGCCGAGTCCGCCTTCGGCACCCAGACCAGTTCGCGCAACAGCGAAGTCATCCATGCCGGCCTGTATTACCCGGCCGGCTCGCTCAAGGCGCGCCTGTGCGTCGACGGACGCCGCCTCCTCTACGGCTTCTGCCAGCGGCACGGCGTCGCCCACCACCGCTGCGGCAAGCTGGTCGTCGCCACCGCCAGCGGCCAGGAAGAACGGCTGGAAGCCATCGCCCGCCAGGCACGCGACAACGGCGTCGAGGAACTGGCGCTGCTCGGCGCGGCGCAGGCGCGGGCGCTGGAGTCGCAGCTCGCCGCCCATGCCGCCCTGCTCTCCCCCGTCACCGGCATCGTCAACAGCCACGGCCTGATGCTGGCGCTGCTCGGCGAGGCGCAGGCGCGCGGCGCCGTGCTGGCCCTGAACAGCCCGCTCCTGCGCGCCGAGACGCGCGCCGGCGGCTTCCGCATAGAGGTCGGCGGCGAGGAGCCGATGCGGCTGGATTGCGAGCTGCTGGTGAACAGCGCCGGCCTGCATGCGGCGGCGCTCGCCGCGAAAATCGACGGGCTGGAGAAGCGGCACGTGCCGCAGCTGCGCTACGCGCGTGGCAATTACTTCTCCCTCTCCGGCCGCGCGCCCTTCTCGCGCCTCGTCTATCCGCTGCCCGAGCCGGGCGGGCTGGGCGTGCACCTGACGCTGGACCTCGGCGGCCAAGCGCGCTTCGGCCCCGACGTTGAGTGGCTGGAGACGATCGATTACGCGGTCGATGCGCGCCGCGCGGCCGTCTTCGAGGAGGCGGTGCGCAGCTACTGGCCGGCGCTGCCCGAGGGCGCGCTGCAGCCGGCCTACTCGGGCATCCGGCCGAAGCTCTCCGGGCCCGGCGAGCTGGCGGCGGATTTCCTCGTGCAAGCGCCCGCCGCGCACGGCGTGGCGGGGCTGGTGAACCTGTTCGGCATCGAATCGCCCGGCCTTACCGCCTGCCTCGCCCTCGCCGATCACGTCTGCGCCGGGCTGGGATTGCCATGATCCGCCTGGTGCTCGACACCAACGTCGTGCTCGACCTGCTGCATTTCGACGATGCCGCGACACGGCCGCTGCGCCGCGCCCTGCAGGACGGCCGCGCCGCCTGCTTTGCCGATGACGCATGCCGCGCGGAACTGGGGCGCGTGCTCGCCTATCCGCGGCTGGGCATCGCGGCGGAAGCGGGTCGTCGCATCCTCGCCGGCTTCGACACCGTGGCGCAGCCCTGCGCGAAGGGCGCCGGCGGCGGGCTGCCGGCCTGCCGCGACCCGGACGACGTGAAATTCCTCGAACTGGCGCGGGCGGCGCGCGCCGACCTGCTTGTCACCAAAGACAAGGCGCTGCTGGCGCTGTCCAGGGAATGCGCCCGCCTCGGCTTCCGTATCGTCACGCCGGAGGCGGCTGCCGCCGTGCTGGACCCCGCCTAGGACGGTTCGCCGCGTCTGGCCGGCGTCAGCGGCCGCCGAGGCGCCGCCAGGCGCCGCGCTGCCGGGCGAGTCGCTGCAGGCCGGCGACCAGCACCGCCAGCGCCAGGATGGCCAGCAGGTGCCTGAAGGCGAACGGTCCGAAACCGAACAGCCGCGGCAGCGTCCAGTCCCAGGCCTGGCGCAGCATCAAAACGGCGGCCAGCAAGACCGCCAGCCCCGTCAGCAGCACCCCGAGCAGGTTTCCGTATCTTCGCATCCATGCCCTCCTTTCCTCATCGTGGTTGCGCCCGCGCGGGCCGCCGCGCCTGCGGCCGGCCCAGCTCCGTTTCCAGTGCGTTCAGGGTTTTCAGGGTCGCCTTGAGATCGGCGCCGGGAATGCGGCCGGCGAGGCCGGCCAGCTGGCGCGCCTCGCGCCGGCGCGCCGCCTCGAGCGCCTTCTGCCCGCTCGCGCCCAGGCGCAGCAGCGGCGAGCGCAGGTGATCGGGATTGTCGGCGGCCTCGACGAGACCCGCCTCGAGCAGGGCGTTGGCCAGGGCCTGGACGCGCTGGCGGCTGAGGCCCTGGGCGCGCGCCAGCTGGGACACGGTGCGCGGCCCGCGCTCGGCCAGCGCCTCGAGCACGGCGCGCTGGCCGGCGCCGATGCCGAGGCCGGCATGGGCGTGCCCGGCCGCCTCGGCGAGAACGCGGCACAGCCGCCGCACGGCCAGCACGGTCTGGCGCAACGGCAGGGCCGGCGCCTCGGCCGGGGGAGCGTTCTCGCGCATTCCGGCATGATGACAATAATATTGTCATCATGTCAATGGCATTGACATTCTCTCCGGATGGCTGCCCTCGCCAGCGCGCGGCGGAGCGGGTAGAATCCGCTTTCCTCTCCGAGAGAGCCGCCATGAAACGCAGCCGCTTCGCCCGCCGGGGCGCCCTCAACCGCGAGGCCGACCAGCTCACCCGCCTCGCCGCCGGCCTCGCCGCCTCCGCCAGCCGCATCGAGGACGATTTCTGGGAGCGGCGGCTCGCCGAGCTGGTGGACAAGCTGCTGCGCACCGGCAACGAGAACACGCTCGGCGTCGCCCTCGACCACCTGCAAGGCAGCAACGGCCGCGCCTACGACGCCCTCGCCGACCTGATCGAGTCGCGCGCCGAAGGCGGCCTGATCGGCGCCAACGGCGGCGAGTTCGAGGCCGCCCTGTTCGCCGCCCCGCTGCTGGCCTGGTCGCGCTTCACCATTCCCTCGGGCCCCCTGCCCGCCGCCACGCTGGCCGCCGCCGCCGCCCAGCTGCAGGCCCATGTCCTCGCCGACGGCACCCGGCTCGCCCTGGCGGATTTTCTCTACAGCCCCGACCAGCTGCCGCACGGCTTCGTCGAGACCTGGCGGCTGGCCAACCAGCTCGCCCGCGCGGCGGCCGATGACAAGCACGCGCGCATCGACCCGCGCCAGCTGCCCGAGACGACCCGCTTCATTTCCGACACGCGCTATCTGATCGGCGCGGTGCTGGCGCCGCGCGGCAAGGCCCTGTTCCGCTGGCAGGAAGAGGACGGCTCGCGCGAGCAGGCGGCGACGCAATGGACGGTGCAGGGCGGCGCCGCGCTGCAGCCGCTGTTCACCGGCTGCGCCCTCGAGCCGCTGCTGCCGGACGTCTTCCACGCCGCCTGCCGCAACGCCGACCAGGGCCTGCGCGTCTATGCCCTGCGCGCGGCGATGGCCTTCCTGCAGACGGTGCTCAACGTCAAGGCGCAGCAGTTGCGCGCGGTAGTGGCGCCCTTCAGCGACGAGCGCCTGGAGGAATACCGCGTCGGCTTCACCCTCGCCGACGCCAGCGAGGTGGTGCACGGCGTGGTCTGGCCGCTGCTCGGCGCCGAGGACGAAACGACCGACACGGCCGGCCAGATCGAAGCCCTGCTGGAGGAGTCCGGCATCGGCGGCGTCGTCGTGCTGGAGCAGCGCTTCCCGCTGGAGTTCTGCGACGACTGCGGCATGCCCCTGTATCCGACGCCCGAGGGCGAGACCGCCCACGCCGAGCTGCCCGAGGACCTGCCGCAGGCGCCGTCGCACCTGCACTGAGCGGAGCCTATTCGGCGGCCATTTCAGCCGCCAGCCGCCTCGCCATCTGTCGCTCGTAGACGCGCGGCGCGAAGCGGCACAGCCACCACGACAGCCGCGACACGCGGTCGGGCAGCAGCAGTCGCCGCTCCGCCCGCGCCGCCCGCAAGACCTTCTCCGCCACCGCTTCCGGCGCCGACCGCGCGCCGATCACCGTCTGGGCGTGCCGCACCGGGCCGCCGTCGCCGGCGAGCGCGTTGCGCTCGATGCCGGTGCGGATGAACGACGGGCAGACCAGCAGTACCTTCACCCCGAGCGGCTCCAGTTCCGTCCGCAGGCTGGCGAAGAAGCCGTGCAGGGCGTGCTTGCTCGCGGCGTAGCCGCTGCGGGCGAGCAGCGGCGCGAAGCCGGCGACGCTGGAAATCGCGATCACCATGCCGCGCCGCGCGACGAGGTCGGGCAGCGCCGTGTGGGTGCAATGCACGGCGCCGAAGTAGTTCACCGCCATGACGCGGCGCAGCACCTCGGGGCGGGTCGCGGCGAAGGCGCTGCGGTGGCTGATGCCGGCATTGTTGACCAGCACGTCGATGCCGCCGAAGGCGCGCCGCGCCTCGGCCATCGCCCGCGCGCAGTCCTCCTCGCGCGTCACGTCGCAGGCCAGCTTCAGCGCCTGCGCCCCGGGCGGGAACTCCAGCTCGCGCAGCAGGGCGGCGTCGCGGTCGAGCGCCGCGACGCGCGCGCCGGCGGCGGCGAAGCGCAGCGCCAGGGCGCGGCCGAGGCCGCCGGCGGCGCCGGTGACCGCCACCGTCTTCCCCGCGAAGTCACGCGCCACGGCGGCGCGCCTCCAGGTAGAAGTCGAAGGCCTCGGCCGAGTTCTTGCGCGGCTGGTAGCCGAACTCGGCCTTCAGCCGCGTGTTGTCGAGCACCGGCCGGTAGCGCAGGAAGTCCACCTGCTCGGGGCCGTAGCGGGTCAGGCCGAGCGGCTTCAGCGCGGCGAGGGCGAGGCGCAGCAGCCCGGCCGGCAGCACGAGGCGGCGCTTGCCCAGCCGCGCCGCGATCTCGCGCAGGGTCAGCGCGCCGTCGCCGGCGACGTTGTAGACGCCCGTGGCGTCGCTGCCGATGGCGTGCAGCAGGCAGCCGATCACGTCCTCGTCCCAGACGAAGACGAAGGGGCTGTCGGCACCGCGTATGGCGATCAGGCGGGGCTTGTCGAAGAGCGCAGTGATCTGGTTGTCCACCGTCTCGCCGAGGATGGTGCCGATGCGCAGCACCACCTGCCCGAGCTGCGGGCGCTCGACCCGCCAGCGCGCCAGCAACTCCTCAACCAGGCGCTTGTGCCAGGCGTAGGCGAAGGCCCGGTTGCCGCGCAGCGGGCAGTCTTCCGTCAGCGGCCGCGGGTTGTCGGCATGGTAGCCGTAGGCGGCGCCGCTGGAGCTGACGACGATCTTGCCGACGCCGCTGGCGGCGCAGGCCGCCAGCACGTTCTCCGTGCCCTGCACGTCGACGGCGTATTCGAGCTCGCGGCTGCTGCCGCGGCCCGGCGTGACGATGGAGGCGAGATGCACCACCACGTCGGGCCGGAAGCGCTCGAAGAGGTCGCCGAGCCCCGGCTCGCGCACGTCGGCCAGCGCGTAATCGACGCCGGCCAGGCGCGCTGCCGGCGGCGGTTCGCGCAGGTCCGTCGCCACGATGCGGCGGGTGCGGATGCGCCCGGCCGCCAGCGCGGCGACCAGCAGGCGGCCAAGGTAGCCGCCGGCGCCGGTAACGAGGACGGCCGGCTCGCTCATGCCGGCCTGCTCGACGGGCAGGGCGGAGGTTCGCACTGGGCGGCCCGCGGCGCCGCGCGGCGGCAAACCCTCTTCAACCTTTTCATCCGTGGAAGGGCCGGGGGGGAGGTTCCGAGGGCGCGCGCCGCGACCAGAGCGTCGCCACGGTGAGGCCGGAGACGATGTGCCAGATGCCCCACCAGGCGGTGACGATGGCCATGCCGCCGAGGCCGTCGAAGAAATTGAAGATGAGGATCAGGCCAAGCGCCGAGTTCTGGATGCCGACCTCGATGGAGACGGCGCGGCGGTCGCGCTCGGGCAGGCCGGCGAACTTCGCCGCGAAGTAGCCGGTGGCCAGCGCGATGCCGTTGTGCAGGAAGACGGCGAAGACGACGAAGCCGACATATTTGAGGAAGTACTGCCAGTTGGCCGCCAGCGCGCCGAGGACGAAAAGGCCGAAGACGGCGAGCGAGAACAGCTTCACGCTCCTGTGGGCGCGCGCGACGAAGCGCGGGAAGCGGTGGCCGACCCACATGCCGGCGGCCATCGGCAGGCCGAGCAGCAGGAACACCGCCAGCAGCATCTCCAGCGGGTCGAGCGCCACCGCCTTGAGGATCTGGCTGGTCTCCGGGTTCAGCCCGCCCCACAGCGACAGGTTGAACGGCGTCATGACGATCGCCACCGCCGTCGACAGCGCCGTCATGGTGATCGACAGCGCGGTGTTGCCGCGCGCGTAGTGGGTGAGGAAGTTGGAGATGTTGCCGCCCGGGCAGGCCGCCACCAGCAGCATGCCCAGCGCGATGCTGGGCGAGGGATGGATCGCCAGCACCAGCAGGAAGCTAAAGGCCGGCAGCAGGACGAACTGGCCGAGCATGCCGATCAGCACCGGCTTGGGCGAAACCAGCACGGCTCTGAAGTCCGCCACCTTGAGATCGAGCGCGACGCCGAACATCACCAGGCCGATGATGACGTTGAGCGTCCACAGCGACTGCGGGTTGAAGTTCAGCCGGACCAGATCCATTTCGTTCATGCGCCGCTCCTCGCTTTGCCCCCTCTCCCCGCGAGCGGGGAGAGGGC
>CAUJIV010000098.1 GCA_963205435.1 Pseudomonadota bacterium
CCCTCGGCCACGCTGGAGAACCTGCAGCGCTGGCCCTGCGCCACGCTCAACCACGTCGACGACGTGCGCCTCTTCGCCGGCTGCCTCACCGGCCGGCGCGAGTGGCCGACCTGCGAGGCCCGGCGCATCGCCTGCGCGCGCATCGCCTGCGCGCTCGCCCACGAGGAGCTGGAAGTCGAGCGCGTCGAGGACGACCCGCAGCGCCCGCGTTTCTTCCTGCGCCTGCTCGCGCGCGCCAATCACGCGCCGTTCCCCGGCTTCAACCGCGCCAAGGCCGCCGTCATCGAAGCGGCGATCCTGGTCAGCCGCCTGCACCTGCTGCCGCCGGACAAGGTCGCGCGCGAGCTCGACGCCCTGCGCATCGCCCTCGACAAGACTGCTGGCGCGGAGGAGGAAGAAGCCTGGGGCTGGCTGATGGAGGCCGTGGCGCGCCACCGCGAGAAACTGAGCGCGTGATGATCGTGAACGCGGAGCGGGCGCAGCCCGCGAACATCCGTCACCTCCTTCGCATGGAAGGGGTCCGGGGGGAAGGCTGTCTGTTCCTGGCCAGTGTGCGCGACTGCCGAGAAGCCCTCAGTGCCGCCGCCCTCGGCGCCGACATCCTCGACCTCAAGGAGCCGCGCCACGGCGCCCTCGGCGCCGTCGCGCACGACGAGCAGCGCGCCGCTCTTGCCACACTCGCCGCGCTGGGCGCGAACCGGCCCGCCGTCTCCGCTACCGTCGGCGACCTGCCGCTCGAAGCAACATCCCTCGCCGCCGCCATCCGCGCCACCGCCGCCACCGGCGTCGACATCGTCAAGTTCGGCGTCTTCGCGCGCGGCGCGGAAGCCGCCGCCGGCCTGCGCGCCCTCGGCCGCGCGCTGCGCGACGAGGCGATCGCGCTCGTCGCCGTCCTGCCCGCGGATCAATTGAGCGGCATCGGCGAGATCCTCGACCTCGCCCGCCGCGCCTTCGCCGAGTGCGGCGTCGCCGGCGTCATGCTCGACACCGCCGCCAAGTCGCGCGGCAGCCTGCCCGAGCTGTTGGCGCAGCGGGAACTCGCACGCTTCGTCGCAGCGGCACACGCCGCCGGCCGCTTCGCCGGCCTCGCCGGCTCCCTGCGCGCCGAACACATCGAACCGCTCGCCGCCACCGGCGCCGACCTCCTCGGCTTCCGCGGCGCCCTCTGCGTCGGCGACCGCGCCGCCGCCCTCGACCCCGCCGCCTTCCGCGCCGTGCGCGAGCGGCTGCGCGCCGCCGCATCGATCCCGCTCGCCGCCGCCTAGCCGTCCCACCTTCCCCACTCTCCCGCTGGCGGGGCGATGGCGGGGTTTCGCGAAGCATGCTTCGCGCCGCCGGAGCCGGTCGGCTGTGCAAAGCCGACCGTGGGGCGCGGAGCGGGGATGGGATGAGGGTGGGAAAAGTCAGCCCCCCCAATGCGGCGCATCCTGCCGCCACTCTTGCGGCATATACCAGTTCACGTATAATTAGCATCGTGACGGAAAAGGAGAAACCGCTCGAATGGATCGGCAGCGCCAGGAAGGACCTGATGGCATTGCCCGTCCATGTTCGCAAGTTCTTCGGTCATGCCCTGGATTTCGCGCAACGTGGCGGGAAGCATGATGCGGCGAAGGCACTCAGGGGATTCGGCGGCTCCGGCGTTCTCGAAGTGGTCGAAAACGACGCCGGCGGCACTTACCGCGCCGTCTATACCGTGCGGTTCGAGGAAGCCGTGTTTGTCCTGCACTGCTTCCAGAAGAAGAGCAAGAGCGGAATCGCCACGCCCAGGGAGGATACGGACATCATTCGTGCCAGACTGAAGGTGGCCGAGGCGATTGTGAAGGAGATACGAAATGGCAAAGCGACGCATCGTTAAAGGCATCGAGGTCGAGACCGGCTCCGGCAACGTGTTTGCCGACCTGGGCCTGAGGGATGCCGACAAGCTCAAGATCAAATCCGGCCTGGTCTTCGAAATCACCAAGGCCGTGCGTAAGCTCGGCCTGACGCAGCAGGAGGCAGCCAAACGCATGGGGCTGACCCAGCCCAAGGTCTCGGAGATGATGCGCGGCGACATCTCCAATCTGTCCGAGCGCAAGCTGATGGATTGCCTGAACCGGCTGGGCTACGACATCGAAATCAAGGTGAAACCGGCTTCCAAGCCGGTCGGGCACCTGATGCTCGCAGTCGCCTGACATGAAAATGCAGACCATCAAGAAACGCCTCAGCAAGGAACGGCCCATGATCTCCATCAGCCTGCGCATGCCGCAGGATGTCGTAGAGGACTTGAAGCGCATGGCGCCGCTGCGCGGTTTCTCCGGCTATCAGGCGCTGATGCGCGCCTATGTCGGCGCCGGCCTGCGTGACGACATGGAGCGCTTCGAAAGTTTCGCCGTGGCGCGCCTGATCGAGAAGCTGCGCGAGGACGGCGTGCCCGAGGAAACTCTCAGCTAGGCTGCGGCGGAAATCAATCGGCTTGCTACCTGAAAACTCTTCCATAGCCGCCCTGGCGGGGCTGACTTTTCGGGGTTTCTGAAAAGTCAGTCACTGGGATACGGCGATGTAACGGTTTGCGTTCGTGCTTTCGGCCAAGAGCGGCCGGTGGGGCTGCCGGAAGCTACATCCGCTCCATAGAGTGATAGCGGACGGTTCGGCTTACGTTGCCACCAAGGGCCCCAACCTACATGGTGCCGTTCAAAATGTGCCGGTTATCGGTCGAACGACCGACCACGTCAGCATCCGCGGTATGGATCTGTGGATGCAAAGTGGCCGGTCATTCGATATGTGAAAACGGAATGCGGTGCGATCAGACTTATGCCGTCGAAGTGTGGAAGAGACGTTGAACCAGTCCAACTCCATATTTCCAGAAGAGCGCAATGGCTAGTACCCCCCCGACGATCATCATCAGAGCAAGCCCAATTGACAGCAGCTTGACCATAACAATCAGCATCCCAAGCTTCACAAAGACTGCGGCAAGCGCCATTCCAACGATCCAAATCATGGCTTGTCTCCCTATTCTTTGTCGGGGCTAGGCAACAATCCACCCGCCATTGGTGGATCTTCAGTCCGCTTGTCTCTGAAATGCTTGATGCCCTTCCAAGCGGCCACCCCCAAGGCGAGACCGGCAGCGCCTCCTGCTACCACCGGCCATACAGGGGCTGAAACCAAGCCGAGAGAAAGTGCAGCAGCGCCTAGCGCCTTCGACCCCAATACTGTTACTGCCGAACCAGCCAGAATACTTCCGGTAGCAGTACCCCCTGCGGCGCCAGCCAGTGCCATCCACTTCGCAGATGTGCTTTCATCAAACTCTTCAATCAACTTCTCAAACTCATCCTTTGTCTTAGCTAAGACTTCGGTGCTTTGTGAAGAGAAATGGATGACGCCATCCTTGATATTCGAAGTCATTTCGAGTATCCGCTCATCTTTGATGATTCTCCGCCCGCCGTCGATCATCAGACCAACGCCGAGGAGCAGAACTGATGCACCCCCAAGGAACTCCCCAATCCCCATAGGTGGATTTAGAGCTTTCTCAATGAAATCACCGCCTGTGTAACCAAGCGCTCCGAAGATGGCAGTTGAGCCGCCAATCAAGGCTAATGCTGGGACAGCGACAGCACCCTGAATGCCAACAATCCCACCGACAAATAGTCCTTTGAGAATAGTCATAGCAGCGAGGCCTCCCCCGGTTGCTCCGACGCTGCCGCTGATCTCAGCCAACTGGCTCGCAACGATTTCCTGGCCGAAACTGATGTGTCCGTTCATTACCCCCCAAGACAATAGACCAGCTCCAAGAGCCATTTCGACTGCGCCGACTTCCGCCTGATGATTCTTGGCCCACTCACTGCAATAATCGATAGCCCTGTGGAATCCATCCTTGTCTGGCTCTCTCATAACAACGTCTGTTCCCATTTCGTTCTCCCATTAGCATGAATGCATATACGACCTAGTTTAACGATAGTGGAAGCACAATGCTGAATTATTGCGCTTCTACCGATTAGACTTCTCACTACTGAACATCCTTACACTCATTTGCATGAGACCTCTGAAAGAAGCAATCCTACCCTCCGTGAAGGTGCCACTCCCGAGCAGCTTAGAGGATGAACTAGCGGGATTTCGGTCTGACATGCTCCGCTTCGCACGTTTGCAGTTGCGCGATGACTATGTCGCCGAGGAGGCGGTTCAGGACGCTTTTGTTTCGGCACTAGATAATCTGCACAAATTCGACCACCGCGCTCAACTTAAGACGTGGGTATTCGCGATACTCAGGAACAAGGTTATCGACATCATAAAAAGCCGCGTACGTACCGCTTCGAGAGAGTTGGTCGTGATCGATGAACTGCCTGATGATGAGCATTTCGATGAACATGGAGGTTGGCTAGAGGAAACGAGGCCATCAGACTGGGGTGATCCTGAACGGAGCTTTGAAAACACAGAGTTCTGGCAGGTATTCCAGTTCTGTCTCAATCGCCTACCGGAGAATACAGGGCGGGTATTCCTGATGCGCGAAATACTCGACTTTGACACCAAGGAAATCTGTCAGGAGTTGGCGATTAGCATGTCTAATTGCTGGGTGGTATTACATCGGGCTCGCATGGCACTGCAAGCGTGCCTCGGCGAGCGATGGTTCAATTTGAAGACATAGAGTTATGAACTGTAAAGATGCCAGTGTCCTTATCTCTCGTAGTATGGATTCCATACTGAACGTGGTAGACAAGGCCCGCCTATATCTCCACTTGAAGCGCTGCAGAGACTGCAAGACCCTTAAAGCAAACTTTCGCGCAATTCGACGGGGCTGCAATGCAATGGTTTCAAGGAGCCCTACCAAGGGATGCAAATGACATCGGTAAGCAAGGCGTTGGTAGGCTGGTAGCCTCCCGAAATCTGCTCAAGTTCAAGGGTCGCGGCTGTGACACCTTTGTCAGCCAACGGCAGCAACCGCTGGATTGCGGACGGTAAGTCAGAAAGCCTGACTGTCTCTTGAGGGTCGATAGCTTCCTCAGATCTACAAACTCGCCGTATCACAGGGACTGACTTTTCCAGGAATGTTCCCCGCGAAACTGACACGCGAAGACAACAGCGACTTCAGGAAACGACGCTCAAGCTTTGCATGCATTCCCGAGCCGTCGGTATCGGCCTGTCGCATCCGTCAAGTTCATCCCGCAGGTTTATCGTCCGTGTCGTGTCGATCACGCTGACGCGGACATCCGCGCACTTTCGCGCCATTTTCGGGAAAACCTCATCGACGATGCCGGCCGCCGCCAGCGCGGTCAGGTCGGCCGTCGGGATCGGGCAGGACTTGAGCAGGACGAGGCGGCGGGTGCCGAGGCGGTGGGCGAGCCAGAGGGCGAGCGAATCGCCGGTGATGCGCCAGGAGCGCTCGACCTCGGGGGCGTCGGTGGCGGGGTCCGGCAGCCAGACGAGCGGCGCGCGCGCGCTGTTGCGTGCATGGCCGCGCGCCAGCGCGGCGGCGATGCGGTCGGCGCCCCAGGCGGCGCGGAAGTTTGCTTGCGCCGCGAGCATTCTTCCGAACTGGGCCATGGCGAGGAGCGCCATGTCGTGCGCGGCGGCGTCGTCGAAGCCATGCTCGGCCTGGGCGCGGCGTACGGCGTCGGCGAAAGGGCCGCCGCCTGGGGCGATGACGAGGCCGGGCAGGCGCGCGAGTTCCTGAAGCAGGCGCGGCAGCTGCGCGGAGGCGGCGAGGCTGCCGCCGAGCTTGACGACGGTGAGCGCGCTCATGCTTCGCACTCCGCTGCGAGCCGCGCCACGGCGACGGCGGGGGCGCAGCGTGCGGACCAGGCGCGCGCCTCGGCCGTGGCGGCTTCCATGCCGGGCAGGTCTTCCCAGCGCAGCAGCGGGCGGCGCGCGCGGGCGGCGAGTTCGGCCACCAGCGGTGCGCCGATGCCGGCGGCGACAAGCGGCGCGTTCGGCGGCACGGCGCCGCGCTGCAGGACTTCTTTGAGCGCAGCGTGCAGTTCGTCGAGCAGGCGCGCGCGGTACCAGCGCGCGAGTTCGCGCGCGCGCGCGAGCCCCGCGTCGGGCAGGTCCTCGGCCACCATGCGCAGCAGGCGGCGCGCGCTGGCCTCCACGCTCTTCTCGCCCTGGTCGGCGGCGGGCAGCTGGTCGGTCGCCTCGTCGATCTCGCCGCACACGCGCATGACGTCGGCGGTGGTGGCGAAATATTCGTTCATCGGCCGGCGCAGCAGGCCGCCGAAGGGCACGCGCTGCGCCAGCGCCATCAGCGGCGTGCGCAGCAGGCCGAGGTAGACCAGCTCGCCCGATTCGAGCCGCTCGGCGTCGCTCGCGCCGATGGCGCGGATGCGCCCGCCGGCGAAGGGCACGATGTCGGTGGTGGTGCTGCCGAGGTCGACCAGCACGCCGTCGCCGATGGCGGCGGCGCACCAGGCGGCGCTGGCGAGCCAGTTGGCCGAGGCGATGGCGCGGCTGGCGGCGGCGACCTGGGCGTGCGGCAGCAGGCCGGCGTCGCCGGCGAAGAAGCGGAGAGCGTCGTGCGGGCGCCGCCGCGCGAGCTGCGCGGCGAAGGCGTCGGCGATGCCGCACACGCCGCGGTGGCGGTCGGGGAACAGGTCGGCCAGCTCGCCCGTCATGGGGACGGCGTGCAGCACCGGCGCTTGCGGCAGGGCGTCGAGCACGGCAGCGGCGGCCTCGTCGAGGTGCTGCAGGCCCAGCCACAGCGGCGTCGGCAGCTGGCGCACGCTTTCCAGCCGCCCGCCGGCGCAGCGCGCCGCCTTGAGGTGGGCGCCGCCGATGTCCCAGCCGACGGCATCATGCATCGCAGGCCTCCTGGATGAAATCCGCGAGGATCTCCGCCGCGAGGTTGCGGCCGAGGCGCGCCGAGAGGCCGACGTAGGCGCTGGTCAGGCGCGGATTGACTTCGAGCACCGTGATGCGGCCGTCGACGCCGAGGACGAAATCCACGCCGACGAAGCCGCGCAGGCCGGGGAT
>CAUJIV010000099.1 GCA_963205435.1 Pseudomonadota bacterium
CAGCAAATGCCAAGACTCGTTCGCTCATTCTTCAAAGCCCCGTCTGTCGCCTATATTGGCGACTGCTGAGTAAGCCGCACCGCGAAGCGACGTCGGCTTGAATGAATTGTTATGCTGCATTACTCCTTATCCTCCGACTCCGCATCTATCACATGGTATGTTGTCTTGGGGTTTAGCTTCTTGCCAGTGATTTCTTCGTAAAGCATCCCAAGAAACGCAGCACCTGCGCCAAACACAACCCAGAGCGGGACGCCGATTGCTGTGCCAAGCGCTGCAATGCCTGCGCCTTGACCACCGAACAGGGCTGCTCCAATAGCAGCGCCACCAAGCGCAAGCCTGCTTTTGAGCCCGCGATCATCCCAACCAAGACGCTTAGTTTTGCGGGCAATCATCTTGACAGTTGGCAGCACCACATTACTGCTGGCAGTGACCAAAATAGCTTGTTTTGCTTTCAGCTTTGCAGGGAGGTTGGATGCCTTGATTTCAAGTAGCCGCTCAATCCATACGCGAAGCGCTTCTTTCTCCGCAGTATTTGCCGTTGTCGCGATGCGAACAGCGAGCTGCTTTTGCTTTTCGAGACTTGGGTCAGTCATGATCTTTCCTTCTCGCATAACGCCTGAGCTCAGCCGCCGGCAGCCCGCGTAGCGGGATGACGGTCGGCTGCAGCGAATTGTTATCTTCTGTTTGCATACCACTTGGTAAGCTCTACGAAATTTGCGGCGACATCGGAATCTGCGTGGACCGCCCTATGACAGTTGGCACACAAAATCGCCAAGTCTTGTAACGTGGTTCGGACAGACGACGCAGCAGCTGCAAGCGGCCGTTTGTGATGAACCTCGAACGCTCGATCGGTGAACGACTCAGGCTGGTTGGCGGATGCGGTGAACCCGCAAATCTCGCAAAACAGTTTGCCGTGCTCTTTTCGGAATGCTGAGAGCTTGTCGTTTCGCAGCCGTGATGAACGTTCGCGAGCATAGTGAGAGCGTAGCAGCCGTTGCCCCTCGGAAGCAGCGGTTGTCAGGACAGTATCCGCGGGGTGAACCCCAAAGGCGCCCTAGTGCCGCGGACTCGTCGGCAGACAAGCGAAACACGGTCCCATTTGGAACCGTAATGATGGTGGAAGTTGCCAGAACTGGGGTGTCTGCTACAACAGACCTGGCCACCATCCCATCTTCGACGGAAAGCCGTATTTCGTTGAGCTCGATGCCGGTCTTGAGCTCACTGGGGTCGGCTTCATCTGCAACCCACAGTTCGTCGGCGAGCGCTTCGGGGTGCTTGACCTCATTTGCCAGAGTTGACGGCTCAACAATTTGGCCGACCGCAATCGCACCAGCTTTGTCGCCTGCACGCCAGATGAACACAGGATCGCCGACCGAAATATCTTTGGCATATCGGTTGGTGCGCCAGTAGATCAGCTGCGGATAGCGGGACAGGTAATCGTCTATGTCAAAACGATTAGGGTTTCCCTGAAATATCCACGCCATGAGCTACTCGATCCAAAGAAGATAACAATGCGCATCACCCGCAGGAGAAAGCAAGCGAAGCGCCGCTTTCGACTTTCGGGTGCATGCGCGAGTTAGACGACGCCCTCACCCTGAATTTTCCTCGAGCATGTCGTGTATTCGAATAAGAGCCTCGCGTTGTGCGTCTGTAATGAACCCACGATCTACAAACTGAGCATAGACATTGTCGACAAATTGCTCGGTGTCGAACCAAGGGCAGAGTTCAGCGAGCGAGTAGATATCGTCAAACAGCTCCTGGTCATCGAGTGAGATCTCCTCCTCAGTTTCGGGCGATTCAGTGCCAGAAATAACTCCTCGGCGCCTCAACTCGAAAAAGCATCTGACACAGGCACGAACATCTGCAACCGCGTCATGCGCCGACTCAAACTCAACACCGAAAAGTGCGCGATGTAGTTCCTGGAGTTTTGGCCACTTGAAGCCACGTGGCCCACCCGGTATGCGACAGAAGGCTGTCGAGGAGCGCATCGTGCAATAAAGTTTCTTGCCGGACAACGGATTGCTCTTTCGACCTGAGCGATAGAACTCCGCCCCGACAACGCGCTCGTCAAACTGAGCATTGTGGGCGACGAGTACCTCAGCAGCGGCAAGGTCCTTCGAGAACGCCGTAAGCACGCGCTTAATTTCTACTCCGAGTCGCTGAGCCGTTGCGGTAGTAATCCCGTGAACACGGGTTGCGCTGGCCGGGATCTCGAAGCCATTTGGGCGAATAATGGATGCTTGGCTCCGAAGCTCGTTGCCCTTTTCATCAGTGAGCGACCAGGCAATTTGAACTAACCGAGGCCAATTCGCAGTGTCCGACGCCGGTGCATCGTGGTTACGGGGGATACCCGTGGTCTCAGTGTCGAAGAAGAGGTACATGACGGACGCGTCGTCTAACGTAAATTGGATGTCAAGAACGACAGTAATACGTTATCAGACAGTCTGATAAAATTAGTCATAAATTTGACATATTATAAAATAAAAGTTGATAGCACACCAAGCCAATGTCCGATAAACAAGAAAACCTCGGAAGTACGACCCTCCCGCCGAAGCCCCCAGGCTGCTGGATCGAATGCGCGATCGCTTGCGGCTGAAGCATTACAGCCTGCGTACCGAGTCGGCATAGGTCGGCTGGATTGAACGCTGCATTTTCCATCATCGCAAACACCACCCGCAGGAGTTGGGCAAGTCGGAAGCGGAGGCCTTTCTGACCCGCCTGGCGGTGGATCGCAACGCGGCGGTGCCTTCGTAAAGCAAGGGCTTGCGGCGCTGCTGTTTCTTCATGCGGCCCGCTCTATCGGCCCAAGAGGAGGATCAGCCGCCGCGCCGCTTCAGCCACAGCACGGCGCTGGCGAAGGCGCTGACGGCGACGAAGGGGATGGCGATCTGGTTGACGATCGTCCAGCCGGCGCTGGTGACCAGCGCGCCGGCGCCGAAGGAGGAGCCGGCCATGGCGAAGAACATGAGGAAGTCGTTGAGTCCTTGCGTCTTGGCCTTCTCCTCCGGCGCGTAGGCCTCGGTGAGCAGGGTGGTGCCGCCGATGTAGAGGAAGTTCCAGCCGATGCCGAGCAGGAACAGCGCCCACCAGAAGTGCATCAGGGTGACGCCCTGCAGGGCGATGGCGATGCAGGCGGCGAACAGGGCGGCGCCGGCGAGCAGGATGTTGAGCACGCCGAAGCGGGCGATCAGGTGGCCGGTGAAGAAGCTCGGCGCGAACATGCCGATGACGTGCCACTGCAGGACGTGGGCGGTGTCGGCGAAGCCGAGGCCACAGAAGTCCATCGCCAGGGGCGTGGCGTTCATCAGCAGGTTCATGACGCCGTAGCCGACCGCCGCCGCCAGCGCGGCGACGACGAACACCGGCTGTCGGGCGATCCTTGCCAGCGGCCGGCCGCCGCCGTGCTGCTCCGCCTCGCCCTGCGGCGGAAAGCGCAGGCTGGCGGCGATCACCATGGCGATTAGGGCGAAGCCGACCAGCGAGGCGTAGGAGGCGAGGTATTGCGGCGCGGCGACCGTGGCGGCGCATGAAGTGCGAGGCGGGCAGGGTCGAGGCGGCCGAGCCGATGACGTAGCCGACCACCGGCAGGGTGGCGAGGCGCTTGTCCGGCGCCAGGGCGAAGCCGGCCAGCGCGTTGATGGCGACGAGGGTGACGCCGTTGGTGAGCAGCAGCGCCTGGCAGGCGGCGAGCAGCGGCAGGGTGCGGCGCGGGGCGTTCACCCGCGCATTCTACCTTCCGGCCGGGCGCGCCGCGGCGCTCAGGACGGCATGCGGATGCGCCCGGCCAGCGCGATGGCGAGCAGGCCGACGGCGACGGCGAGGTAGCCGACGAAGTTGTAGCGCATGATGTGGCCGGCGGCATCCTGGTAGATGATCACGCCGCCGATCCAGGCGGCGAGGCCGGCCGAGAACTGCTGGGTGGCGCCGCTCAGCGAGAGGAAGGTGCCGCGCAGGCGCGGGTGGGCGGCCGAGGCGAGGATGGCCATCGCCGGCACCATGCGCCCCGGCACGACGATGAAGAAGAAGGTCGACACGCAGACCATCAGCCACAGCGGGATCGGCGGCAGGTGGGTCTGGATCAGCAGCGGCGCCAGGGCGAGGAAGCCGACGGCGCGATAGGCGCGGATCTTGCCGTAGCGGTCGGTGAGCCGGCCGATGCGGCGCGAGGTGAGGAAGTTCGCCGTGCCGCCGGCGAGATAGAGCAGGTAGAGGTCCTCGACGCGGATCTCGACGTTGTTCACCGAGTACAGGGTGATGTAGGGGATCACCAGGAAGGTGGACAGCGTCAGCAGCGCCATGAAGGCCAGGGCGCGGCGGCAGTTGGCGTCGCCGAGCACGGTCGCCAAGGCCGCCAGCGGGTGGGCGCGCTCGCGGGCGGCGGCCGAGGCCGCCTCGAGGTGGCCGCGCAGCGACGGCAGCATGCGCGCCGCCGGCAGCAGCAGCAGGGGTGTCAGCGCGGCGATGAAGAGGAATGGGAAGCGCCAGCCGAAATGGTTGGCGAGGTACAGCGACAGCGGCACGCCGGCGACGGTGGACAGCGAGAAGGCCGACATGATGATGCCGCTGGCGCGGCCGCGCCGCTCGAAGGGGATCAGGTCGCCGACCATGGTCTGCACCATGGCGTTGAGCACGCCGCCGAAGAGGCCGGCGCTGCAGCGCGCGGCGAGCAGCGGCCAGTAAGAGGGCGCCAGGCCGCAGGCCAGGGTGGCGAGGCCGAACAGGCCGAACATGCCGAGCAGCAGGCGCTTCCGCTCGAAGCGGTCGACGAAGGTGGCGGCCAGCACGCCGGAGACGGCGGCGCTGAAGGTGTAGGAGGAGACGAGCAGGCCGAACTGCCGGGTGTCGATGCCCAGCTCGTCGGCGAGGATCGGCCCGAGCGGCATCATGATCATGAAGTCGAGGATGTGGGCGAACTGGATGCCGGCCAGCGTCAGCAGCAGGATGCGCTCTCGCAGTGGATCGAGCGGCTGGGCGCTCATCGCCCTTGCTCCGGCTGGCTGAAGCGCTTGGCGGCGCTCATTCGCTGCGCAGCGCCTCGAGCGGATCGAGGCCGGCGGCGCGGCGCGCCGGGGCGACGCCGGCGGCGAGGCCGACGGCGACGGCGACCAGCTCGGCCAGCGCGGCGTAGCGCCACGGCGTGTGCACCGGCAGCGCCGGGAAGGCCAGGCCGAGCAGCGCGGCGATGCCCCAGCCGAGCAGCAGGCCGGCGGCGCCGCCGAGGGCCGAGAGCAGCGCCGCCTCGCCGAGGAACAGCAGCAGGATGCTGCGCCGCGTCGCGCCGATGGCGCGCAGCAGGCCGATCTCCGAGGTGCGCTCGGCGACGCCGATGGTGAGGATGGTGAGGATGCCGACGCCGCCCACCACCAGCGAGATGCCGCCGATGGCGGCCACGGCGAAGGTGACGGCGTCGAGCACGGTGCCGAACACCTCGAGCATCTTCTGCTGCGGCGTCAGGGTGAAGTCCTCGGCGCCGTGGCGGGCGACGAGGATGCGGCGCAGGCCCTCCTCGACCTCGGCCAGCGGCGCCGTCGGCTCGTAGGCGACATGGATCTCCATCAGCCCGTCGCGGTTGAACATGTCGAGGGCGCGCGCCACGGGGATGAACACCGTGTCGTCCATGTCGAAGCCGAGGATCTGGCCTTTCGCTTCCATGACGCCGACGACGCGGTAGCGCTCGCCGCCGACGCGCAGGCGGGCGCCGAGCGGATTGTCGGCGCCGAACAGCTCCTCGGCCACCTTGGCGCCGAGCACGACGAAGGCGCGCGCGGCGCGCGGGTCGTCCGGCGGCAGGTAGTCGCCGATGGCCACCCGCATCGACAGCGCGCGGGCGAAGTCAGGCCCGGTGCCGTAGAGGGTGACGCGGCGACTCCTGCCCGGCAGCGACACCTCGGCGTTGCCCTGCACCAGCGGATCGGCGACCTCTACGTGAGGCGCCTGCTTCAGGGCGAGGGCGTCCTCGATGGAAAGCGGCCGCGAGGTGTTCACCGCGCCGAGCGAGGCGCCGTGGGTCTGGATGCGGCCCGGCGAGACGCCGATCAGGTTGGTGCCGAACTGGGTGAATTCGGCGATGATGAAGCGGTGCAGGCCCTCGCCGATCGAGGTGAGCAGGATCACCGAGGCGATGCCCACGGCGATGCCGAGCGACGTCAGCAGCGTGCGCAGGCGGTGGGCGCGCAGCGCGGCGAGGGTGAAGGCGATGAAGTCTCGGGCGATCATGGCTTGCCCTCTCCCCCGACCCCACTCCCGCGAGCGGGAGAGGGGAGCAAGTCAGCCGCGGGAGAGGGGAGCAAACCAGCCCCCTCGCCGCGCCGCAGCGCGGCGAGGGTGAAGGCGATGAGGTCGCGCGCGATCATGCTTTGCCCTCTCCCCCGACCCCTCTCCCGCAAGCGGGAGAGGGGAGCAAACCAGCCCCCTCGCCCCGCCGCCGCGCGGCGAGCAAATCAGCCCCCTCGCCCCGCTTGCGGGGAGAGGGCTGGGGAGAGGGGGAGGATTCGAGGGCAAGCCGGATTCTTTCCAGAACCCCTTCCATTTCCAGCATCACCTCGTTGTTCCAGAACCGCAGCACCGCATAGCCTTCGCTACGCAGCCAGTCGTCCCGCTCCGTGTCGTAGGCCGCCTGCTCCGCATGTTGTCCGCCATCGAGTTCGATGATCAGCTTTCGCTCGACGCAGACAAAATCGACGATGTAGCGCCCGAGCGGCTTCTGCCGCTTGAACTTCAAGTCCATGAAGCGGCGGGCGCGCAGGTTGTGCCAGAGCTTCTGCTCGGCGTCCGTCTGGTTGCTGCGGAGTTGTTTGGCGTTTTCGAGAAAGTCCCTCTCACCGCAAGCGGGGCGAGGGGGCGAACACCCCTCTCCCGCTCGCGGGAGAGGGGAAGAGGAAGGGGAAGAGGGCCGGTTCTTCTTCATCGCTTCGACAGCGCCGCCACCGGATCGAGCGCCGCGGCGCGGCGCGCCGGCAGCACGGTGAACAGCACGGCGGTGAGAATGGCGGTGAGCGGGGCGGCGAGCAGCGCCCACCACGGCGCTGCGAAGGGCACGCCGGGCAGCGCCTGGCCGAGGGCGAGCTGGCCCAGCCTGCCCGCCGCCAGACCGCAGGCGGCGCCGCCCAGCGCCAGCAGCACGGCCTCGGTGAAGAAGGCGGCGCGGATGGTGGCGCCGGTGGCGCCGAGCGCCTTGAGCAGGCCGATCTCGCGACGGCGCTGGGTGACGGCGATCAGCATGACGTTCATGACGAGGATGCCGGCCACCGCCAGGCTGATGGCGGCGATGCCGCCGACCACCAGGGTCAGCGTGCGCAGGATGCGGTCGAAGGTGGCCAGCACCGCGTCCTGGCTGATCACCGTGACGTCGCGCTCGCCCTCGTGGCGCAGGCGCAGGATTTCCTCGAGGTCCTCCCTGGCGGGGACGATCTGCTCGCGGCTCTTCGCCTCGACGAGGACGCGGAACAGCGCCTCGGTGTTGAACAGGGCCTGCGCCGCGGCGAGCGGGATGACGACGATCTCGTCGGTGTTGAAGCCGAGCGACTGGCCCTGGCGCGCCAGCACGCCGACGATGCGGAAGCGGCGGTCGCCGATGCGCAGCCACTCGCCGAGCGCCGGGCGCGCGCCGAACAGCTCGGCCGCCACCGTCGCGCCGACGACGCACACCGGCTGGCCGTGGCGCGGGTCGCCGGACGGCAGGAACAGGCCTTGCGCCAGGTCCATCTGCCGCACCTGGATGAACTCGGCCGTGGTGCCGAGCACCGAGCTCTCGCGGCTGCGGCTGCCGACGCGGACGTCGCCGGCGCCGACGACCAGCGGGGCGACGCGCAGCACCGCCGGGCTGCGCTTCAGCGCCAGGGCGTCGTCGAGGGTGAGATCGCGCGGCGTCTTGCCGAGCAGCACGCCGGGCATGGCGCCGGTGGTTTCCGAACGGCCGGGCAGGATGATGACCAGATTGGTGCCGAGCGAACCGAACTGGTTGACCACGTACAGCCGCGCACCCTCGCCGATGGCACTGACGGCGACGACGGCGGCGACGCCGATGCCCATGGCGAGCAGGATCAGCGCGGTGCGGCTGCGGTTGCCGTCGAGCACCTGCCAGGCGAAGCGGAGCAGGTCGGCGAACCTCATTGGGCAGAAACCGCTTTCAGCACGGCGTTCGCAGAGGCACGGAGAACACCGAGAAATTCGATGCAGGAATCTCCGTGACCTCCGTGTTCTCCGTGTTGAATATGTCTTGTGTTATCCACCGTCGCTCCTCCTGTCCTCGGCGATTTCGCCGTCGACCATGCGGATGCGGCGCTGCGCGCGCGCGCCGATTTCCGGGTCGTGGGTGACGACGATGACGGTGCCGCCGTCGTGATGCACGCGCTCGAGCACCTTCATCACCTCCTGCCCGGTGTGGCGGTCGAGGTTGCCGGTCGGCTCGTCGGCGAGGATCAGGCGCGGCGCCATCGCCATGGCGCGGGCGATGGCGACGCGCTGGCACTGGCCGCCGGAGAGCTGGTCGGGCCGGTGGCCGGCGCGCTCGGCCAGGCCGTAGTCGGCGAGCAGCCGCGCGAGGCGGCGCTGGCGCTCCTCCGCGGCGATGCCGGCCAGCACCATCGGCAGCTCGACGTTCTGCGCCGCGCTCAGCCGCGGCACGAGATGGAAGAACTGGAAGACGAAGCCGATCGTCTCGCGCCGCACTCGCGCCAGCTCGTCGTCGCCGAGGCCGGTGACGTCGCGGCCGTCGAGCAGGTAGCGCCCGGCGCTTGGCCGGTCGAGCAGCCCCAGCACGTTGAGCAGCGTCGACTTGCCCGAGCCGGACGGCCCCATGATCGAGAGGTACTCGGCGCGGCCGATGGCGAGGTCGACGCCGCGCAGGGCATGCACTTCCTCGCCGCCGTCGCGGTCGACGCGCTCGATGCCGCTGAGACGGATCATGGTTTTTTTGGCGGCGCCGCTCCCGCTTCGACGACGGCCCGGGCGCCGGCCTTGACGCCGGCGCGCTCGAGCGAGGTGACGACGCGCTCGCCGCGCTCGAGGCCGCCCGTCACCTCGGTGTGCTCCCAGTTGCTCAGGCCGGTCTCGATGCGTCGCTCCTCCAGCCGGCCGCCGGCGCCCAGCACCAGCACGCGGTTGCCCGGCATCAGCGCGCTGGTCGGGATGCGCAGGACGCCGTCGCGCGCCTCGGTGACGACCTCGATGTCGGCGCTGTAGCCGACCAGCAGGTGGCCGGCCTCGGCCGGGCGGTCGAAGGCGACTTCCACCTCGACGGTGCGCGCCTGCTTTTCCAGCGCCAGCACGTAGGGCGCGATGCGCCGCACCCTGCCGTCGAAGTGGCGGCCGCGGTAGGCGTCGAGGGTGATGCGCGCCGGCATGCCGATGGCGATCCGCGCGGCATCGACCTCGTCGATCGGCGCCGAGACGTAGAGGCAGGAATCGTCGATCAGGTCGATCGCCGGCAGGGTCGGGATGCCCGGCGGCGAGGGCGTGAGGAATTCGCCGACCTCGCCGTTGATCTCGGCGACGACGCCGTCGAAGGGGGCCCTGACCACGGTGCGCGCGGTGTCGGCGCGCGAGGCGGCGATGCGCGCCCGCGCTTCCTGCGCCTGGGCGCGGGCGGAGGCGCAGCCGGCCTGCTTCGCCCGCGCCTCGCTCTCGACGCGGTCGACCTGCCCCTCGGAGACGAAGCCCTTGTCGCGCAGCTGGCGGCTGCGCGCGGCCTCGCGCCGGGCGTTGTCGGCCAGCAGGCAAGCCTCGTTCACCCGTGCCTGCGCCGACAGCAACTGCTCGGCGGCGATGCGCTCGCGCGCGGCGAGGTCCTCGTTCCACAGCTCGACCAGCACCTGTCCTGCCTTGACGCGGTCGCCCTTGCGCGCCAGCAGCCGGTCGATGCGCCCGCCCAGCGGCGGCGCCAGCTTCGAGCGGCGGCAGGCGGCGACCGAGCCGGCGCGGGTGTTGGCGACGTTCGCCTCGACCCGGCCGCTGTCGACCGCGGCGACCGTGACCGCGACCGGCTTCGGCCGCGTCAGGTAGACCAGCAGCGCGGCCAGCGCGGCGAGGACGATGACGGCAATCAGCGCGCGCCGCGCGAAGGGAGAAAAATGGCTCATGCCGCCATTATGCCGTGCCGCTGCCGCCGCTGCCGGGCGGGGTATCAGGCCGGAGGGTTTTCAGGCCCTATGAAACCGCGCAGGGCATCGAGCACGGCGTCGGGATATT
Source organism: Pseudomonadota bacterium (assembly GCA_963205435.1). GTDB lineage: Bacteria > Pseudomonadota > Gammaproteobacteria > Burkholderiales > Rhodocyclaceae > Desulfobacillus. The sequence goes on from CAUJIV010000099.1 coordinate 10,189, forward strand.
CCGCCATCAGGGCGTGGCCGCAGCCCTCGATGACGGCGGTGCGCGCGTCCGCCATGCTGGCGGCCAGCTTGGCGGCGCCGCGCGGTGAAGTCATCAGGTCGCGGCTGCCGACGACCAGCAGCGCCGGACAGCGCAGGGCCGTCGCCGCCTCGGCGCCGCGCTGGTAGTCGTTGCAGGCGCCGAGGTCGTTGAAGAGGACGCCGGGGGCGGCGCGCTGCATCAGGCGCAGGCCGGCGCCCATCAGCCAGTGGCCGGGCTGGCGGTTGCCGCCGAGGGCGCCGCGCGGACCGTGCGACCAGAGGTTGACCATGCCCTCGGCGCGGGTGCGGTCGTCGCGCGCGGCAGCGAGCAGGGCATCCGAGACCGGCATCGGCACGGCGGTGCCGACGAGGGCGATCCTCGTCACGCGCTGCGGCAGGCGCGCCGCCGCTTCCAGCGCAATCAGCGAGCCCATGCTGTGGCCGACCAGGGCCGCCTGCGCCACGCCGGCGGCGTCGAGCAGCGCAACCAGCCAGCCGGCCTGCATCTCGACTGTCGGCAGCAGTGGGCCGGCGGAGCGACCGTGGCCGGGCAGGTCGGGCGCCAGCACGCAAAAGCCGTGATGGGCGAACCAGCGCGTCTGCAGGTTCCACACGCTGTGGTCGTTGGCCGCGCCATGGATGAAGACGACGGCCGGCAGCGCGGGGTCGCAGGGTCGGCCGCCGGTGTAGGCGTAGGCTTTCGTGTCCTTGACGGTCAGTTCCATGGGGGGTGAGTAGTGGGCAGTTGTCAGTTTTCAGCTGTCAGTTATCAGCGGACAGTTATCAGTTGTCAGTTATCAGTAGGCAGTGGGCGGCGAAAGGTGAGGGGGGGAAGGAGAGGATGTTCCGCCCGATGTCAGCGCTTGCCGCTCGCCGCCTTCAGGCCGGTGTCGAGGTCGGCGATCAGGTCGTCGGCGTCCTCCAGGCCGATCGACAGGCGCACCGTGCCCTCTTCGATGCCGGCGGCGCGCAGGGCCTCGGCGGACATGCGGAAGTGGGTGGTGCTGGCCGGATGGATGACCAGACTCTTGGCGTCGCCGACATTGGCCAGATGGGAGAAGACGCGCAGCGACTCGATGAACTTGCGCCCGGCATCGCGTCCGCCCTCGAGGACGAAGCTGAACACCGCGCCGCAGCCGCGCGGCAGCAGCCGCTTCGCCAGGGCGTGGTCGGGATGGCTCTCCAGTTCCGGATAGGACACCGCGGCAACCGCCGGGTGGCCGGCGAGGTGGGCGACGACGCGCCGCGTGTTGTCGATGTGGCGCTGCATGCGCAGCGGCAGCGTCTCCAGCCCCTGCAGCAGCTGGAAGGCGGTCATCGGCCCCATGCAGGCGCCGAAGTCGCGCAGGCCCTCGCGCCGCGCCCGCAGCAGGAAGGCGGCGACGGTGGACTCCTCGGCGAAGTCCATGCCATGGAAGCCGGCGTAGGGCTCGGTCAGCGTCGGGAATTTGCCCGACTTCTCCCAGTCGAAAGTGCCGCCGTCGACCAGCAGGCCGCCGATGGCGACACCGTGGCCGCCGAGGAACTTGGTCGCCGAGTGGAAGACGAGGTCGGCGCCCAGCTCGAAGGGGCGCATCAGGTAGGGCGTGGTGAAAGTCGAGTCGACCAGCAGCGGCAGCGCCGCTTCGTGGGCGATGGCTGCGACGGCCGGCACGTCGAGCACGTCGAGGCCCGGATTGCCGAGGGTCTCGCCGAGCAGCAGGCGCGTGTTCGGCCGAATGGCGGCGCGCCAGGCGTCGAGGCTGCGCGGGTCGACGAAGGTCGTCTCGATGCCGAAGCGCGGCAGGGTGTATTCGAGCAGGTTGTGCGAGCCGCCATAGAGCGCGCGCGAGGCGACGATGTGGCCGCCGGCGCCGGTCAGCGTGGCGATGGCCAGGTGCAGCGCCGCCTGGCCGGAGGCCGTGGCGATGGCGCCGACGCCGCCCTCCAGCGCGGCGATGCGCTCCTCCAGCACGGCGTTGGTCGGGTTGGAGAGGCGCGAATAGACGTGCCCGGCGCGCTCCATGTTGAAGAGCGAGGCGGCCTGCTCGGTGTCCTTGAAGACGAAGCTGGTGGTCAGGTAGATCGGCGCGGCGCGGGCGCCGAACTGCGGGTCGGGCTGCTGGCCGGCATGCAGGCTGAGGGTGTCGAAGCGGTAGGCAGCGGTCTTGCTCATCGATGGCGGGCTTTCTTCCGGCCCTGCCGGAAAGAGGATGCGGCATCCCGGCGCCCGGCTTATGCCGGGACGTCGGGCTCGATCAGGCGCTCGAGGGCGGCGATGCGGTCCTTCAGCAACAGCTTGCGCTTCTTCAACCGGCGCAGCATCAGTTCGTCGTGCGGCGAAAACTGCAGCAGCCGCTCGATGATCTCGTCGAGATCGCGGTGCTCGACCTGGGTCTCGTGCAGCTTGAGGCGCAGGCTGGCGATGTCCTCGGCTTCCTTCATGCGCCTATTATGCGGTGGCGCCGGCAAAAACAACAGCGTGCGCAGGGCCATCCCCCGAGTCGCCGGCAGCGGGGTTGAAAGCGCCCTTTCGGGACCCATCTAGGAGCCGTGGAGCAGCATGAGGAACACGGCATGATGATCGTCTTCGACAACCCGCTGATGCATGTGGTGGATTACCCGGCGCAGGACGCCGTCGAGCTGATCGACAAGCGCTTGAACAAGGGCGTCCTGATGCGCGACGGCGCGGCCGAGCGCTTCCGCGCCGACTTCATGGCGCTGGTGACCGGGGAGTCGGACATCGAGGCCTTCGGCGAGCTGCTGGAGCAGTACGGCACCTTCCTCAACCAGCCCGCCATCTACCACTGAGGGCCTTGCCGGGGCAGCGCGCAGCACCGCCCTGGAGGGCAGCTTCCCCGCCGGTGTTCGGGCACGTGTTCTGCTGCGCGCCGGCTATAATTCGCCGGTTCGCCGCCAGTGGCCTGCATTGCCCGCCATGAACAAGGCCTTCGTCAGGGAAAACGACAACGATTCCGCCGAAGAAGAGGACTTCGAGGCTGCGCCGTCGCTGCCGCAGGGCGCGAAGAACTACATGACGGCGCGCGGACACGCCCTCCTCAAGGCGGAGTTGGCGCAGCTGGTGAAGAGCGAGCGCCCGGCCCTGGTGCAGACCGTGGCCTGGGCGGCCGCCAACGGCGACCGCTCGGAGAACGGCGACTATATCTACGGCAAGAAGCGGCTGCGCGAGATCGACCGGCGTATCCGCTTCCTCATGAAACGGCTGGAGAGCGCCGAAGTGGTGCGGCCGGAAGACCAGGAAAACACGGAGCAGGTGTTCTTCGGCGCCACCGTCACCGTTTGCGACGCCGACGGCGGCGAGGCCGCCTACCAGATCGTCGGCATCGACGAGGCCGCGGCCGGCGAAGGCCGCATCAGCTGGATCTCGCCGCTTGCCCGCGCCCTGCTCAAGGCGCGGATCGGCGACGCCGTGCGCTTTGCCAGCCCGTCCGGGCCGCGCGAGCTGGAAATCATCGACATCCGCTACCTCTGAGCGGCCGCCGCGGCGGCGTCAGCGCCGCTTCGCCAGCGAAAACCAGAACGTGGCGCCGGCATCGGGCGCGGCCTCGGCCCAGACGCGGCCGCCGTGGCGCTCGACGATGCGCTTGACGATGGCCAGGCCGACGCCGGTGCCGGGGAAGTCGCGCTCGGTGTGCATGCGCTGGAACATGCCGAAAAGCTTGGTGGCGTACTGCATGTCGAAGCCGGCGCCGTTGTCGCGCACGAAGACGGTGACGCTGTCGGGCGTCTCGCTGGCGCCGACCTCCACTTGCGGTTGCTCCCGCTTGCCCGAATACTTCAGCGCGTTGCCGATCAGGTTGTCGAACACCTGCCGCAGCATGGCGGCATCGCCCCAGACGCTGCCGAGCCGGCCGATGGCGACCTTGGCGGCCGGATGCGAGACGGCCTGCTCGTCCCAGGTGGCCTGGGCCAGCGCCGTCAGGTCGACCTCCTTGCGGTTGAGCGCCGCCTGGCTGGCGCGCGAGTACTCGAGGATGTCGTCGATCAGGTCGCCCATGCGATTGGTGTTGCGCACGATGCGCTCGAGCAGGTCGCGGCTGCTCTCGGACAGGGCGAACTCCTCCGAATCCTGCAGGATGCGCGAAAAGCCGTTGATGGCGCGCAGCGGCGCGCGCAGGTCGTGGGAGACCGAGTAGGAGAAGGACTCGAGCTCGCGGTTGGCGCGCGCCAGCTCCTCGGTGCGCTCGGCGACGCGCTGTTCGAGGGACTCGTTCAGGGCGCGGATCTCCTGCTCGGCCAGCACCTGCTCGGTGACGTCCTGCAGCGTGCCGACGGTGCGCAGCGGCGCGCCGTCGGCGGCGAACTCGGTCTCGCCCTGCTCGCGCACGTGCTTGACGCGCCCGTCGGCCAGTTGCAGGCGATGCACGATCTCGTAGGCGCTGCGCCGGCTGACCGACTCGCGCCGCGCCGCGGCGACCCGCTCGCGGTCCTCGGGGTGGATCACGGCGGTGAACGTGTCGTAGGACGCGGCCTGGCGCTTCGGCTCGACCTCGAAGATGCGGTAGATCTCGTCCGACCAGTGGATGGCCTGGCTGGCGAGGTCGAGCTCCCAGCTGCCGATGTGCGCCATGCGCTGCGCCTCGCGCAGCCGCGCCTCGCTCGCCAGCAGCGCCTGGCGCGCCTGGCGGATTTCGGTGACGTCGCGAAACACGCTGAGGACGCTCGGCTTGCCGTCGCTGCTGAAGCCGGTCGGGCTGATGTCGACGTAGAAGACGCGGCCGTCCTTGCGCTGCACCGGCATGTCCGGCACCAGACCGTACTTGCCGCCGGTCATGTCCTGCAGCGCCTCGGCGACCCGCTCCCTCGCCTCCGGCGGATGCAGGTCGAAGGCGGTCATCGACTGCAGTTCGCCGCTGCTGTAGCCGAGCATGCGACAGATGGCCGGATTGGCCATGACCAGGCGCTTGCTGGCGGCGTCGGCGACGAGGATGCCTTCCTGCACATTGTCGAAAATGGCGCGCAGGCCGGTTTCCGACTCGCGCAGCCGCTCCTCGGTCAGGCGCTGGCGCGCCATGATGCGCTCCTCGTATTGCAGCCGGCGGAAGATCACCCGGAAAAAGGCGCCGAAGACGGCGGCGATCAGCAGGCCGCTGAGGATGGCGCGCACGGTGAAGCGCAGGCTCGCCTCATAGACGCGATCGAGCGGCAGGCCGACCAGCACGCCGGCGGACTGGTCCGGCAGCCAGTGGTAGGCGACCAGGTGCGCCTGCTCGCCGAGGAAGCGGCTGTCCTCGAAGACGCCCTCGCTCGACGCCGGCTTGCCGTCGCGGAAGGCGGCGCTGCCGGCATAGCTGTCGCTGCCCCGTCCCCCGGCCAGGGAATGGCGGAACACCGGCGCGCCGTCCGGCCTGAGCAGGACGACCGTGGTTTCCGGCGGCAGCTTCATGTCCTCGTAAAACCGCGCAAGGAAGCTCGTCGCGATGCCGGCGACGGCGACGCCGCCGAAGCTGCCGTCGGCCAGGCTGATGCGCCGCGAGAGGGGAATGACGCTTTCCGCGCCGAGGGGATTGCGGATTTCCCGGCCGACGTGGCCGGCTTCGTCGGCATGCGCCTGGAAGAAGGCGAGGCTTTCCAGGCCGACCGGCTCGACGGCCTGGACCGGCTGCTCGTTGGCGCGCGCCATCATCCTGCCCGCCAGCGGCTGGATGCCGTAAAAGGCCAGCTGGGGCAACCGTACGGGGTGGCGCCACAGCTGCCTCTGCGCCGAGTATTCGCTGACCCGCGCCGGCCCACCCTTGGTGGCGAACGGAGCGGCAAGCTCCTGCAGCGCCCTGTCCGTCTCGCCGAAGGTGCGCGCCAGATGCTCCTCGAGCACCCGCGCCAGGATGCGGTTCTGCTGCGTTGCCGAATCGAGCGCGTTGTCACGGTTGGTGAGAACGATGCGCAGCATGAAAACGACCAGCACGGCCACCAGCAGCAGATAGACGGCCAGCAGGACGTGGCGGATGCGCGCGAAGGGGCGCGAGGAGGCGGATCGCGCGGCGCTGCCGAGGCCGGAATCGGGAGCCATTGCCTGCCTGTCAGGGACGCCGGGTCGGAGAGGCGGCCAGCCGGCGGGCGTCGCGGGGCGGGCGCGGCAAGGGTGGGTGGGCAAGGGGGGCGGGAAGAGCCGGCCCGGCAGGATTGCGCCGGCGCGAACAGTTTGCTGGAGAATTCAATCGATTCGCCTTCGTTCTGGCCGTCGCGGCCGCGGTGGGGACCGGGCTTGAGGCTAATGGAACTTGCCGGCGCAGTCAATTCCGCGCAAGCGCGTCAGGCCGCGGCCCGTGGCCGCCGCGGCGCGTCCCGGCCCTGCTTGAAATCCGCCCGAGCCGACCCAATATCGGAAGCGCTCAACCGGAGACCGAACCATGAACGCGAAAAAGACCAAGGCCGGGCGGGAAACCCTCGGCTTCCAGGCCGAGGTGAAGCAGCTGCTGCAGCTGATGATCCACTCCCTCTACAGCAACCGCGAGATCTTCCTGCGCGAACTGATCTCGAATGCCTCGGACGCCTGCGACAAGCTGCGTTTCGAGGCGCTCAACGATGCCGGCCTGATGGAATCCGAGCCCGAGCTGAAGATCCGGGTCGGCTACGACAAGGCCGCCCGCACCCTCACCATCGCCGACAACGGCATCGGCATGAGCCGCGGGGAAGTGGTGAGCCACCTCGGCACCATCGCCCGCAGCGGCACGCGCGAGTTCTTCGCGCGGCTGACCGGCGACCAGCAGAAGGACGCCCACCTCATCGGCCAGTTCGGCGTCGGCTTCTATTCCTCCTTCATCGTCGCCGACCGCGTCACGGTGCTGAGCCGCCGCGCCGGCCAGCCCGCCGGCGAGGGCGTGCGCTGGGAGTCCGACGGCAGCGGCGAGTTCAGCGTCGAGACGGTCGAGCGGACGCAGCGCGGCACCGAGATCGTCCTCCATTTGAAGGAGGGGCAGGACGACCTGCTCTCCGGCTGGCGGCTGCGCGAGATCATCCGCCGCTATTCCGACCACATCGTCCAGCCCATCGTCATGGCGAAGGAGGAATGGCAGGACGGCGAGCAGGTGGCGACTGGCGAGGACGAGACGATCAACCAGGCCAGCGCGCTGTGGACGCGGCCCAAGGCCGACATCAGCGACGAGCAGTACAAGGAGTTCTACAAGCACGTCAGCCACGACTTCGGCGAGCCGCTGGCGTGGACCCATGCCCGCGTCGAGGGCCGCCAGGACTACATCCAGCTGCTCTATGTCCCGGCGCGCGCGCCCTTCGACCTGTGGGACCGCCAGCAGCGCCACGGCATCAAGCTCTACGTGCGCCGCGTCTTCATCATGGACGACGCCGAGCAGCTGCTGCCACCCTACCTGCGCTTCGTCCGCGGGGTGGTCGATTCCGGCGACCTGCCGCTCAACGTCAGCCGCGAGATCCTGCAGGAATCGAAGGACATCGAGGCGATCCGCGCCGGCTGCACCAAGAAGGTGCTCGGCCTGCTCGAAGACCTGGCGGAGAACGAGCCGGAGAAGTACGCCGCCTTCTGGAAGGAGTTCGGCCGCGTGCTGAAGGAGGGTGTCGGCGAGGACCACGCCAACCGCGAGAAGATCGCCCGCCTGCTGCGCTTCGCCAGCACCCAGGCCGACACGGAAGAGGAGAGCGTCTCGCTCGCCGCCTACATCGGGCGCATGAAGGAAGGCCAGGACAAGATCTATTACGTCACCGCCGAGAGCTTCCTCGCCGCCAGGCACAGCCCGCATCTGGAAATCTTCCGCAAGAAGGGCATCGAGGTGCTGCTGCTCTCCGACCGGGTGGACGAGTGGGTGCTCGGCCACCTCCACGAATTCGATGGCAAGCCCCTGCAGTCCGTCGCCCGCGGCGGTCTCGACCTGGGCAAGCTGGAGGACGAGGCGGAGAAGAAGGCGCAGGAAACCCAGGCCGGCAGCTTTGGCGAGCTCGCCGGCAGGATCAAGGCCAGCCTTGGCGACAAGGTCAAGGAGGTGCGCGTCACGCACCGCCTCACCGACAGCCCGGCCTGCCTGGTGGCCGACGAGCACGACATGGGCGGCAACCTGGCGCGCATCCTCAAGGCGGCCGGGCAGAAGGTGCCCGAGACGCAGCCGATCCTCGAGATCAACCCCGATCACCCGGTGGTGCAGCGGCTGAAGGACGAGGAGAAGGACTTCGACGACTGGAGCGCCGTGCTGTTCGACCAGGCCCTGCTGGCCGAAGGCGGCCAGCTCGACGACCCGGCCGGCTTCGTCAGGAGAATCAACGCCCTGATGCTCGCCCAGAGCGCCCGTTAGCGGCGGCAGGCGCCGCCACCGCGCTGCGGATCAAGCCCTCAGGCTGGCGTTGAGGTGCGGCGCGATGATCTGCAGCAGTTGGGCGAAGACCTTCGGATTGCCGCCGACGATGTTGCCGCTTGCCAGGTAGTTCGGCTCGCCGCTGAGATCGCCGACGAGGCCGCCGGCCTCGCTGATGAGCAGGGCGCCGGCCGCCATGTCCCAGGGCGAGAGGCCGAGTTCCCAGAAGCCGTCGATGCGCCCGGCCGCCACCCAGGCCAGGTCGAGCGCCGCGGCGCCGGGGCGGCGAACGCCGGCCGTCTTCAGCATCATGTCGCGGAAGATGCCGAGATAGGCATCGACATGCTCGAAATAGCGGAAGGGAAAGCCGGTGCCGATCAGCGCCTCGTTCATCTTCGCCCGCTTGCTGACGCGGATGCGGCGCTCGTTGAGAAAGGCGCCGGCGCCGCGGCTGGCGGTGAACAGCTCGTTGCGGTTGCTGTCGTAGATCACCGCGTGCTGCAGCACGCCCTTGTGCTGCAGGGCGATCGAGACGCAGTACTGCGGCAGACCGTGGATGAAGTTGGTGGTGCCGTCGAGCGGGTCGATGATCCAGACATGCTCGGATTCGCCGGAGGCGCCCGACTCCTCTGCTAGAATCGCGTGGTCCGGATACGCCTCCTTCAGCACCTCGATGATGGCCGCCTCGGCGGCCTGGTCCACCTCGGTGACGAAATCCTTGTCGCGCTTGGCGCTGACCTTGACCAGATCGACGTCGCGCGCGGCGCGGTTGATGATGCCGCCGGCGCGCCGCGCCGCCTTGACGGCGATGTTGAGTGTCGGATGCATGGCTGTCCGCCGCAGTGCGCGCAACGAAAGGCGGCATTGTATATGAACGGCCGACTCGACCGCATCCGCATCGTCCTCGCGCGCACCAGCCATCCCGGCAATGTCGGCGCCGCCGCGCGGGCGATGAAGACGATGGGCCTGTCGCAGCTGTGGCTGGTGCAGCCGCCGGCCGACGACGCCGGCGTGGCGCGGGCGCGCGCCGCCGGCGCCGACGACATCCTGGACGCCGCCCGCGTCTGCCGGCGGCTGGAGGAGGCTCTCTCCGGCACGGCATTCGCCGTGGCGCTGACGACGCGCAGGCGCGAGCCGCTGCCGCCGCCGTCCTGGATGCGCGAGGCGGCGCCGCGCCTGGTCGCCGCGGCGGCGCAGGGCGAGGTCGCCCTGGTGTTCGGCAACGAACAGGCCGGTTTGTCGAACGAGGAGGCCGCCTTGTGCCGCCTGCCGGTGATGATCCCGGCCAATCCGGCGTATTCCTCGCTCAATCTCGGCGCCGCCGTGCAGGTGGCGTGCTACGAGCTGCGCCTCGCCGCGCTCGAGCCCGGCCTGCCGCCGGCGCCGGACAACCCGCCGGCCACTTTCGAGGAAATCCGCCATTTCTACGAGCACCTCGAGAAGGCCGTGACGCGGACCGGCTTTCTCGATCCGGCGCACCCCAAGCGCCTGATGCCTCGCCTGCGCCGCCTGTTCGACCGCGTCGATCTCGAGCGCGACGAGGTCAGCCTGTTGCGCGGCATGCTGAAGACCTTCCTGAAGCCGTGGGAAAAAGTTGACTGAAACCGAGGGTTTTTAATAATATTTCAGCACTTGCTGATGGAGCAGGGCGGTTTCTTGGTGGTCGCCCGGCGGTGCCGGCTTCGATTGCCGTCATGTGCCTTGCCGGCGCCGCTGCGCTTCAGCCTGCAAGCGGCGCGATGCCATCGCGCCGACGTGAAGATGAATGGGACCCGTATGATGTTCAGCCGACTGCGTGAAGACATCGCCTGCGTTTTCGACCGCGATCCCGCCGCCCGCAACACCTGGGAGGTGCTGACCTGCTATCCCGGCCTGCATGCGCTGGTCCTGCACAGGCTGTCGCACCGCTTGTGGTCGCACCGCCTCAAATGGCTGGCCCGGCTGACTTCGCACTTTGCCCGCTGGTTGACCGGCATCGAGATCCACCCCGGCGCGACGATCGGCCGACGCTTCTTCATCGACCACGGCATGGGCGTCGTCATCGGCGAGACGGCGGTGATCGAGGATGATTGCACCCTCTACCACGGCGTCACGCTCGGCGGCACCTCCTGGCACAAGGGCAAGCGCCACCCGACACTGGGCCGCGGCGTGGTGATCGGCGCCGGCGCCAAGGTGCTCGGCCCCATCACCCTCGGCGAGGGCGCCAAGGTCGGCTCGAATGCCGTCGTCGTGCGCGATGTCCCCGCGCATGCGACCGCCGTCGGCATCCCGGCCCGCATCATCGAGGATCGCAGCGAGATCGCGCGCGAGATCAAGGCAGGCCAGATGGGCTTCTCGGCCTATGCCGTGACGCACAGCGAGGATGACCCGCTCGTCAAGGCCATTCACGGCTTGCTCGATCATGCCGTCGCAACCGATCAGAGATTGGACAACCTCCTGAAGTGCCTTGAGATATCAGGCTTGTGCAAGGCTGACGAGCTGGCCGGCTCAGACCAGTTTGACCCTCAGTACCTGAGTAAAATAGTTGACTAAATAGTTGACTGAACTGATCAGGATTCGTATAGTCGACAAAAACGTTCAGGTATTAGGTGCGAAAGCGCCTTTTTTGCTGAGGAACAAACCATGAGACTGACTACCAAAGGCCGTTTTGCCGTGACGGCGATGATCGATCTGGCCCAGCGCCAGGGCAACGGGCCGGTGACCCTGGCCGGCATCAGCGAGCGGCAGAAGATCTCGCTGTCCTATCTCGAGCAACTCTTTGGCAAGCTGCGCCGCCACCAGATCGTCTCCAGCGTTCGCGGACCGGGCGGCGGCTACCGACTGGCGCGCGACATGCAGGCAGTCAGCGTCGCCGACATCATCACCGCGGTGGACGAGCCGCTCGATGCCACCCGCTGCGGCGGTCGCGAGAACTGCGAGAACGACCAGCGCTGCATGACCCACGACCTGTGGACCAACCTCAACAAATGCATGCACGAGTACCTCGCCTCGGTCAGCCTGCACGACCTGGTGAACCAGCCCAAGGCGAAGGCGGTGGCGGCGACCATCAGCGTCGACGAGCGCCTCGGCGGCAAGCGACGCGACACGGTGGCGCTGGCCTGAGCACCCGCGAGATGTTCGCCCCGGCCTACCTCGACCACAACGCCACCACGCCGCTCGATCCGGGCGTGCTGGAAGCGATGCTGCCGTACCTGAAGGAGCGCCACGGCAACCCGTCGAGCCGGCACGAATACGGCCGCGCCGCGCGCGCGGCGGTCGATGCGGCGCGCGAGCAGGTGGCGGCGGCGCTGGGGGCGCATCCGAGCGAAGTCATCTTCACCGGCAGCGGCTCGGAAGCCAACAATCTGTTCATCAAGGGTGCTGCCGCCTGCCTCGAGCCGGGCGTCGTCGCGGTGTCCGCCGTCGAGCACCCCTGCGTGCGCGAGCCGGCGCGCGACCTGCAGCGCCTCGGCTGGCAGACGCAGGAAATCGCGGTCGACGCCCAAGGCCGCATCGACGCCGCCGGCTACGCCGCCGTGCTGGCGCAGCCGGCGCGCATCGTCTCGGTGATGCTGGCCAACAACGAGACCGGCGTGCTGCAGGACGTGCCGGCCCTGGCGCGGCAGGCGCGCGACGCCGGCGCCTGGTTCCACAGCGACGCCGTGCAGGCGCTCGGCAAGGTGGCCATCGATTTCCGCGTCCTCAACGCCGCCGGCGTGAATGCCCTGACCGTCTCGGCGCACAAGCTCTACGGACCCAAGGGCGCGGCGGCGCTGTTGCTGGACAAGCGCGTCGAGCTGAAGGCGCTGATCTCGGGCGGCGGCCAGGAGCGCAACCTGCGTTCGGGCACCGAGAACGTGGCGGCCATCGTCGGCTTCGGCGCCGCCTGCGAACTGGCGGTTGCGCGGCTGGAGGCCGATGCGGCGCGCCTCGAAGATCTGCGCTGCCAGCTGGAATCTGGCCTGGCGGCGACCGGCGCCACCGTCTTCGGCGCCGGCGCGCCGCGGCTGCCGAATACCAGCTTTTTCGCGCTGGCCGGCATCGACGGCGAGACCCTCGTCGCCCAGCTCGATCGCGCCGGCTACGCCATCGCCAGCGGCTCGGCCTGCTCGAGCGTCTCGCCCGAGCCCTCGCACGCCCTGCTGGCGATGGGCGTCGAACCGGCGCTGGCCAAGGGGGCGCTGCGCGTGTCGTTCGGCCGCGGCAATTCGGCCGAGGACGTCGCCGGCTTCCTGCGCGCCCTCGCGGCGACCGTCGACAGACTGAAAAACATGGCTGCCCTGGCGGCCTGAATCATGGAGAAAGCGATGCTGAAACTGCCCATCTACCTCGACTATTCGGCAACGACCCCGGTCGACCCGCGCGTGGCGGAGAAGATGATCCCCTACTTGGTCGAAAAATTCGGCAATCCCGCCTCGCGCTCGCATGCCTACGGCTGGGAGGCGGAGAAGGCGGTCGAGGAAGCGCGCCAGCAGGTCGCCGCGCTGGTCGGCGCCGACGCCAGGGAAATCATCTGGACCTCCGGCGCCACCGAATCGAACAACCTCGCCATCAAGGGCGCCGCGACCTTCTATCAGAGCAAGGGCAAGCATCTCGTCACGGTGAAGACCGAGCACAAGGCGGTGCTCGACCCGATGCGCGAACTGGAGCGCCAGGGCTTCGAGGTGACCTACCTCGACCCGCGCGAGAACGGCCTGGTCGATCTCGCCGATTTCGAGGCGGCGCTGCGCCCCGACACTTCCTTCGCCTCGGTGATGCTGGTGAACAATGAAATCGGCGTCATCCAGCCGATCGAGCAGATGGGCGAGATCTGCCGCAAGAAGGGCGTCATCTTCCACGTCGATGCGGCGCAGGCCACCGGCAAAGTCGTGATTGACCTGGCCAAGTGGAAGGTCGACCTGATGTCATTCTCCGCCCACAAGACTTACGGCCCGAAGGGCATCGGCGCGCTCTATGTCAGGCGCAAGCCGCGCATCCGGCTGGAGGCGCAGATGCACGGCGGCGGCCACGAGCGCGGCCTGCGCTCGGGCACCCTGGCGACCCACCAGATCGCCGGCATGGGCGAGGCCTTCCGCATCGCGCGCGAGGAGATGGCGGCCGAGAACGAGCGCATCCGCATGCTGCGCGACCGCCTCTGGCAGGGCGTCTCCGGCATGGAGCAGGTCTTCCTCAACGGCGACCTCGAGAGCCGCGTGCCGCACAACCTCAACATCAGCTTCGCCTATGTCGAGGGCGAGTCGCTGATGATGGCGATCAAGGACGTGGCGGTGTCCTCCGGCTCGGCCTGCACCTCGGCCAGCCTCGAGCCGTCCTATGTGCTGCGCGCGCTTGGTCGCCAGGACGAGCTGGCGCACAGCTCGATCCGCTTCAGCATCGGCCGCTTCACCACGATCGAGGAAATCGACTACACCGTTCAGCTCCTGCACCGGCAGATCGGCAAGCTGCGCCAGCTCTCGCCTCTGTGGGACATGTACAAGGAAGGCATCGACCTGAACAGCGTCCAGTGGGCGGCTCATTGAGGAGAGGCGAAAATGGCATACAGTGAAAAGGTTCTCGATCACTACGAAAATCCGCGCAACGTCGGCTCGTTCGACAAGGACGACGAGGCCGTCGGCACCGGCATGGTCGGCGCGCCGGCCTGCGGCGACGTCATGCGCCTGCAGATCAAGGTCAATGGCGAGGGCGTCATCGAGGACGCCAGGTTCAAGACCTACGGCTGCGGCTCGGCCATCGCCTCCAGCTCGCTCGTCACCGAGTGGATGAAGGGCAAGACGGTGGACCAGGCGCTGGAGATCAAGAACACCCACATCGCCGAGGAGCTGGCGCTGCCGCCGGTGAAGATCCATTGCTCGATCCTCGCCGAGGACGCCATCAAGGCGGCCGTCGCCGACTACAAGAAGAAGCACGACGCATAACGGGAAAGGGAAGCGGCATGTCGATCACATTGAGCGAAAACGCGGCGAAGCACGTCGCCAACTTCATCACCAAGCGCGGCAAGGGCGTCGGCGTGCGCATCGGCGTCAAGACGGCCGGTTGCTCGGGCATGTCCTACAAGCTGGAGTTCGCCGACGAGGCGGCGCCGGAGGATGTCGTCTTCGAGAGCCGCGGCGTCAAGGTCCTGGTGGACCCGAAGAGCCTGCCTTATGTGGACGGCACCGAGCTGGATTACGCCCGCGAAGGCCTCAACGAGGGCTTCAGGTTCAACAATCCCAACGTCAAGGACCAGTGCGGCTGCGGCGAAAGTTTCAACGTCTGAACGCCGCCGCGACCCGATGACCCCGGACTTCAGCCAGGACTATTTCGCCCTGTTCGGCCTGCCGCGCGCCTACCGCCTCGACACCGCCCAGCTCGACCAGGCCTATCGCGACCTGCAGGGGCGCGTGCATCCGGACCGCCACGCCCATCTGCCCGAGTCCGAGCAGCGCCTGTCGATGGAGTGGGCGACGCGGGTCAACGAAGCCTATCGCACGCTGAAGCAGCCGCTGGCGCGGGCGGGCTACCTGCTGCAGCTGGCCGGGGTCGCCGACGACCGCGAGAGCAACACGGCGATGCCGGCGGATTTTCTCATGGAGCAGCTGGAGTGGCGCGAGGCGGTGGCCGAGGCGCGCGCCGGCGGCGACCACCATGCCCTGGAGAAGCTGGTGCAGCGGCTCGACCGGCATGCCGGAGGCATCCGCGGTGAACTGGAGCGCAAGCTGGACCTCGACCGGGATTACGCCGGCGCCGCCGACGTGCTGCGCCGCCTGATGTTCATCGACCGGCTGGAGCGCGAGATCGACGAGGCCTTCGAGGCGCTCGAGGAACAGGACTGAAGGCGGCCATGGCGCTTCTGCAGATTGCCGAGCCAGGCCAGTCGGCCGTCCCCCACCAGCACCGGCTGGCGGTCGGCATCGACCTCGGCACCACCAATTCGATCGTCGCCACCGTGCGCAACGGCATCGCCGTCGTGCTGCAGGACGAGGCCGGCAGGAGCATGCTGCCCTCGATCGTGCGCTACCGGGCGGACGGCATCGTCGAGGTCGGCCATGCCGCCCAGGCCAGGCAGGCCCTCGATCCGCGCAACACCATCGTCTCGGTGAAGCGCTTCATGGGGCGCGGCCTCAAGGACGTCGCCCACATCGAGACGGTGCCCTACGATTTCGTCGACAGCGAGGGCATGGTGCGCCTGCGCACCGTCGCCGGCGTCAAGAGCCCGGTCGAGGTGTCGGCCGAGATCCTGCGCGCGCTGCGCCAGCGCGCCGAGGCCAGCCTTGGCGGCGAGCTGGTCGGCGCCGTCATCACCGTGCCGGCCTATTTCGACGATGCCCAGCGCCAGGCGACCAAGGATGCCGCCCGGCTGGCCGGCCTCAACGTGCTGCGGCTGCTCAACGAGCCGACAGCGGCGGCCATCGCCTACGGCCTCGACAACGCCTCGGAAGGCGTCTATGCCGTCTTCGACCTAGGCGGCGGCACCTTCGACATCTCCATCCTCAGGCTGTCGCGTGGCGTCTTCGAGGTGCTCGCCACCAACGGCGACGCCTCGCTCGGCGGCGACGACTTCGACCATCGCGTTTATTGCTGGATGATCGACGAGGCGAAGATCCGCTTCCCCAGCATCGAGGACACGCGCCGCCTGCTGCTCAAGGCGCGCGAGGCCAAGGAGATGCTGACCGGCCACGAGGAGGCGCCGGTGCACGCCGTGCTGGCCACCGGCGACAGCGTGGATCTGACCCTGCGCGCCGACACGTTCGCCGGCATCACGCGGACGCTCGTCTCGAAGACGCTGGCGCCGACGCGCAAGGCGCTGCGCGACGCCGGCCTGACGGTAGCCGACATCAAGGGCGTGGTGATGGTCGGCGGCGCGACGCGAATGCCGCAGGTCCAGCGCGCCGTCGCCGAGTTTTTCGGCCAGGAACCGCTGACCAACCTCGATCCGGACAAGGTGGTGGCGCTGGGCGCCGCGACGCAGGCCAACGTGCTGGCCGGCAACCGCGCCGGCGCCGACGACTGGCTGCTGCTCGACGTCATCCCGCTCTCGCTCGGCATGGAGACGATGGGCGGCCTGGTCGAGAAGGTGATCCCGCGCAACGCCACGATTCCGGTGGCCAAGGCGCAGGACTTCACCACCTTCAAGGACGGCCAGACGGCGATGAGCTTCCACGTTGTGCAGGGCGAGCGCGAGATGGCCGGCGACTGCCGCTCGCTGGCCCGCTTCGAGCTGCGCGGCATCCCGCCGATGGTCGCCGGCGCGGCGCGCATCCGCGTCACCTTCCAGGTTGACGCCGACGGCCTGCTCTCCGTCTCGGCGCGCGAGATGACTTCCGGCGTCGAGGCGTCGATCGCCGTCAAGCCCTCCTACGGCCTCACCGACAGCGAGATCGCCGGCATGCTGAAGGACTCGCTCGAGCACATCGCCGATGACGTCCAGGCGCGCAGCCTGCGCGAGCAGCAGGTCGAGGCGCAGCGCCTGCTCGAATCGGTCGAGGCGGCGCTGGCGGCCGACGGCCAGTTGCTGCGCCCCGACGAGCGCGCCGACATCGCGGAGGAGATCGCCGTGCTGCGCCAGCGCATCGGCGGCAGCGATGCGCGCGCCATCAAGGCCGCCATCGATTCACTCAACGCCGCCACCCAGGACTTCGCCGCCCGCCGCATGGACCAGAGCGTGCGCCGGGTGCTGTCCGGCCAGAAGGTCATCGATCTCAAGCTATGACACGAATCATCGTCCTGCCGCATGCCGAACTGTGCCCCGACGGCACGGTGCTTGAAGTCGCCCCCGGCACCTCCATCCTCGACGGCCTGCTCGCCAATGGCATCGAGGTCGAACACGCCTGCGAGAAGTCCTGCGCCTGCACCACCTGCCACGTCATCGTGCGCGAAGGCTTCGAGTCGCTCGAGGAGGCCGAGGAGAAGGAGGAGGACATGCTCGACAAGGCCTGGGGCCTGGAACCCAATTCGCGCCTGTCCTGCCAGGCGCTGGTGACCGACACCCCGCTCACGGTCGAGATACCGAAGTACACCATCAACATGGTGAGCGAGGGCAAGAAGTAACGAGCAACGGCCGCCCGCCGACGGTGGCGGAGCGCGGCCCTGGAGGAGCGCCATGAAGTGGACCGACGTCAGCGACATCGCCATCGAACTGGCCGACCGGCATCCCGAGGTGGATCCGCTCAGGCTGAACTTCGTCGACCTGATGAAGCACGTGCAGGCCCTGCCCGGCTTCGACGACGATCCGAGCCGCTGCGGCGAGAAGATCCTCGAGGCCATCCAGGCCGCCTGGATCGAGGAGCGGGAGTGAGCGCTGCCGCCGGCCGCCGGCCTGTGGGCGGCGCCCTGGCGGGGCGGCGGTGAAGCGCGACGAGGGCGGGCTGCAGAGAAACGTGCTGGGCGGGCCGCTCGGCGTCTGCAGCGAGCAGCCGGTGACCGGCTTCTACCGCACCGGCAGCTGCGACACCGGTCCCGACGACATCGGCCGCCACACCGTCTGCATCGTCGCCAGCGAGGAGTTCCTCGCCTTCTCGAAGAGCCGCGGCAACGACCTGTCGACGCCGGCGCCGCAGTGGCAGTTTCCCGGCGTGTTGCCCGGCCAGCGCTGGTGCCTGTGCGCCTCGCGCTGGCGGGAGGCGTGGCAGGCCGGCATGGCGCCCCCGGTGGTGCTGCACGCCACCAACGAGGCGACGCTGGATCTGATTCCGCTGGAAGTGCTGAAGCGCTACGCCGTCGATCCCGACTGACGGCCGCCCGCCCGGGGGCCGCTCAGTCGAGGGCGTGCGAGACCAGTCCGTCGGCCAGCTTCGGCTCGAACCAGGTCGATTTGGGCGGCATCACCGAGCCTTCGTCGGCCACTGCCATCAGTTCCTCCATGCCGGTCGGGTGCAGGGCGAAGGCCGCTGCCATCTCGCCGCTATCGACCCTGCGCTCCAGTTCCTCCAGTCCGCGGATGCCGCCGACGAAGTCGATGCGCTTGTCGCGGCGCAGGTCCTTGATGGCGAGCACCGGGCCGAGCAGGTTGTCGGAGAGCAGGCTGACATCGAGCCGCCCGACCGGATCGTCGTGGGGGATCAGGTGCTGGTGGATGGTCAGGCGATACCACTGCCCTGGCAGATAGAGGCTGAACTCGCCGCGCTGCATCGGCCGGTAGCGCGGCGCGCACACCGAGACGACGAAGCGGTCGGTCAGGCGGGCGAGGAAGCCCATGGTGCTCAGCCCGTTGAGGTCCCTCACCACGCGGTTGTAGTCGAAGATGCGCATCTGCCGCCGCGGGAAGATGACGGCGAGAAAGTGGTTGTAATCCTCCTCGCCGCTGGGATGCGGATTCCTCGCCTGGCGCGCCGCCGCCACCCGCGAGGCGGCGGCCGAGCGATGGTGACCGTCGGCGATGTAGAGCGCCGGCATGGCGTCGAAGAGGGCGGTCAGCCGCTGCTGCGTCGCCTCGTCGCGAATCGACCAGATGGCGTGGCGGATGCCGTCGTCGGCCGTCAGGTCGGCGTCGGCGGCGCCGGCGCTGGCGCCTGCCAGGAGGGCGTCGACCTCGGACGCGTCCGGGTGGGCCAGCAGAACCGGTCCGGTCTGCGCGTTGAGCGCCTCGATCTGGCGCACGCGGTCGTCCTCCTTGTCCGGCCGGGTGAACTCGTGCTTGCGGATGCGGTTGCTGTTGTAGTCGGCCACCGAGGCGGCGGCGACCAGTCCGGTCTGGACGTGGTCGCCCATCGTCAGGCGGTAGACGTAGTAGCAGGGCGTTGCATCCTGCGCCAGCACGCCGTCGGCGAACATCCTGAGGAAGTTCTCCCGCGACTTGGCGTATACCTCGGCGGAATAGTGGTCGATCTCGGGCGGCAGGTCGATTTCCGCCTTGGAGACATGGAGGAAGCTGTTCGGCCGGCCGGCCGCGCGCGCGCGCGCCTCGTCGGCGGAGAGGACGTCGTAGGGCGGCGCGGCGACCTCGCCGGCGCGGCCGGCCGCCGGGCGGATGCCGCGGAAGGGCTTGATGAGCGACATGATTCGATGAGCGGTGTGTTGGAGGGTCGGTTGCGGATCAGCCGGCCAGGCGCCGCTCGAGGACGCCCTGCAGCGCCTCGCGCGCCTTGCGGATCATGGCTTCGGTGGTCGGCCAGTCGACGCAGGCGTCGGTGACCGAGCAGCCGTACTTCAGCCGGCTCAGGTCTTCCGGTATGGGCTGGTTGCCCCATTCGAGGTTGCTCTCCACCATCAGGCCGACGATGGACTGGTTGCCCTCGCGGATCTGGTGCACCACGTCCGACATGACCAGCGGCTGTAGCGCCGGGTCCTTCAGCGAGTTGGCGTGCGAGCAGTCGACGACGATGTTCTGCCGGATGCCGGCCTTCGCCAGCGCCCGCTCGGCCATGCAGACGCTGACGGTGTCGAAGTTCGAGCGCCCCTCGCCGCCGCGCAGCACGATGTGGCCGTAGGAATTGCCCTGGGTGCGCACGATGGCCGAGCGGCCCTGCATGTTGATGCCGAGGAAGCTGTGCGGGCTGGAGGCCGACTTGATGGCGTTGATGGCCGGCAGGATGTCGCCGTCGGTGGCGTTCTTGAAACCGACCGGGGTGGACAGGCCGGAGGCCATCTCGCGGTGGGTCTGCGACTCCGAGGTGCGCGCGCCGATGGCGGTCCAGCTGATCAGGTCGCCGAGGTACTGCGGCGCGATCGGGTCGAGCGCCTCGGTCGCCGCCGGCAGGCCGAGCTCGGCGATCCGCATGAGGAACTCGCGCGCCTTCTGCATGCCTTCCTCGATGTGGAAGGAGTCGTCCATGCGCGGGTCGTTGATGAAGCCCTTCCAGCCGGCGGAGGTGCGCGGCTTCTCGAAATACACGCGCATGACGAGGAGCAGCGTGTCGCCGACCTCGTCGGCGAGCCGCTTCAGCCGCTGCGCGTAATCGTAGCCGGCCAGCGGGTCGTGGATCGAGCAGGGGCCGACGACGACGAAGAGCCGCGGGTCCTTGCGGTCGAGGATGGCCTTGATGGCCTCGCGGCCGGCATAGACGGTTTCGCCGGCGCGCTCGGTCAGCGGCACGCGGGCATTGATCTCTTCCGGCGAGGGCATCAGGTCGAAGGCGCCGATGCGCAGGTTTTCCAGCTGTTGCAGGGTCATGACTGCCTGGGGGGCGGGGAAACGGGCTTGTTCAAGGTTGAAATGATCTCACGGATCGCCGCCGTCCGCTCGGACAGGCTGGCGGTCTCGAGGATGACGTCGAGCCGGTCGGGACCGGACAGCTTCCAGCGCCGGTCCTGCTGCACCTGCCGGATGACGAGCGCCGGGTCGAGCGGCGTGTTCGGCGCGAACTGCAGCTTGATGACGCTCTCGCCGGCGTCGATGCGGGCGATGCCGAGCGGCCGCGCCAGCAGGCGCAGGCGGTGGCTCTCGACCAGGGTGCGCGCCTGCGCCGGCAGCTCGCCGAAGCGGTCGATCAGCTCCTCCTGCAGGCGCTGCAGTTCCTCGGCCGTCTCGCAGTTGGCCAGCCGCTTGTAGAGCGTCAGCCGCTCGTGCACGTCGCTGCAGTAGGCGTCGGGCAGCAGCGCCGGCGCATGCAGGTTGATCTCCGAGGCGACGCCGAGCGGCTGCTCGAGGTCGGGCTCGCGCCCCTCGCGCAGGGCCTGCACGGCGGCGTTCAGCATGGCCGTGTACAGGCTGAAGCCGACTTCCTGGATCTCGCCGCTCTGCGCTTCGCCGAGCACCTCGCCGGCGCCGCGGATCTCGAGGTCGTGCATGGCGAGGAAGAAGCCGGAGCCGAGCTCCTCCATGGCCTGGATCGCCTCGAGGCGGCGCTGCGCCGGGGCGCTCGGCCTGGCGTTGCGGTCGGTCAGCAGGTAGGCGTAGGCCTGGTGGTGCGAGCGGCCGACGCGGCCGCGCAGCTGGTGCAGCTGGGCGAGGCCGAACTTGTCGGCACGGTTGATGAGGATGGTGTTGGCGTGCGGGTTGTCGATGCCGGTCTCGATGATGGTCGAGCACAGCAGCAGGTTGTGCCGCTGCTGGGTGAACTCGCGCATGATCCGCTCCAGCTCGCGCTCGGGCAGCTGGCCGTGGCCGACGACGATGCGCGCCTCGGGCAGCAGCTTCGCCAGGCGTTCGCGCATCGCCTCGATGCTGGCCACTTCGTTGTGCAGGAAATACACCTGGCCGCCGCGCTTGAACTCGCGCAGCGCCGCCTCGCGCACGATGCCTTCCGACCAGGGCAGGACGAAGGTCTTGATCGCCAGCCGCTTCTGCGGCGCCGTGGCGATGACCGAGAACTCGCGCAGCCCCTCCAGCGACAGGCCGAGCGTGCGCGGGATCGGCGTGGCGGTCAGCGCCAGCACGTCGACCGAGGCGCGCAGCGCCTTCAGCGCCTCCTTCTGCCGCACGCCGAAGCGGTGCTCCTCGTCGATGACGACCAGGCCGAGGCGGGCGAACCTGACGTCCTTCTGCAGCAGGCGGTGGGTGCCGATGGCGATGTCCACCTTGCCCTCGGCAAGCTGCTGCAGGGCGGCCGCCTGTTCCTTCGCGCTCCGGAAGCGCGACAGCTCGACGATCCTGACCGGCCAGTCGGCGAAGCGGTCGGAGAAGGTGTGAAAGTGCTGCTCGGCGAGCAGGGTGGTCGGCGCCAGCACCGCCACCTGGCGGCCGTCCATGACGGCGGCGAAGGCGGCGCGCAGCGCCACCTCGGTCTTGCCGAAGCCGACGTCGCCGCAGACCAGGCGGTCCATCGGACGGCCGGACTTCATGTCGGCGACCACCGCGGCAATGGCGGCGAGCTGGTCGGGCGTCTCCTCGAAGCCGAAGCCGTCGGCGAAGGCCTCGAGATCGTGCTCGCGGAACTCGAAGGCGTGGCCGCGGCGCGCCGCGCGGCGGGCGTAGAGCGCCAGCAGCTCGGCCGCCGTGT
Source organism: Pseudomonadota bacterium (assembly GCA_963205435.1). Lineage (GTDB taxonomy): Bacteria > Pseudomonadota > Gammaproteobacteria > Burkholderiales > Rhodocyclaceae > Desulfobacillus. The sequence goes on from CAUJIV010000099.1 coordinate 32,302, forward strand.
CGCGCACCTGCTGCGCCGCCTTGCGCCGGGCGCGCTCCCAGCGGTCGCTGCCGAGCTTGTGCAGCTCGACCTGTTCCGGCTCGACGCCGCTGTAGCGCGAGATCAGGTGCAGGTGGGCCACCGGCACGTAGAGCTTGTCGCCGCCGGCGTATTCGAGGTGGAGGAATTCCGTCTCGCCCTCGCCGAGGTCGAGGCGGGCGAGGCCGAGGTAGCGGCCGATGCCGTGCTTCTCGTGCACCACCGGGTCGCCGATCTTCAGCTCGGTGAGGTCGCGCAGCCAGCCGTCGAGGCTGGCGCGGCGGGCATCGCCCCGGCGGCCTCTGCCGCTCCTTGCCCGGGCAGTGGCGGCGTAGAGCTCGTTTTCCGTGACGAGGGCCAGATCGGCGGCGGGCAGCAGGAAGCCGGTAGACAGCGGCGCCACCGTCAGGGCGAGTCCGGCCTCCAGGGCTGCGCAACTGGCGAAATCGGCGCAGGGCGCCGGCTGCAGGCCGTGCTCGGCGAGGTATTGCTGCAGCGTTTCGCGCCGGCCGGGTGACTCCGCGGCGAGCACGACGCGGCCGGAAAAGCCGGTGGCGAAGGCGCGCAGCCGCTGCAGCGGATCCTCGGCGCGGCGCTCGACGGCCAGTTCAGGCAGCGGCGCCGCGGCGTTTCCGTCCGCCGCCGGCGCTGCGGAGAACACCAGGCGGCCCAGGGGGGCGGCGGCGACGAAGAACTGCTCTTCGTCGAGAAACAGTTCGCCGGGCGGCAGCAGCGGACGGCTGCGGTCGCCGCCGAGCAGCCGAAAGCGCGACTGGGTGTCGGCGGAGAACTCGCGGATGGCGGCGGGCACGTCGCCATGCAGGCAGAGCACCGTGTCGCGCGGCAGGTAATCGAAGATCAACGCCGTCCGCTCGAAGAACAGCGGCAGGTAGTACTCGACGCCGGCCGGGGCGATGCCGTTGGAGACATCCTTGTAGAGGGCGACGCGCGAGGGGTCGCCCTCGAAGGCTTCGCGAAAGCGCAGGCGGAAGCGCGCGCGGCCCGCCTCGTCGAGGGGGAATTCGCGCGCCGGCAGCAGGCGGATTTCCTGCACCGGATAGACGGTGCGCTGCGAGTCGGCGTCGAAGCTGCGCAGCGACTCGACCTCGTCGTCGAACAGCTCGATGCGGAAGGGCAGGCCGGCGCCCATCGGATAGAGGTCGATGAGGCCGCCGCGCACGCTGTATTCCCCCGGCGAGACGACCTGGGTGACATGCTGGTAGCCGGCCAGCGCCAGCTGGGCGCGCAAGGCCTCGACGTCGAGCCGCTCGCCCTGGCGGATGAAGAAGGTGTGGGCGGCGAGGTGCTCGACGGGGGCGAGGCGGGCGAGGGCGGTGGACGTCGGCATCAGCGCGATGTCGCAGGCCCCGCGCGTAATCTCGTAGAGCGTGGCGAGGCGCTCGGAGACCAGGTCGTGGTGCGGCGAGAGCGTGTCGTAGGGCAGGGTCTCCCAGTCGGGCAGCAGATGGACGCGCAGCCGCGGCGCGAACCAGGCGATCTCCTCCTGCAGCCGCTGCGCCTCCAGCGGGCTGGCGCTGACGACGGCCAGCATGCCGCCGCCGCCGGCCAGCTGCGCCAGCGCCAGCGCGTCGGCCGAACCGGCCAGCGGCGGCAGGTCGAGGCGCTGGCCGGCTCTCGGCAAGGGCGGCAGCTGCGGCAGCAGCGCATGCGGCGGGGCGGTCATTCCGGGAGGAGGCGAGGGGGAGCTTGCGGACAACGGCTTCTCAAAGGGGGAATTATACCGGCTTGCCGCCTGCGCCCCGATGTGCTGTCATGGCGCGGTATCGAGGCGAGGATTCCCGCATGATCTATCGCGACAGGGACGAGGCGGCACGGCTGCTGGCCGACAGGCTGCTCGAGTACAAGGGGCGCAAGCCGCTGGTGCTGGCCATCCCGCGCGGCGCCGTGCCGATGGCGCGGCGGATCGCCGAAGCGCTCGAGGGCGAGTTCGACGTCGTGCTGGCGCGCAAGCTCGGCGCTCCCGGCAATCCGGAATTCGCCGTCGGCGCCATCGACGAATCCGGCCGGGTCCATCTTTCCCCCCATGCCGCGCTGGCCGGCGCGGACGAGGCCTGGGTCGCGCGCGCCAGGGCGCGCGAGCTGGAAGTGATTCGCCGGCGTCGCGCCGCCTATTCGCCGCTGCGTCCGCCGATCGACCCGGCCGGTCGCGTCGTCATCGTCGTCGACGACGGGCTGGCCACCGGCGCCACCATGATGGCCGCCCTGCATGGCTTGCGCAGCCGCGGTCCGCAAACACTGGTCTGCGCCGTGCCGGTGGCGCCGCCGGACACCCTCGCCGAAGTGGGCCGCCTGGCCGACGCCGTGGTGTGCCTGCAGGCGCCGCATGACTTCCGGGCGGTCGGCCAGTTCTACGCCGACTTCAGCCAGGTCTGCGACGAGGAAGTGACCGCGCTGCTGGCGGAAGAAAGCCGTACATGAAGACCCGGCTCGAGGACTGCCCTGCGTACCTGACCCGCGATGGCTCGGAGATCCGCGAGCTGATGCACCCTGCCGTCCATGGCAATCGCGCCCAGAGCCTGGCCGAGGCGCGGCTGCCGGCCGGCGCGCGCACCCTCCTGCACCGCCACCTCGCCAGCGAGGAGCTCTACCACGTCACGGCCGGCGCCGGCCTGCTCACCCTCGGCGAGAAGAAGATCCGGCTCGAAGCCGGCGACACGGCGCTGATCCCGCCCGGCACGCCGCACTGCATCGAGGCGCTTGGCGGCGAGCCCCTGAGCATTCTCTGCTGCTGCAGCCCGGCCTACCGGCACGAGGACACGGAGATTCTCGAGCAGGCGCGGCCGGGCGAGCCTGCAGGCTGAGGCGGGGAGAAGAAAATCAGGGCAGGCCGCCGCCGGCCCGCATCACTGCCGTGACGGCCTCGTAGCCCTGGACGAAGAGATTTTCCAGGGCCGGCGAGAAATGCGGCATCGACAGCGCCAGCATGGCGAAGCCGGCCATCAGGGTGACGGGAAAGCCGACGGCGAAGAGGTTGAGCGTCGGCGCCACCTTGGTCAGCACGCCGAGCGCGATGTTGGCGACCAGCAGGGCGCCGATCAGCGGCAGCGCCAGCAGCACGCCGATCGAGAAGATCGCCGCCGCCCAGCGCGCCACGGTTTCCCAGCGGATGGCCAGCACCGGCTCGCCGACCGGCAGGGCGGAGAAGCTCTCCGCCAGCAGCGCCAGCAGCGCCAGGTGGCCGTCGAAGGCGAGGAAAAACAGCAGGGCAAGCAGGCCGAGGAACTCCGCCAGCACCGGCGACTGGCCGGCGTTCTGCGGATCGTAGAAGACAGCGAAGCCGAGGCCCATCTGCAGGCCGATCAGCTCGCCGGCGAGGTCGATGCCGGCGAAGACGATGCGCATGGTGAAGCCGAGCGCGATGCCGATCAGGCCCTGCTGCAGGAAGATGGCCAGCCCCGCCCACGAGGCCGGCGCGATCTGCGGCGGCGCCGGCAGCATCGGCGCCACGGCGAAGGTCGCCGCCAGGCCGGCGAGCAGCTTGACCCGCATCGGCAGCGCGGCATTGTTGAACACCGGCGCCGTGGCGATCAGGCCGAGCACGCGCGCCAGCGGAAACATGAAGGCGGCCAGCCAGGCATCGAGCTGGGCGTCGGTGATCGAGAGCATGGTGGCGGGCCCGGCCGGGCGATCAGCCGATCAGGCCCGGAATCGATTCGTAGAGCCGCCGCATGTAATCGGTGATCACCGTCAGCATCCACGGGCCGGCGAGGACGAGAGTGAGGAACATGGCGACCAGCTTCGGCACGAAGGTCAGCGTCATCTCGTTGATCTGCGTCGCCGCCTGGAAGATGCTGACCACCAGGCCGGTGACAAGCGCGGCGAGGAAGATCGGCATGGAAATGAGCAGCGTCACCTCGATGGCGACGCGGCCGAGCTCGACGACGGTGGCAGGGGTCATGGCGGTCCTGCTCCTTATCCGAAACTCTCGACGAGCGAGCCGATCACCAGGTTCCAGCCATCGACCAGCACGAAGAGCATGATCTTGAATGGCAGCGAGACGATCACCGGCGACATCATCATCATGCCCATCGACATCAGCGTGCTCGCCACCACCATGTCGATGATGAGGAAGGGGATGAAGACGATGAAGCCGATCTGGAAGGCCGTCTTCAGCTCCGAGGTGACGAAGGCCGGGATGAGCACGCGCATCGGCAGGTCCTCGGGCTTGTCCACCTTGGGCGCCTTGCCGATGCGGGCGAAGAGACCGAGGTCGGCGCTGCGCGTCTGCTTCAGCATGAAGGCGCGCAGCGGCACGGCGCCGCGCGCCACCGCCTCCTCGAAGCCGATCCGGTTCTCCGACAGCGGCAGGTAGGCGTCGCTGTAGACCTTGTCCGTCACCGGCGCCATGACGAAGAAGGTGAGGAACAGGGCGAGGCCGACCAGCACCTGGTTGGGCGGCGAGGTCTGCGTGCCGAGCGCGTGGCGCAGCAGCGAGAGCACGATGATGATGCGCGTGAAGGAGGACATCATCAGCACCAGCGCCGGCAGGAAGGACAGCGCCGTGATGAACAGCAGGGTCTGGATCGACAGGGTGTAGGTCTGGCCGCCGCCGGCCGCCGGCGCGCTGGTGAACGCCGGCAGGCCCTGCGCCAGCGCCGTCGCCGGCAGCAGCAGGCCAAGCATCGCCAGCAGGCGGCTAGCCGGCATGCTTGCGCTCCATCAGCTGCTTCAGGCGGGCGGCGAAGTCCTGGCCGCGCCCCTCCTCGCCAGGCGCCGCGGTGGCGAGGCTGCCGCGCGGCATCTGGTGCACGGCGCTGACCTGGCCGGGGGCGACGCCGACCAGCAGCCAGGTGTCCTCCAGCTCGAGCAGCACGACGCGCTCGCGCGGCCCGACCGAGACGCCGGCGATGACGCGCAGTGCGCCTGCCGCGATGCCCTTCGGCGCCGTCAGGCGCTTGAGCAGCCAGAGCGTGCCGACGAGGACGGCGAGGACGGCGCCGAGCCCGAGCAGCATCTGCAGGAAATTGATGCCGGCCGCCGGCAGCGGCGCGGCCGCCTGCTGCGCCAGGGCGGCGTGCGGCAGGGCGGCGAGCGGAGTCAGGCAGATTTTGCGCATGCCGGCAGACTACTGCCGGCGCGGGGAAAGCGAGACGGGGATTAGGCGGCAAAAACCGCCGCAATTCCGGCGCTGCCGGCCGCCGGACGGGCGGCGGCGGGCTAGCGGTTCAGCTTGCGCATGCGCTCGCTGGGCGTGATGATGTCGGTCAGGCGGATGCCGAACTTCTCGTTGACCACCACTACCTCGCCCTGGGCGATCAGGGTGCCGTTCACCAGCACGTCCATCGGCTCGCCGGCGAGGGTGTCGAGCTCGACGATCGAGCCGTGGGCCAGCTGCAGCAGGTTGCGGATGGAGATCCTGGTGCGGCCGAGCTCGACGGTCATCTGCACCGGGATGTCGAGGATCATGTCGAAATCCTGCATCGCCGCCGCCTTGGCGCTGTCGCCGAGCGGCTGGAAGATCTCCGCCGGCCGCGCCTGGGCGGCCGCCTGCTCATTCGTGGCGGCGTCCCAGTCATCTGCGGTGGCCTGCTGGCCGCTGGTGTCATTGTCGGACATGATGTCTGCTCCTATGGATTTTCGCCCTTTTCGGCCGCCAGGAAACGCTCGACCTTGAGGGCGTACTGGCCGTTCTGCAGGCCGTAGCGGCACTCCATCACCGGCGTGTTGCTCACCTCGGCGACGATGGTCTCGGCGATGTCGAAGGGAATGATGTCGCCCGCCTTCATCTTGATGATCTGGCCGAGCGTGATGTCCCTGCTGCCGAGCCGGGCGACCAGCTCGACGTCGGCCGACTGCAGCTGCCGCGTCAGCGTGCCGATCCAGCGCTTGTCCGAGGCGAGATGATCGCCCTGCATGGTGCTGTAGAGCAGGTCGCGGATCGGCTCGAGCATGGAATAGGGCATGCAGATCTGCATTTCCGCCGAGGCGCCGGAGAACTCGAGCGTCACCGTGTAGCTGATGACGACTTCGCTCGGCATGGCGATGTTGGCGAACTGGGAGTTCACTTCCGAGCGGATGTACTCCAGCTTCAGCTCGAAGACCGGCTTCCAGGCCTTTTCCAGCTCGGCGAAGACCACGTTGAGCAGGCTCTGGATGATGCGCTGCTCGGTGGCCGTGAACTCGCGGCCCTCGACGCGGGTGTGGAAGCGGCCGTTGCCGCCGAACATGGTGTCGACGACGAGGAACACCAGGTTCGGGTCGAGCACGATCAGGCCGGTGCCGCGCAGCGGGTTGAAATGCACCAGATTGAGGTTGCTCGGCACCACCAGGTTGCGGGTGAATTCGCTGTACTTCTGCACGCGCACCGGACCGAAGACGGTCTCCAGGCTGCGGTGCATGTAGTTGAACAGGCCGATGCGCAGGTTGCGGGCGAAGCGCTCGTTGATCAGCTCCATCGTCGGCATGCGGCCGCGCACGATGCGCTCCTGGCGGCCGATGTCGTAGGGCTTCACGCCGCTCTCGGCCGGCGCTTCCTGCGCCGGCTCGTCGGCCTCGCCGGTGACGCCCTTGAGCAGGGCGTCGACCTCTTCCTGGGAGAGAAAATCCTGGGCCATGGGGCTTCGGCGGCTACTGGATGATGAAGGAGGTGAAGAACACGCTCTGCACCGGATCGTCGGCCGCCGCCTTCGCCAGGACCTTTGCCGGCCTGGCCGTCACGGCATTCTCGTCCTGCTCCGTCGTTTCTTCGCCGGAGGCGGTGGCGTCGGCCGGCTCCGCGCTCGCCGGCTCCTCGAGCACGATCGGCTTGATCGGCTTGCCGGCCGCGGCCAGCAGGATGTTGCCGGCCGTCTGCCGCATTTCCTCGGCGAGGCGCTCGCGGCCCTCGCCCGAGGAGATCTGGCTCGGCTTCTTCGACGCCAGCAGAGTCAGCATGCGGTGACGGACCTCCGGCATGTGCAGCTTGATGGCATCAACCGCGGACGGATCGAGAACCTTCAGCGTCGCCGCCACCTGCAGGTACTGTTCGCCCTCATCAGAGGAGAGGTTGACCGTAAACGGTTCCAGCGCGACGAAGATCGGCGCCTTTGCCGCCACCGGCTTTTGCTCCGGCGCCTGTTCGCTCTTGCCCTGGAGAAAGAAATAGCCTCCCCCGCCCGCGGCGGCGAGCAGCACGACCAGGCCGATGACCAGCGGCAGCTTGCTTTTCTTGCGCGGCTTCTCCTCGCCGGCTTCTTCCTTCTCCCTGGCGTCTGGCGCTTTCGCCATGAATCGCTCCCGTTCTCCGATTATTCGTGAGGTTACCGTGGGACTTCGTCGACTAATCCTTCATTCGCCCGCTGCATGTCGTGGCGGCGCATCAGGCGAAGGTGTCGATCATGCCTTCGCTGCGATAGGCCCACCCTGTCGCCAATGGCGCTTCTGCCCGTTCGCCGCCGTGCCGATAGCCGTCGCCGGCAGGGTGTTCAGACGGCAGGTTGCCGCCTTCCTGGCGCGACGACTCGGCATTGACGCTGGCCTGACCGAGGCTGATGCCGGCCTCGGCGAGGATTTCCCGCAGCCGCGGCAGGGCCTGCTCGAGCGCCTCGCGCGCGGCGGGGCTGGCCGAGACGAAGGTCGCGCTGGTCTGATCGCCGCTGATCGAAATGCTGACTTCGAGGCGGCCAAGATGCGGTGGCGTCAGCGTCAGCTCGGCGCGGCTCTCCTGGCGATTCGCCAACAGGGTGATTTTCTGGCCGATCTCGCCCTCCCAGCCGCGCGCGCCCAGTGGCGTCGTCACCGGCAGGGATACGACCGGCCTGCCGGCTTGCGGCTCTTGAGAAACCGTCGCTGCCGCTGCCAGATGCGGCGCCTGCCAGATCTCGCCGGCCTTCTGCCCGGTCGGTTCTGCCGCTGCCAGCTTGCCGGCCGAAGCAGCTGAGGCGACTTGCGCGGTTTCCTGGCCGCCGCTCAGGGATGCCAATGCCGAGCCCCCATTGGAGGCAGTGGCCGCAGAAGCTTCCGGCTTCGCCTGCTCGGTTTCTGCCGGCAGGGTTTCCCGATTCGCCGCCATGATCAAGCCCTGCCTGTCGATTGCGGGGGAAGCGGCGGGTATCTCCGGCTGCAGGGCAGTTCCTTGCGCAGGCTCCGCCGTCGCATCCTGTGGCATCAGGACGGGCAGTCCGGGCAGCAGGGCGGCAAGATCGATGATCTCGACTGGCATTTCATCCGCCTCGGCGCTCTCGGCCGTTTCGTCAGCGGGCAGCAAGGCGGCAAGATTTTCTGGCGAGAAGGCGTCTTTTGCCGGCAGGGCGATCTGTGCCGTCAGCAGACCGGCGAAATCGATACTGTCCTCAGTTGCCCCAAGGCCATTGGCGCCACCGGGCAGGGCGGCCTTTTCCGGGCTGGCGCCGGAACTGGACAAATTTACGACGGCGATCTGTGTCATGGTGGCTACCTCGCAAGCATGAACTGCGAAGCTTCAGGTGCAAGGTTCGTGCCTGCTGCCTCTTTGCCGACTCATTGGCTCTCGCTGCGGCGCAATTTTGCGGCATGTTCGTCCTGCGCCCGCTGCTCGGTTTTTGCCTCCTTGCGGACCTCGCTGGCGCGGTGTCTTTGCGAAAGCGCATCGAAGGCCATGGCGCGATTGCGCTGATCCAGCCAGTTTTTCTGGCCGTCGAGGGTGCGCTGGCGCGAGGACTCGACCAGGCTGCGTTGCTGGGCGATGGCCTCGTCGAGCCGATCGAGAAAAGTGTGGTAATTGCCCCATTCGTCGCGCGTCAGGCCGTTGCGGGCGGCCTCGCGGAAGCGGCCCTCGTATTCCTCGCGGTATTGCTCGAGCAGGGCAAGGGTCTTTTCCACTTCCTGCTCGCTGGCCAGCAACTGGCCGAGCCGGCGCGCCGCATCGTCCTTGCGCGCGTTCGACAGGTCGAGCAGCGGTTGCAGCGGGAAGGTTTTCATCCATCGGCTCCTGGACGGGTTAACGGATCGTTGCTCGCCGGCTTGAGTCCCAACAGGAAGGATTTCACGGCTCGACGCCGAACAGGTGGTGCAGCTTGACCACGGCGTCCTGGTAGTTTTCCCGCTCGTCCATGCCCTGTTGCAGGAAGGCCTCGAAGGCCGGCTGCAGGGCGATGGCCTGGTCGATGGCCGGATCGGAGCCGGCGGCATAGGCGCCGACCGAGATCAGGTCGCGCGAGCGCTGGTAGCGCGAATACAGCTGCTTGAAGCGGCGCACCATGTCGAGGTGCTGCGGCTTGATCAGCCCGGTCATGGCGCGCGAGATCGAGGCCTCGATGTCGATCGCCGGATAGTGGCCCTGGTCGGCCAGCTGGCGGGAGAGGACGATGTGGCCGTCGAGGATGGCGCGCGCCGCGTCGGCGATCGGATCCTGCTGGTCGTCGCCTTCGGCCAGCACGGTGTAGAAGGCGGTGATCGAGCCGCCGCCCTCCGGGCCGTTGCCGGCGCGCTCGACCAGCTGCGGCAGGCGGGCGAACATCGAGGGCGGGTAGCCGCGCGTCACCGGCGGCTCGCCGATGGCCAGCGCGATCTCGCGCTGCGCCATGGCGAAGCGGGTGAGCGAGTCCATGATCAGCAGGACGTGGCGGCCCTGGTCGCGGAAATGCTCGGCGATGGCGGTGGCGTAGGCCGCGCCCTGCAGCCGCATCAGCGGGCTGGTGTCGGCCGGCGCGGCGACGACCACCGAGCGGGCGCGCCCCTCGGCGCCAAGGATGTTCTCGATGAACTCCTTCACCTCGCGGCCGCGCTCGCCGATCAGGCCGACGACGATCACCTCGGCCGCGGTGAAGCGCGCCATCATGCCGAGCAGCACGCTCTTGCCGACGCCCGAGCCGGCGAACAGGCCGAGGCGCTGGCCGCGACCGACCGTCAGCATGGCGTTGATGGCGCGGATGCCGACGTCCAGCGAGGTCTGGATCGGCGCCCGCTGCAGCGGGTTGAAGGGCCGGCTCTGCAGGGAGCGGGCATGGTGGGTGTTGAGCGCTCCGCCGCCGTCGAGCGGGCGGCCGGCGCCGTCGAGCACGCGGCCGAGCAGTTCCTCGCCGACCGGCAGGTGCTTGGCCCGGTCCGACAGGCGCCGGCTGGGCTGCGGCCGCTCGCCGATGGACGGCAGCTCCTGGCGGCTTTCCATCGGCTCGACCCGGGCGCCCGGCGCCAGGCCATAGACGTCATCGGTCGGCATCATGAAGAGCTTCTCCCCCGAGAAGCCGACCACTTCGGCCTCGACCGTGGCGCCGCCGGGCAGGGTGATGTGGCAGCCCGAGCCGAGCGGCAGCTTGAGGCCGGCGGCTTCCATCACCAGCCCGTTGATGCGCGTCAGGCGGCCGCTGACCTGGAAGGGCGCGTCCTTGGCGGCGAGGCCGTGACAATCGCCGAGGAATTGCCGCCAGCGCTGATGGTGGGGATTCATTTGCGAAGCCTCGATCGCGTCCGGAGCGGTCCGTTCCTTCACGCCTGCGGCTCTACCCATTCGGCGCTGGCGCCGATGCTCTCGACGGCACGTTGCCAGCGGCTGGCGAGGCTGGCGTCGAGCTGGCTGGCGCCGGCCTCGATGCGCAGGCCGCCACGCGCTTGACCCGGTTCTTCGACGATGCGATGACCGAGGTGGGCCAGCTGGTCGCCGAGGTGCGAGCGCACCAGCGCGGCGTCCTCGGGGTGGAGGTGAATGGCGGCGTGCTGCTGCGGCAGCTGGTTCAGGGCCTCGCGCACCACGTCGAGGATCGCCTCTGGCCGTGCCTTGATGGCCTGGCGCACCACCCGGCGGGCCACCTCGAGCGAGAGCCCGAGCAGCTCTTCGGCGACCTGCTGGTCGAGCGCGGCGAGGGCGCCATCCAGCTGCTCGACCAGGGTGTGCAGGCGCAGCGCCTCCATGCGGGCGCGCGCCGTGCCTTCCTCGTAGCCGGCGTCATAGCCCTGCTTGTGGGCATCGCGATGGATGCGCTCGATGTCTTCCACCGTCGGCAGGTTGGTGGCCGGCGCGGCTGTGCCTGAGGGCGCCGGGCGCTTCGTCTCGAAGCTGCCCAGTTCCCAGCGCTGCCAGGCGCTGACGTCCTGCTTGTTTGGAAACATGGCGGGCATGGCGCTTGCGGCCTCAGATGAATTCGTCCTGGCCCTTGCCGCCGAGCTGGAGCTGGCCCTCGTCGGCCAGGCGGCGGGCCACCTTGAGGATCTCCTTCTGCTCGCGCTCGACCTCGGACAGGCGCACCGGGCCCTTCGACTCGAGGTCGTCGCGCAGCATCTCGGCGGCGCGCTGCGACATGTTCTTGAAGATCTTCTCGCGCAAGTCTTCGTTGGCTCCCTTCAGGGCGAGGACAAGGGATTCCGACTGGATCTCGCGCAACAGCAGCTGGATGCCGCGGTCGTCGATGTCCATCAGGTTTTCGAAGACGAACATCTCGTCGATGATCTTCTGCGCCAAATTCTCGTCGTACTCGCGCACGCTGTCGAGGATGGCCGTCTCGTTGGCCGAGCCGACGAAGTTGAGGATTTCCGCCGCCGTGCGAACGCCGCCCATCGAGGCCTTCTTGCCGCTCGACGAGCCGGCAAGGATGCGCGCGAGGGACTCGTTCAGTTCCTGCAAGGCCGTCGGCTGCACGCCGTCGAGCGTGGCGATGCGCAGCAGCACGTCGTTGCGCAGCCGGTCGCTGAAATGCTTGAGGATCTCGCCGGCCTGGGCGAAGTCGAGATGCACCAGGATGGTGGCGATGATCTGCGGGTGCTCGCCGCGGATCAGCTCGGAGACGGTGACCGGGTCCATCCATTTCAGGCCGTCGATGCCGGCCGTGTCCTCGCCGCTCAGCACGTTGGAGATGACAGTCGAGGCCTGCTCGCTGTCGAGCGCCTTGTTGAGCATGCCGCGGATGTAGTCTTCGCCGGCCGCCAGCGGCGCCCCGGCCTGGGTGACCGTGTTGAATTCGTCGACGACGGCCTCGACCTGTTCGCGCGACACGCGCCCCAGCGCCGCCATGGCGGCGCCGACTTTCTGCACCTCGCGCGGGTTGAGGTGCTTGAGCACGCTTGCCGCCTCGTCCTCGCCGAGCGCCAGCAGCAGCATGGCGCTCTTGTGGATCCCTGCATCGCTCGCCATGGCGTTCTATCCCCCTCAGGCCTTGGCCGGCTGGCCGCCGACCCAGTCCTTGATCACCGTCGCCGCCGTTTGCGGTTCCTGGCGCGCCAGGCTGCGTGCCGCCTCGATCTTCTGGTCGTAGGTGGCGGCCGCCGCCCTGACCCTGTCTTCCTCGCTTTCCGTCGGCGCCTGGGCGACCGTCGTCACGGAACTCATGAGGCGGCGCAGGAAGGGCAGCGCCAGGCCGAACAGCAGATAGGCGGCGATGCCGGCGAAGACCAGGTATTTCAGGGCCACCAGCGCCCAGCCGATGACCATCGGGTTCTTCCACAGCGGCGTTTCCGGCACCTCCTGCGGCGGGTTGCTGGCGAAGGCGCCGTTCTGCACGCTCAGCGTGTCGCCGCGCTCCTGGTTGAAGCCCGTCGCCTCCTTGACCAGCTCGTTGATCTGCTTCATTTCACCCTGCGTCAGGGCGCGCGTCACTTCCTTGCCGTCCTTGCCGGTCTCCTTGCGATGGTTGACGATCACGGCCACCGACAGGCGCTTGATGGCGCCGACCGGCTGGCGCACGTGGCGGATGGTCTTGTCCAGCTCGTAGTTGGTGGTGGCGTCGCGGCGTCCGCCGGCCGCTGCCATGACCGTGGCGCCGCCAGCCTGGGCGGCCGGGGCGCCGGTGGCTCCAGCCGTTGCGCCTGCCGGCGCGGTGGCGCCGGCAGCGGCGCCTGGGGTGCCGGGAGCGGGGGGTGTCGTCAGTGGCGCCGTGGCCGGCACCGGCGGCTGGTTCGACAGCGCGCCCGGGACGCCGGCCGCAGCCGGGCGGCCGCTGGCGTCCTCGCTGATCTGCTGGCTGCGGACGGACGCTTCGGCAGGCGGGTTCGGCTTGTAGGTCTCGGCCACCTGTTCGGCCTGCGAGAAGTCGACATCGGCTGTCACCTGGGCGCGGAAGTTGCCCGGGCCGACCAGCGGACTGAGGATGGCCTCGATGCGCCGCACATAGGCGGCCTCGATCTCGTCGACATATTTCAGCTGCGTGGCGTCGAGGCCGATGGCGCGGCCGGCGCCCTTCTCGTCCGAGAGCAGATTGCCGTTCTGGTCGATGACGCTGACATTGGCGCTCGACATCTGCGGCACGCTGGAAGCGACCATGTGGGCGATGCCGGCCACCTGGTTGGCGTCGAGCGTGCGCCCCGGATGGATGTTCAGCACCACCGAGGCCGAGGGTTTCTGGTCGTCGCGCAGGAAGCCGGTCTGTTTCGGCATGGCCAGGTGCACGCGCGCGCCCGCCACCGCGGCGAGCGACTGGATCGAGCGCGACAGCTCGCCCTCGAGCGCCCGCTGGAAGTTGATCTGCTCGATGAACTGCGACATGCCGAGCTTCTGGTTTTCCATCAGCTCGAAGCCGGCCAGGCCGCCGCGCGGCAGCCCCTGCGAGGCGAGCCGCATGCGCAGCTCGTAGACCTGCTGCTGCGGCACCAGGATGGCGCCGCCCGATTCGGAGAACTTGTACGGCACGTTCATCTGCTGCAGGGAGGCGATGATGTTGCCGCCGTCGCGCTCGCTGACGTTGGTGTAGAGCACCGCGTAATTGGGCGTGCGCGTCCAGGTCCAGCCGGCGACGACGATCGCCGCCACCAGAGAGAGGGCGACAATCACCGCCAGCTTCTGCTGCATGGTCAGCCGCATGAAGGCGGCAAGCGAGAATTGCGTGTCGGCCATGGTTCAGCGTTCCTTTTCCGGGCGGGGTCCCGGGCATCTGGCGGCATTCTGCCCAAGCCATGCAAGAAGCGTTCTTGCGATAAGCGGCAATTTTTGCCCCTTATTTGCCGGCTTTGCCGCCCTTCGCCCGGCGTAAGCTTCGCCACGACTCAAGGGAAAGCCGCATGCAAAGCGCCACTGAAAACCGTCCGCAGCTCGAGGCCGACCGCCTGGCCGATGCCTTCCGCCTGTTCAGCCAGGCTTCGGAAGAGCTTTCGGGCGCGTATACCAGCCTGCAGGCCCAGGTCGCCGGACTGGCGGCCGAGCTGGCTCTGGCCAACGGCCGGCTGAAGCGGGAAATCGAGGAAAAGACGGCCCTGACCGAGCGCCTCGCCCTGCTGCTCGACGCCCTGCCGGCGGGGGTGGCCGTGCTCGACGCCGGGGGCAGGGTGGAGCAGGCCAACCCGGCCGCGGCCGCCATCCTGGGTGCCGAAGTGGAAGGCCGGGACTGGGAAGAACTGGCGGTCAGTGCCCTGAAATCGACGGCGGTGGCCGACGAGTGGGAAATGTCGCGGCGGCCGGGGCGCCGGCTCGCCCTCGCCGAAACGCCGCTTGCCGCCAACGGCGGTCGCATCCTGCTCATCCACGACATCAGCGAAACCCACCGCATGAAGGTCCTGGCGGCGAGGAACGAGCGCCTGGCCGCCATGGGCGAGATGGCGGCGGGGCTGGCCCACCAGCTGCGCACGCCGCTGGCCGCGGCCCTGCTCTACGCCGGCGCGCTGGAGAATCCGCGCCTGCCGCCGGACGAGCGCCAGCGCTGCGGCAGCCGGGTGGCCGAGCGCCTGCGCCACCTCGAACGCCTGATCCGTGACATGCTCAGCTTCGCCCGCGGCGAGGCGGGCGGCGGCGAAACGATCGCCGTCTCCTCCCTGCTGGCCGAGGCCGGCGAGGTATTCGCTCCGCTGGCGCAGCGCCGCGGCGTCGCCTTCCTCGTCAGCGACGGCAGCGCCGGCGCCACCGTCACCGGCAACCGCAAGGCCTTGTCGGGCGCGCTGCTCAACCTTCTGGAAAACGCCCTTGACGCCTGCGCCGCCGGCGGGCGCATCGAGCTGGCCGCGGCGCCGGAAGACGGCGCCGTCCTGATCCGGGTGCGCGACGACGGCCGTGGCATGGACGCCGCCGTCTGCGAACGCCTCTTCGAGCCCTTCTTCACCACCCGCGCCGAGGGCACCGGCCTCGGCCTGGCCATCGCCCGCGGCGTCGCCCGCGCCCATGGCGGCGGCCTCGAGGTCGAGTCCGAACCCGGAGCCGGCAGCGTCTTCAGCTTCAGCCTGCCGCCGGCCAAGGCGGTGCCGCAGGCTGCCGCCCGCCGACGGCCGGCACGATCCGCCCCGCAAACCCTGTCTTCCGTTTCCTGATCTGGAGCACGCCATGACCGAACCGCTCAATCTTCTCGTCGTCGAGGACGACCTGCAGCTGCGCGACGCCATCTGCCTGACGCTGGAATGCGCCGGCCACCGCGTCCTCGGCGCCGCCGACGGCCCGGCCGCGCTGCGCCTGCTCGAGCGCGAGGCCTTCCATCTGGTCGTCAGCGACCTGCGCATGCAGCCGATGGACGGCATCGCGCTGCTGAAGGCGATCCGCGCCCGCGCGCCGCACCTGCCGGTGCTGCTGATGACGGCCTTCGGCGACGTGGACAAGGCCGTCGCGGCGATGCGCGCCGGCGCCTGCGACTTCCTGCTGAAGCCCTTCGAGCCGCGCGCGCTGCTCGAGCATGTCGAGCGCCACGCCGCCCAGCCGCCGCAGTCGGAAGGGGTGGTCTGCGCCGACCCGCGCACGCGCAACCTGCTGGCGCTGGCCGCGCGCGTGTCGAAGACCGACGCCACCGTCCTGCTCACCGGCGAGTCGGGCTGCGGCAAGGAAGTCTTCGCCCGCTTCATCCATGAGCAGTCGCCGCGCCGCGGCGCTCCCTTCGTTGCCATCAACTGCGCGGCGATCCCGGAGAACCTTCTCGAGGCGACGCTGTTCGGCCACGAGAAGGGCGCCTTCACCGGCGCCCAGGCGGCCCAGGCCGGCAAGTTCGAGCAGGCCCAGGGCGGCACCCTGCTGCTCGACGAGATTTCCGAGATGCCGCTGGCGCTGCAGGCCAAGCTGCTGCGCGTGCTGCAGGAACGCGAGGTCGAGCGGGTCGGCGGCAAGAAGCCGGTCGCGCTGGACATCCGCGTGCTCGCCACCAGCAACCGCGACATGGCGCAGGAAGTGGCCGCCGGCCGCTTCCGCGAGGACCTCTACTACCGCCTCAACGTCTTCCCCCTGCAGATTCCCGCCCTGCGCGAGCGGCCGGCCGACATCCTGCCGCTGGCGCGGCACTTCGCCGCGCTGCACGGCAGCCCGGCGGCAAGGTTTGCCGAGGACGCCGAGCAGCTGCTCGCCGCCCATGCCTGGCCGGGCAACGTGCGCGAACTGGAGAACGCCGTGCAGCGGGCCCTGATCCTCGCCGGCGGAGATGTCGTGGCCGCCGAGCACCTGCAGCTGTCGCTGCGCTTCTCGGCGCCTGCGCAGCAGGCCATCGTCGTCCGCGAGGAAGCCGTTCCCGAAGCCAGGCCGCCGGCGGCGCCGGCCAACATGCGCGAGCTCGAGCGCCAGCACATCCTCGAGACGCTGGCGGCGGTCAACGGCTCGCGCAAGCGCGCCGTCGAGCTGCTCGGCATCTCCGAGCGTACCCTGCGCTACAAGCTGCAGCAATACCGGCTGGCGGGCGCCATCTGAGCGATGGCATGCATGTTGCTAATCGATGGGAGCCCGGCCTGGCCCGAAGCCGGCCGGCCTGAACCACGAGGATTGACATGGATACTCGCGGCATAGACCAGATGCTGGCCGAGTTGCGCGCCACCGCGCAGCTCGCTTCGGGCAAGGGCCTGCAGCCGAAGCAGGCCAGCGAGGCGGGGGCGGCCGATTTCGGGCAGATCCTCAAGAGCACCCTCGACCAGGTCAACCAGGCCCAGTTGAGCGCGCAGCAACTGGCGCAGGATTTTTCCGCCGGCACCGGCAACGCCAGCCTGCAGGACGTCATGATGTCCCTGCAGAAGGCCAACCTTAGCTTCCAGCAGATGGTGCAGGTGCGCAACCGCCTCGTTTCCGCCTACCACGACATCATGAACATGCAGGTCTAGCCGTGATGGCCAGACAGCTCGTATCCGTCCATTCGGACTGAATCCTGGAGGCCTGGATCGGCGCGCCCACGCCGCGTAAGCAGCCTGGGCTTCATCGCCATCCGCCATCCCTCCCATGATCGGCCGGCTGACTCGGTCGCTCTTCTCGTACTTCAGCCGGCCCCTGTTCGATTGACCCGGCCACGCCGCCGGTCATACTCGCGTTGCGCCAGCACCGGCTCGCCCATGTCTTCGCTGCGGCCATTCGGGGCGCCAGCGGGAGCGCGGCCGTGCGGGTTGTCGTTCGGGTGCGGCTGACCCGGCTGCGCAGCGCCTCATCCAGTCGGTCCGGCGCAAGCGGGCTCATGGCATCCCGCATCGCCATGGTTCAGGGCGTGTCTTGATGCTCCAGCGCTGGATTAACCATTGCAACCGGCATCGCCCGCATCGGGGCAGCGGAGGTTTCGCGTCCATGACACGGCTCAGGCATCCTGAGCAAGCGCCCGACGCCTGGACGATAGTTGCCGCAAGCGGGCTGGATAGCGAAAATGAATTTGACGGTTTGAAAGCGAAATTCCCACAATGAAGGTCCATCAACCAGCAAAGCAGGGGCAATCCCATGTCTGAAATCCTTGGTCCCCAACGCCTTGGCCCGCTCACCCCGCTCGTCGGCGAGTGGGAAGGCAACGTCGGCCTTGACGTTTCGTTTCGCTACGAGGACAACGAGATCGTCAAGACCAGCTATTTCGAAAAGGCCTGGTTCCGTCCCATCCCCAGGCAAACCAACGGGCGGCAGAACCTCGAAGGGCTGAAGTTCGGCTTCACCGCCTGGCGTCATGGCGAGGAAGCCATGGAACCGTTCCACGACGAGGTCGGTTATCTCCTGTGGGACCGCGTGAACGGGCAGGTGATGCGGGTCGTCGTGTTCGGCCGCGGAATCGGGATGATCGCAGGCGGTGACGCCGGCCCGCGCGACAGGAAGATCGTCCTCAAGGCGCGCGCGGGCGATCCCAACTACGGCATCCTGCAGAACAGGTATCTGTCGCAGAACGCCGAGCTCATGCGCTTTGACAACATCTTCACCTTCAACGACGACGGCAGTTTCACCTACGACCAGACGCTGGTGCTGCGCATGGCGTCCCTTGGAGGCAAGGAAATGGATCACACCGACACGAATACCCTTCACAAGGTCGGGGGATGAGGCGCCATGGCGGCTGCCGGCCGCCATCGGCCGGCGGTTTGCCGCCGGGCAGGGCGCGGACTGGAGCGAAGTGAGAATCTGCGCGATTTGCGCTTTCTGGCGGCGCCAGCCTGCGCCGGCGCCGAGGCGAGGCGGAACCGCGTCTCTTGAAGATGGCCGGCCCTTCGGCGCGGCCCGTCATCGGCCGCATCCGGCTCGCCGCATTCCCTTCCGTGTCCGTTCTCAATCCGCCTCTCGCATGCAGGTGGTATCGCCTTGTCGTTTCACGAAATTTTCACGCCACTTTGACGAGGCTGTGCCGGGACGCTGGCTACCCTGCGCGCTCGTTCATCCTGCGTCCAGGACATGCCCTCCGATTCTCCGATCCAGCTGGAATTTTCGAACAAATACGACCAGGCCCATTCGGAACAGTATTTCCGCAAGCATCGTGACGGCCTTTCCCGCCGATTGACGGACTGGCGCGAAAAGCGGCTCGCCCGCCAGGCGCTCGCTGCCGTCGGCCATCCGGAGACCGTGCTCGACCTGCCCTGCGGGGCCGGGCGTTTCTGGCCGATGCTGCTGGAACGCCCCGGCAGGCGACTGCTGGCGGCGGACAATTCGCCTCACATGATCGAGACGGCGCTGCGCTTCCAGCCGCCCGAGGTCGTGGCGCGGGTGAGCGCCTTCCAGACCTCTGCTTTCGCCATCGATCTCGAGGCAGAAGCGATCGATTGCGTCTTCTGCATGCGCCTGCTGCATCACGTCGAGCGGCCCGAGCACCGGCTCGCCATCCTGCGCGAATTCCACCGCGTCAGTCGCGGCTCGGCCATCGTCTCCATGTGGGTCGACGGCAATTTCAAGGCCTGGCGCCGCCGCCTGCGCGACGGCCGCCAGCCCGCGGCGGCGGGCGCCGGGAAAAACCGCTTCGTGCTGCCGGCGGCCGTCGTCGAGGCGGAATTCGCCGCGGCCGGCTTCGACATTGTCGCGCGGCATGATCTCCTGCCGCGCTATGCCATGTGGCGGGTCTATGCGCTGCGCAAGAAGCCGTCGCGCTGAGTCGCCCGGCTAGAGCATCCCCGTTTCCCGCGCCTTGCGGTCGCGCTCGACGCGCAGGATGTAGCGCTGGATCAGCGTCAGCATCGGGCCTGACAGGTCGATGAACTGGCAGCCGGCCCGCTTGCTGCGGGCGCCGCTGCGCAGGGTGAACTCGAAGATGTTCGACACGCGCAAGGTGGCCAGCACCGTGCCGACGTCGGGCAGCTCGATGCGGCAGTTCTCGAACTGGCGTTCCGCCACGAATTCGATGCCCTCGGGCGGCGTCATCACCGCCAGCCCGCCGCCGCTGATGTCGATCACCGTCGCCTCGATCGCCGAGCGGCCGCCCTCGGGCGGGCGCAGCGGAATGACGCAGCGCAGGGGGTGCACCAGCGGCGTCGTCAGCCGGTAGAACTCGCGCCGCTGCAGTCGCAGCATCTCTTGCGGAACCCTGGCGCGGAAGGCCTCGCGCCCGGCGAATTCCGCCCGGACGAGCCGCGGCGCGCTGAACTGGATTTTCACCTTGTCGTGGCTGGCGGCGAAGACCAGCCGTTCCGCTTCCAGCGCCTTGCGCCGCGTTTCGGCGCTGCCGCCCGGATCGATCAGCATGCTCTCGCCGTCGGCGGCGATGTCGAGCAGGACGGTGAGGAAGAAGTCGCCGCCGTGGTTGAAGTAGGCCGTGACCAGATCGCCCTTCTCCTGCATGCGGCGCAGGATGAAGAGAATCTCCTTCCTTGCATGCAGCAGATAGCGGCTGTAGTCGTCGGCCTGCAGCAGCTCGATGCGCTGGTCCTCGTCGCGGCCGTTCGCTTCGTCTTCGCTCATGACGCAAGTGTAATCAGATTTCGCCGGGACGTGGCGCCGACAGGGTGTCCTCCATGCGCCACAGCCAGGCCAGCAGTTCCGCGACGGCGACGTAGAGCTGCGGCGGAATGCGCGCGTCGAGGTCCACCTGCATCAGCAGCGCCACCAGCTCCGCCGACTCATGCACGAAGACGCCGTGCTCGCGCGCCCGCTCGATGATCTGCTCGGCGATCAGGCCGCGGCCCTTGGCCACCACCCGTGGCGCCTTGTCGGCGCTGGTGTAGGCCAGCGCCACCGCTTCCTGGCGGGTTTCACGCGGGCTCATGCGCTTCCGTCCTCGCCGCCAGCGGCGGCAGGCCGGCGGCGGCGAAGGCCGCCGCCAGTTCCGCCAATCCCTGCCGCAGCGCCGGCAGGCGCTCGGCGCCGGCCGTGATGACCAGGCTGGAGGCGTTGCCGGCCAGCCCGAGGGCGAGATCCAATCGGCCGAGGTTCGGCAGGTCCAGCCTGAGGCGCGTCGTCCAGGACGCCGTGGCCTCGTTATCGGACGCGCCGCGCGCGTCGGCGTCGGCGGCGATCTCCCAGTCCAGCGCCTGGCCGGGCCACAGCTCGCCGCGCCAGACGATGTGCGAGGTGGCCGCCGCATTCAACTGCTGCTGCACCAGAGACTGCAGTTGCGCCGGCATTTCCGCTGCCGCTGCCGGGCGTGCCGGCGTCGCCGATTCGGCCTCGCCGGCGGCCGCGCGCAGGACGGCTTCGCTCGCGACGCGCTCCATCGCTTGCGGCGTCGCCATCTGCTTCGCTTCGACGCCGGCGCGCGGCGAATGATCCGGCGCGGCCTGCGCCGCCCTGGCGAAGCGCGCCTGCGGCTCGCGCGCCAGCGCCGCCTCCGCATAGCGGCCGGTCAGCCACAGGGCCTGGTGGGCCTCGTAGAACAGCCCGCTTTCGGCGACGGCCTGGCGCAGGGCGGGCGCCAGCAGGGCGGCCTGCGTTGAAGGCGAAGGAAGCAAAGGCGCGGCGCGCGACAGGATCGCCGGCTGGGCGGACTCGCCCTCGCCCGTGAGCAGGGCGCTGATCAGCCGCGCCGCCTGCGACAGGCTTGGCGCCGCCTGCCGCGCCGCTTCCCGGGCGGCGCTCGCAGCCACCACCAGCCGCGGCGTGCGCGCGGTGACGACCAGTTCGAGGGTCTCGCCCGGCTCGGCGGCCTGCGGCAGCGACAGGCTCAGGCTGCGGCCGGCGACGAGGGCGCGGAAGCTGCCGTCCGGCAGGGCGCTTTCGATGCGGGCGATGAAGCGCTGGCCGACCTCCAGCCCGGCCAGTTCCGGCAGTTCGCCGGCTATTTCATGCGTCGCCGCGACCGGGTTGACGATCGATTCGGTGAGCAGCCGCAGGCGCGCGGCGAGATCGCTGGGAATCATGCCGCGGCCACTCTGGCACGATGCACTGCCCGGATGCGGGCGCCAGGGCTAGGGCCGGGCGCCGTAGGCGCGGCGCACGCTGCGCTCGCGCGCGCCGCTGCCGAGGAACTGGCGCACCTGCTCCAGCCACGGCTCGGTGTGGCGCCGCACCTCGGCGTCGTCGTCGAGGATCTTCAGGATCAGCTCGCGCTTGCGCGCCTTTTCCCCGTCGGAGAGCGCGATCGGCTCGACGCCGCCTTCCAGGCGGCGCGCCAGTCCGGCGCAGTCCTTCTCCAGGGCGGCGAGGCGGTCCCAGTCGCAGGCGCCGGCCGCCTCGGCCATCTGGCCGGAGAGGGCGCTCATCGATTCGTAGAGGGCCAGCGCGCTCATGCCGCGCCCCCGATCTGCGCCCAGGCGTCGCGCAATTCGGCGAGCAGGTGGCTCACCTCGTCGAGCACGGCCGGCTGGTTGTGCAGGTTGGCGTGCAGCAGGCGCGCCGTCATGTAGTCGTAGAGCGAGGCCAGCTTGCCGGCGAGATCGCCGCCCGCCGACAGGTCGAGGCTGGCCTTGAGGCCGTTCTCGATGATGTTGATCGCCTTCGAGACGGCCTCGCCCTTGCGGGTGATGTCGGCGACGTTCTCGCTGCGCTTCATGTGCAGCGATGCCGAGGCGACGGCCAGCAGGGCGCCTTCGAACAGCATCAGGATCAGCTTGTGCGGATCGGCGATCTCGACCCCGGCCTCGATGCCCGCCTTGGCATAGGCCGCTTTCGGGTTGTGCATCACTGCGAACATGTTCTTCAGTCTCCTCGGCTTATCCGTTCGAGCCGCCGATCTTCGGCAGGTTGGCCAGTTGCTGCTGCAAATAGTTGCTGGTCTTGGTCATGCTGGCGAGCATGCTGTCGAGCGCCGCGTACTGGGCGCGGTAGCGCTTTTCGATCATGCCCAGGCGGCTGGCCAGGACCTCCCGTCGCGAGCCGAGTTCCTTGATCGAGGCGTTGATGCCATCCATGCGCCCGTCGACCAGGCCGTCGTTCTCCAGCATGCGGCCGATCAGCTTGTCGAGCCGATCGGCATAGCCGCGCGCGAAGGCAATGCTGCCGCGGTCTCCCGTTGTTCCGCCGCTGATGCGTATCTTCAATCCCGCCGCCTCGCCGGTTCCGGTTAGGGTCTGGCCCGAGCCGCTCGCCGTCACGCCGCCAATGCTGCCGGCGATATCGACGCCGGCGGTGGCGCTGGATACGCCGAAAAGGTCGCTGGCCGCAGTGCCGCCGGTGATGCTCACATTCGAGGCCGAGCCGTAGCGATTCGAGGTGATCGTGAGCACGCCGGACGATTCGCTGGCGCTGACGCCGATGCCGGCTGCAGAGAGCGCGCCGGCGCCGTTGATCTTCGACTGGATCTCCGCCGCCAGCGCGGCCGCGGTATAAGTGCCTGCCGCCAGCGTCAGGCTGGCGGAGACGCCGTCCACCGTGACGTTGAGCGTGTCATTGACTCCCGTGGCGATCGTCAGGGCTGCCGCCGAGCCGCCCTTGGCAAAGCCCTGCGTCGCCAGCCGCGTGATGTTCACGGCAGGGTTGCCGTCCTTTGTTTCGGCCGCGGCCGAAACAAAGGAAACCAGGCTGTCCGTCGGCTTGCCGATGGCGGCGAAGAGCGTGGACACATCCTTGCTCGGGTCGTTCAGCGCGGCCGTCAGCTTGCTGGCATCCAGCTTCAGCGTGCCGTCGCTCTGGAAGCTGACGCCGATGTCGGCAAGCGCCGTCAGGCCGCCGCCGGCGCTCGAGAGAGCGCCGTTGAACAGGCTGCGCAGCTGGCTCTGCACCGCGCGCACCGTCGAGTCGCCGGTGAGGATCGAGGCCTTCTTGTTGGCGGCGTCGTATTTCGACAGATCGCCCAGCGTCTTGTTGAGATCGTTGTAGGCCTTGACGAAGGACTCGATCGCCGCCTTGACGCCGCTGCTGTCCCTGGCCACGTCGAGCTTCGTCGTGCCGGTCTTGAGCAGGTTCAGCGTGACGCCCTCGATGGCATCGTTCACCGTGTTGGTCGGCTTGCTGATGCTGATGCCGTCGATGACCAGCGCGGCGTTCTTCGCCTCGACCGTTTCGGTGAGGTTCTTCGTGCCGCCAGTCGTGGCATCGTAGACGAGCCGTGACAGGCCGGCGTTGTCGCCGTGGTCGCCGTCATCGTCGCTCACGCTGATCCTGAGCGCGTTGGCCAGGCCCGAATCCTTCGAGCTGAGCACCAGCCGGTTGCCGCTGCCGTCGTTGACGATGCCCGCCGTCACGCCGGCATTGGCGGCGTTGATGGCATCGCGCACCCCGGCCAGCGATGCCTTGTCATTGCCGATGGTGATGGTCCTGGCGGCCTTGTCCGGGTTGAGCGTGAAGCTGCCGCCGCTGTAGCTGCCGAACTGGATCGTCAGCGTGCCCGTGCCGACGGTCTCGCTGGTGCTGGCGAAAGCCGCCGATTTCAGCTTCTGCGCCTGTGCCAGTTGCTGCACCTCGATGCTGAAGCTGCCGGCGCCGGCGGCGGGAGCGGCGCTTGCCGAGAGCACCGTGCCGTCGGCAACGCCTGCCTTGACGGCGGAAAATTTTGCCGGGCTGGCGAGGGCCGCCACGGCGGTCTGGAAGCCGGAGAGCGCGCCCTTCAGGCTGCCGAAGGCGGAGAGCTGCGCCTGCAGCTGCGCTTCCTTGGTATTGAGGAGCGTGAGCGGGCGCTGCTCCAGCGCCATCAGCTGGCTGACCAGCCCGTTGACGTCGAGGCCCGAGCCGATGCCGGGAGAAGAAAGCGCCATATTGCTCCTCTGTCTGATATACAGACAATAGTATCGCTAAGCCTTGCCCTTGATAAGCAGGCCCTGCAGCCGGTCCAGTGCCCGCGCCACGGCCAGCACTTCCTCGCTGGGCATCTGGCGGATCACTTCCTGGGTGGCCGAATCCACCACCCGGACGACCGTCTTGCCGGTTGCGTCATCGATCGAGAATTGCAAGCTTCGTGCCACCGGGGCGACGGCTTGCTGCAGTTGCTGCACCGCCTCCTGCATCTGTTCCGGCCTGGGCTGGCCGGGCAGGCGCGCCGCCGCCTGTGCTGCCGGATCGGCCGGCCGGGCGGGGCGTGCCGCGACCGCCGGTGCCGAACCGGAAATCTGTAACGGAACGATGGCCATGTTTCTGCTCCTTCAATCTTGCTGGCGGGCGGCCGGGCGTGGCCCGGCCGCCTGTCCTTCAAGCCGCGGTTCAGCCGCGGATCAGGGCCAGCACGTTCTGCGGCAGCGCATTGGCCTGCGCCAGCATTGCCACGCCGGCCTGCTGCAGGATCTGGGCGCGAGTCAGGTTGGCGGTTTCGGAGGCGAAATCGGTATCCTGGATGCGTGAGCGCGACGCCGTCAGGTTTTCCGCAGTGGCCGCCAGATTCGAGATGACCGAATCGAAGCGGTTCTGGATCGAGCCGAAGGTTGCCCGCAGATTATTGACGGAGGTCAGCGCCGCGTCGACTCGGGTGATGGCAACGTTGGCATTCGCCACCGAAGTGACCGAAACCGAGTTGAGGGCCGAGGCGCCAAGAGCCATCGAGCTGTTGTCGGCATAGCCAATATACGCTTCATGGTTGCCGGACAGCGTAATGGCGTCGGTAGAGGTCAGACGGATGGTGCCGCCGAAAGTGTTCGCCACTGCCACGCCGCTGGCCATTGTGATGGCCGTTTTTGCATCGTTGCTCGAGTTATTCTCTCCTGCGGTCGTATCACGGAGGCCGACGCCAATTACGCCGCCGGTGGCATCCGCATCGGTTGCCGTCTGGGATACGGCAATGTTACGGCCATCCGACGCGTTCAAGGTCAGCTTGCCGCTGCTGAACGTGGCCGTCACTCCGGTGGCGGCGGAGTTGGCGTTGATCGCATTGGCCATCTCCGCGCCGGTGATGGTGACTTGCGAAACACCGTTATAGATATTGGTGCCGTTAATGTTGAGGGTATAGGTATCCGTAGCTTGAGTGCTGGCCACTGACGTATAGTCGAATGTCACCGTGGTATCGGCAGAGGCGGTCAGGTTGGGCACGCTGGCGTTGTTGATCGCCAGAACCTTCGAGTAGGCACTGCTTGCCGTGCGGCCGGCATTGCCAGCACCTGAGCTATTATCGGCAGAAGCGCCGATGTTGACGGCGGAGTTGGAGCCGACCGTGATAGTGAGGTCGCCGGATGCCAGGGCGTTACCGACGTCCACGCCGGTGCCCTGCTGGCCGAGGGCTTTGCTGGTGCTGTAGGCGGTAGAGCCGTCCACATAATCGGCAGTCTTGCCGATGGCCGTATAACGCATGCTGGTGGAAAGGCCTACGGAAATGGTTTCGCCGACGTTGGCGCCAACCTGGAAAGTCGCCGTGCCAAAGTTTCCGTCAAGCAGCTTCAGTCCGTTGAACGAGGTCTGCACGGCAACGCGATCAATCTCGGACAGGCGCTGCTGAACCTCGAGATCCAGCGCGGCGCGGTCGGAAGCGCTGTTGGTGGCGTTGGCCGCCTGCACCGCCAGTTCGCGGATGCGCTGCAGGTTCTGGGTGATTTCGCCCAGCGCGCCTTCGCCGGTCTGCGCCAGGGAAATGCCGTCGCTTGCGTTTCTCGTGGCCTGATTCAGGCCGCGGATCTGGGTCGTCATTCGCTCCGAAATGCCCAGGCCTGCTGCATCGTCCTTGGCGCTGTTGATGCGCAGACCGGTGGACAGGCGCTGCAAGGCGGTGGCGAGGGAACTTTGCGAAGTGTTGAGGTTGCGCTGCGCATTCAGTGACGCGATGTTGGTGTTGATGATCTGAGGCATGATCTGTCTCCAAAGTAGTGAGAGGGTTCTGACAGCCTCACGCCCCCTGACTCCCGATCCGGTTGGCGTTGATGTTGCCGTCAGGAGCACTATCGGTAAGAAATGGAAAAACTTTAGGAAAACTCATCGGTACCGGCCTCTAGTTCGTTGATAGATTGGAGGTTTGTGTTTGGCAGCAAAAAATCCTTCAAGTTTTCTCAACCCGTGCCGATAATGCCTGTACACGCGGAATTACGTGCAGGGCTGAGAAGTTCTCCTGACTCCCAGGAAAGCCGCCGGCAACCCCGGCGGTTTTTCTTTTGCAAAAGTCAGTCACGGCAGAACAGCGCCGATGAAAAAGACGGTTTGCCGACGCACCGCTCCCTTGGAAACCACCTGGCAGCCTGTCTTCAAGGCACGGGTGACAGCTGAGCGGGAAGTCCGGCGGAAAACCCGGAAAAGATGCCATTTCGCATGCGAAACAGTTAGACTGTCGCACAAGAGGTACTTCATGATCGGGAATATTGAAAACCTGATCCTGGAACATCTAAAGACGATCCAGGCCGAGCAGGCCGCCGCACGCGAGCGTGACGCGGAGGTCCTAGCGCGCCTGTCGAGCATCGAAAACGGGCTCGCGCGGATCTCGCGCGACGAGGCCTTGACTTATACCGAATTGGTTCAGGATCGGCATGTCGTCGACAAGCTCAAGGAACGTATTGAGCGCATCGAGCGGCGCTTGGAGTTGAGCCAATAAAATCCTGAGCCTGCAAAAGTCAGTCGCCGCGGTACGGCGCGCGAATCTCAATCGACCGCGACGACGCGGTTCTTGCCACTCTGCTTGGCCTGGTACATCGCCGCGTCGGCGCGGGCGATGGCTTCCTTTCTTTCCTCGCCTTCGCGGAAGGCGGTGACGCCGGCGCTGAAGGTGATCAGCAGCTTCTCGTTCCTGTGCAGGAAGAAGCGTTTCGTCAGCTCGCGCTGCAGCCGGGTCAGCGCCGCGACGGCGTCGGGCAGCGCCGTCTCCGGCAGCAGGATGATGAACTCCTCGCCGCCGTAGCGCGCCAGCGTGTCCTGCGGCCGCAGCGTCTCGCGGATCACCCGCGCCAGGTGCACCAGGGCGGCGTCGCCGGCCTGGTGGCCCAGCGTGTCGTTGAGCCGCTTGAAGTTGTCCACGTCGAGCAGGGCGAGGCAGAGCGGCGCCTGGCGTCGCTGCGCGCGCTTCATTTCGCGCTCCAGCGTCTCGTCGAGGCCCTTGCGGTTGAGGGCGCCGGTGAGCTGGTCGTGGCGCACCATGACGCTGGTCTCGGTCAGCTCGTTCTGCAGGCGGACGATCTCCCGCTCGGCCTCGGCCACGCGCGCCCGCATCCCCTCGAGCTCATCGCGCGAGCGCTGGGCGCCGAGCTGGATGACGCGCGTCTCGCGCATCAGCTCGGCGACGACGTCGTTCAGCTCGGCGAGGTCGCCGGCGGCGCCGATGCGGCCGGCCAGCCGCTCGATCTTGCCGTGGTAGTCGCCGCTCGCCTCGGCGAAGCCCGCCAGGTGGTCGACGAAGCCGGCCAGCATCGCCTTCAGCCGCTCCTTGGCCTCGTTCAGGTTGTTCTTCAGCATGCTCTGCCGGTAGATCACCTCGCGCAGGCGCTGGCCGACGTCGTCGAGGCTGCGGATGTTGAGCGGCTGGCCGAAGATGTCGAGCACCATGCCGATCTGGCCCTGCACCCACTTGTCGTCCTCGACCAGCTCGCTGATGTTCTCGATCACCAGCTGCAGCAGCTTCTGCAGCGCCGCCTTCAGCTCGGCCTGGTCCTCGGCGACGAAGTTGAGCCGGTAGCTGAACTGCTTGAGCCGCTTCGCTAGCAGGGCGAAGCTGGCGCCGTCGCCGGCCTGGCGCAGCCCGGCCGCCAGCGCGGCCGCCTCGTCGGCCAGCTCCGGCGTGTCGATCAGCAGCATCGCCACCGAGCTCTCCACCAGCTGGGCGATCAGCTCGCGCAGCTCGGCGCCCGGCAGGCGCAGCGGCGCGGCCTCGCCGGCCGCTCGCCCGGACGCCTGCTGCGGTGGCGCTTCGGCCGGCGTCGCGGCGCCGTCTTTGCTTGCAGCGGCGCCCTGTCCGCTTGCCGCGGCGAGTGCCGTCTCTTCGCCGGCGCCGCTCTTTGACCATGAGCCCAGAAGGGATTGCAGGCGCTCGAACAGGTTTTCCGGGTCGCTGCCGGCCGAGGCGAGAACGTGATCGACGGCTTCGCGCTTGGCCGCCGGCGTCAGTCCGGCCTGGCGGCGCTCCATCTGCGCCAGCAGCTCGCCGATCAGCCCGCCCCAGGCCGGCGGCTCCGCCTCGAGGGTCTTCAGGGGCGCCGCCAGCGCCTCGGCGAGACGCGACCAGTCCTGCGCAGCGACGGCGGCCTCGATCTGCTGCACCAGCCGGCCTTGCGCCGGCAGGGCGCGCGGCAGGCGGCCGGCGAGGGCCTTGAGGGCGCGCTCGGGAAAGACCTCGCCCGCCGTCGTGCCGGCGATCTCGTGGTAGAGGGTGCGGTAGTTCTCCGGCGTCGGCGGGATGCGCCGGCTGGCCAGCCGGCGCAGGGCTTCGCGCGCGATCTCGGAGGGTTGGGTCAGGTCGGCCATGTCGTCAGCGGCTTTGCCGCCTTGTATACGGCCGGCACGGAAGGAACTTGATGCCGCCTAGTCGACCAGGCCGTGCTTGAGCCCGTAGTGGGTCAGCTCGGCGTTGTTCTTCAGGTTCATCTTCTCCAGCAGGCGGGCGCGGTAGACGCTGACCGTCTTGACGCTCAGCTTCAGCTCATCGGCGATCTGCGTCGGCGTCTTGCCCGAGGCGATCATCACCAGCGTCTGGTATTCGCGGTCGGACAGCTTCTCGTGCGCCGGCCGCTCCGAGTCGTCGCTGATGGCGTTGGCCAGCTCCTCGGCCAGCGAGGGGCTGATGTACTTCTTGCCGCCGGCGACCTGGCGGATCGCCGTCACCAGCAGCTCCGGCGCGCTCTGCTTGGTCAGGTAGCCGGAGGCGCCGGCCTTCAGGGCGCGGATGGCGTACTGGTCCTCGGGGTGCATGCTCAGCATCAGCACCGGCAGCCTGGGAAACTCCTTCTTCAGCTGCTTCAGCGTGTCGATGCCGTTGCGGTCCGGCATGGAAACGTCCATCAGGACGACGTCCCACTGGCCCTGGCGCGCCATCTGCAGTGCCTCGATGCCGTTCTTCGCCTCGCCGGCGACGACCATGTCCTCGGAGTCGGAGAGGATCTGGCGCAGGCCGTGGCGCACGATGGCGTGGTCGTCGGCGATGAGGATGCGGATGGTCGTCGTCATGGGCTGTCCGTTGCCGCCGCCTCGGCCCGGCTGGCGCCGCTCGGCCGGTAGGGCGCGCGCAAGGTGACGCGGGTGCCGCTGGGGACGTTGGCCGCCAGCTCGAGCGTGCCGCCGAGGCCGCTCATGCGCTCGCGAATGCCGCGCAGGCCGAAGGATTTCTGCTTCTTCATGTCCGCTGCGTCGATGCCGCGGCCGTCGTCGCAGATCTCCAGCGTCAGCTCGCCGTCGGCGGCGTCGAGGCGGATGGAGAGGGCGCTCGCCCCGGCGTGCTTGGCGACATTCGTCAGAGTTTCCTGGAAAACGCGGAACAGGGCAAGCGAGGTCTTCTCGTCCGGGTCGACCTCGTGGCGGATGCCGCTGGTGTCGCAGGCCAGCCCGACGCGATGCGAGAAGTCGTCGGCCTGGCACTCGATGGCGGCGGCGAGGCCAAAGTCCTTGAGGATGCCCGGGCGCAGCTCGCGCGCCACGCGGCCGGCGATGGCGATCGTCTCGTCGATCAGGCCCTCGATGCCGCGCACCCGCTTGCGCAGCTGCTCCGGGTCGGATGGCGGCTTGCTCGCCAGCAGCGCCGTCTCGATCTTGACCGCCACCAGGGTGCCGCCGAGCTCGTCGTGGATGTCGCGGGCGATGCGCTCGCGCTCCTCCTCCTTGGCCGCCTCGAGGTGCGAGGACAGCTCGGCCAGCTGGGTGCGCGACTCGCGCAGCTCCTTTTCCGTCAGCTTGCTCTGGGTGATGTTGGCGGCGATGCCCTCCCACTGCACGCCGCTGTTGGCGATGTGGCGCGGCGCGGCGCGCAGGTTGATCCATTTCAGGCTGCCGTCGGCGGCGCGGATGCGCCCGTCCCAGTTGATGTGGGTCATGGCATTGGCCGACTTCGCCAGCGCCGCCTCGAAGCCGCCGCGGTCCTCGGCCTCGATCGCTTCGAAGAAGCGCGAGGCCGCGGCGCGCAGGTCCTTCGGCGCCAGGCCGAGCAGGGCCTCGCTGCCCTCGCTGGCGTGGAGGAAGCGGAACTCGCCGTCGTTGCGCCGCAGCAACTGGAACACCATGCCGGGGACGTTGGAAACGAGGGCGCGGAAGCGCGCCTCGTTCTCGCGCACCGCCTCGAGCGCGGCGCGCCGCTCGGCGCGGTTCCGCGCCTCGCGCATCTCGCGCTCGACCGCCGGCACCAGGCGGTCGAGGTGGTTCTTCGACAGGTAGTCGTGGGCGCCGGCGCGCATGGCGGCGATCGCCGTCTCCTCCTCGATGACGCCGGAGACGATGATGAAGGGCAGGTCGAAGCGCAGGCCCTGCATCAGCGCCAGCGCCGCCAGCGCGTTGAAGCCGGGCATGCCGTGGTCGGAGAGCACGGCGTCCCAGCGGCCGCCGAGCAGCGCCGAGCCGGTCGCGTCGGCCGTATCGACCCGCTGGAATTCGACGGCGTAACCGGCGCGCCTGAAGCAGCCGCTGAGGAGGAGGGCGTCGTCCTCCGAATCCTCGATGATGAGAAGCTTCAAGGTGGGCTTGATTGCCGGCTGCGCCTGGGCCATGGCGGTGTGTCGCGTGGTCGTCCCTGGCGATCGAGTCTACCGCAAACCGCCCCTGCCGCAAGCGCCGCGGCGCGCCCGGGCCATCGGCTATAATCGGCCTCCGGCCGGCATAGCTCAGCTGGTAGAGCAGCTGATTTGTAATCAGAAGGTCGCGGGTTCGATTCCTGCTGCCGGCACCGCGCCGAATGGCTCAGGCGGCTTCCAGCCCGCCAAAGCGCTCGTAGAAATAGGGCGTGGCCGGCGGCAGCGGGCCGCTCGCCGTCTCCAGCACCGCCATCAGGTGCTTTTCCGTCTGTTTTTGCGTCAGCAGGTAGAGCTCGCGGCAGAGCTGGCGCGCCGCGCTGCCCGGCCAGTCCTTCGGCAGCAGCTGCTCCGGCAGCTGCGGGTCGCGCAGCAGGGTGCGGCGGAATTCGTGCATCAGCAGCGTGCGCACGACGAAGCACTGCTCCGGGTCGAGGCTGCGGGCGCCGCGCAGCGCCTTCAGCACAGGTCGGAAGCGCTCGAGGAAGCGCTGGTAGTCCTGCGCCACCAGTTCGAGGTTCCAGCAATCGCGCACCAGCTCACGCATCGGCTTGCCGGCCAGCGGCCCGAGGCCCTTCGCCTGCAGCACGACGACGCTGTCGCGCACGCCGTTGCTCTGCAGGATGTCGAGCATCGGCTCCGGGTCGGCGGAAGGGTGGGCCAGCACGCCGGGCGCGACGAGGCCGAATCCTTCCCACTGCAGCTCCTTGCGGATCTCCTCGCGCTTGGCCGGCGGCAGCAGGCTGGCGACGGCGAAGACCAGCAGCCACTCGCCCTGCCACTCGCTGCGCTCGTGGAAATAGATGCGCCGGTAGGCGTGCTCGAAGCGCCGCCGGCCGGCCGGCGTCAGGCCGTAGTAGCTGCGCCGCCCGCTGTGCTCGGAGGCGAGCCAGCCGTCCTTCGACAGGCGGAAGACGCTGGTGCGCACCAGCCGGTCGCTGATGCCGAGGGGGGCCACCAGCCGGATGAAGCTGCCCAGCCACGCCGAGCCGCCGTGCGGCGCGATCGAGTCGCCGTAGATGGTGATGATCAGCGAATTGGCGCGTACCGGCCGCTCGCGCAGGAAGTCGTCGATCCACTGCCGGATGGTGCGGTTGCTCATGATGGGGTTGGGGCGGGCAGGGGATCTTTGCGCGATCTGCAAGCGGCCGAAGCTGATTGAGGGTTCCGTGAAACAGTGGAGCTTATGATACCAATCCGTGAAGGAATTGGTAACAGAATGAATCACGCTTGGCCCTTGTTTCCGAATGATTTCGAACGGAATGCTTGACCGGCCTTGCATTTTTTCATAGAATGCACGGCGACTTTAGGACAGACGCGGGGTGGAGCAGTCTGGCAGCTCGTCGGGCTCATAACCCGAAGGTCGCAGGTTCAAATCCTGCCCCCGCAACCAGCAAAAACAAGGGCTTAGCTTCGGCTGGGCCCTTTTTCTTTTCCGGCTTCAGCGGCCGTGTCAGCACTGTGTCAGCAAATTCTTGGAATTTCTCGCCCGTTTTCGCACCCGGGGGGTGCGTGCGGGGGGGGGGGCGCGGGTTCCGCGCGGAAGTTTTCCTAAGGGCACCCCTCATCCAATTTTTTTCGTTTGCGTAGCCGGCCCGGGCCGAGCTCAAGGTTCGCCAATGCCCGCCGCTTTCCCTCGGGCGTTCGCGGCCCGGTGCTAAGCCCGCCGTGCAGCGGACACCTGCCGTTTGCCAGCGCCAGCGCTTTGCATGGCGTGCCGCGCCGGGTTTTGGCCTCGCAAAGCTCGCCCGGCATAGGAACGTTGCGCCAGTCTTGGTTCAGTTCGCGGACCAGCTTACGGGCTTCCGGCAGGCTGAGGCAGAAAACCTGCCGGATCATGTCGCGATAAATATCGCGTGATGCCGATCGGCGCGGCCAGCGCAAAGGGCGCAGCTTTTTATCCATGGTGCGGTTGTCTCAGCCAACGTTCCGGCAAGCCGAGAGCCCTCGGCGAACTTCCGCGTTCTTGTGGCTGTCGCCAGCCACGGCCGTGACGACGGGGTCGATGATTAGTAATCGCACGTCGCCGATCTCGGCCAACTCGCGGCGCAGGGGCTCCACGTCTCGGGCGGGGTCGAAGGCGCGGCGCTCGCCGCCTTCCTCGATGCCGGTGATGAAGAAAACACGCTTGAGATCGGCCCCTGCAAGCAGCAGTCGCGGGACAAGGGTGTCCTGGGGATCATCCTCCCCAGACCAGATCGCCACGGAACCAGCCTCGGCTCGCGAGCCGTCGGGGAAGCGGCCGGCGGAAGTGATCGCGGCCGCCAAGGCGATGGCGATGGTCGTCTTGCCGGCGCCGGCAGCTCCTCCGAGAATATGAACTTTCCCGCGAGCCAGCCAGCCATGCCAGACCCAGGCGATAGGCACCGGCTTGATAGCATCGCCTCGCGTGATCCTCGCTTTGACGGCGTAGTGTTCCTCGGCCAAATCATCGAGGCGAGACTGCGCACGACGAAGATCATCAGCACGCATGGCGCACCCCCGCAAACTTGAGTGCGGAGTTGATGCGGGCCGCAGCCCGGACGACTCGCGCCCTGTCCGTCTCCGAAACTGGGTCGCCATTGGCGACGGAAACAGCCGCCGCCGCGACGACCACCGCCTCGAAGGCGATGCAGCGCAGCGCGTCGGCAGGCGCGAAGGGCTGCCTTTGCGGCTTGCCGTGGTGGTGCAGCGCGGCTGGGTAAAGGTCGCAAAGGCCCAAGCCAACAGCGGCCAGCACGGCATGCGCGGGACAGCCGGCAAAGTCATGAATCAGCAAGCGGCCATCGTCCAGCTCGCGGACGCTGAGAGAAGCGCGCCTGTCGTCATGCGCGGGACAGGCAGCAAGCCACCGGCCTGGGCCCGTGCGCTTCACGCCATCGAGGCGAGCGAGCAGGCGGTCTAGCGGTGGAACCGCTTGACGCGGGGGCGATAACTTGAGATTATCAAACCAGCTGAGAGCATTAGTTTCACTTATGCTTGCCCGCCGCCCCCCGGCGGGCATTTCTTTTGTGGCGGCGCCCATGTCATGCCCCGCCGCCGAGAAGCCTGTTAACTGCTGCGACAGGCCAAAGCAAACTTCGGCCTATTTTGATGGGGCGTATGCCCCACGCATGCCCCTGTTCGTGGTGATATTTGCGGGCTGTTTGCGGTGAGCGCGATAGCAGGCCGGCAAATTCCGTCGTTGTTAGAAAGTCGCGGCCGCCGGCTACGCGGGAAATGCTCGGGAGAAGTTCGGTTGCCATTCCATAATGCCTCCGGTTAGAAGCGCCGCCGCCTCGCGTTCTCCGGCTGCGGCATACCGGGCGCAATAGACAAGGCTTATGGAATGATAGTCGCCGGTTATATAAATGTCAAGCAGAAAAGTAGAATATTTCTTTGTAAATTAATATATTGCGTCAATATAACTTGCAGCTAGTCTGCAAAATTACTTGACGCTGCTCACCAGCGCCAGCGCGCCATCGGCGGCGGGCTGCTCGATGCCGGCCTGCGCTAGAATCCATTTCTCGAGAGCATCGTGATGCACCCGCAGCAAGTCGAGCGGCCGACGCTTGTAATGGCGTTCGGCGGTGGCGCTCGGCGCATGGCCCATGATTTGGGCGGTTGTGCCGGCGGGGATTTCCTGCCATTCGGCGAGGCTGGCGAAGCTGCGGCGCAGGCCGTGCAAACTCACCTTCAGGCCCGCCACGGCGCAAGCCTGGGCATGCGCGATGCTCGGATCCTGCAAGCGCCCATCGGCGGCTGCGGGGCTTGAGAACACCCATTCGTTGCGGCGGGGCAGGGCGGCTATCAGTTTGGCGATCCAGGGCGTGAGCGGGATCACGCGGAAGCCGTCGGCTGCCACCTTGTCATGGATTGTCAGACTGCGCCAGCGGAAGTCCACGTCCTGCCAACGCAGCCCAAGCAACTCGTTTTTGCGTGCGCCGGTCAGCAGCAGGGCTTGCAAGTAGGCGGAAATCACCGGGTTGCCGATGCCGCGCACGGCGGCGAACCATGCGGCAAGCTGCTCGCGCTGCAGGGCGTCGCCCTTTTTGGCGCGCCGCGCCGGCACAAAATCCCGCAGGGCCGGATCGTCAAACAAGGCTGCATCGACA
The DNA here is from genome assembly GCA_963205435.1 of Pseudomonadota bacterium. GTDB lineage: Bacteria > Pseudomonadota > Gammaproteobacteria > Burkholderiales > Rhodocyclaceae > Desulfobacillus. Next base: position 67,320 of record CAUJIV010000099.1, read on the forward strand.
ATGGCTGAGTAGGGCGCGGTTTTGCCGCACCAGCGCCAGAAGGCTCTGAATGCTTCGAAAGCCTGCCGGGCGCCGTTTGGCCGGGTTTCGGCTTCCGCTGCCACCCAAGCCCGCAGGGCCTCCGGCGTGACGTCTTTCAATCGCATGTCAAGTAGCGGCACCAGCGGCCCTGGCCGCGTCAGCTTCGGGCTGCGCTTGCGTGGCTGCCCGCCTGGCTGCGCCAGGCGCTCATGGTCGAGCAGGTGCCGATCGCCCCATTTTTTGCCGCGCTGGACGTGGGGCATGGCCATGCGGGCTTTTTGGTGGGAGATATAGGCGCCCCAAGCCTCGCGCACCAGCATTGCCTCGCGCTGCTCGACGGCTGCGGCTTCGAGGCGCTCTGCCTCGGCCTGGGCGGCTTGGGCGGCTGCTTCCTGGCGCGGGTCGATGCCGGCGTCTATCAAGCCAGCCAGCCTACGGGCCTCGGCCTGGGCTGCGGCCAGCGTCCAATGCTTCGTGCTGCCGATCGTCAAACGCAAGCCCCTGCCGCGCAGCCGAGAATTGAATATGTAGGACGTGGCGCCGGCGGTTGCCCGAAGCCCCAGGCCAGGAACCCTGCTGTCCCAAAGGTAAGCCTGATGTTTGCCGGCGGGGCATTTGAAATTCGAAACAAGCCCGATGGTGAAGTTTTGGCGCCCTTTTCCCTGTGTCATGATCGCCCCCGAAAGTGAATCATGTTTGGCCCGTGTCAGCGCTGTGTCAGCACTGTGTCAGCATTTTAGGGGAATTTTAGGGAATATCAAGGAAAATGTTTTCTCACCTTATGTCTAGAAAAGTTGCATAACTGTATAAAAATATTGACAAAATATATTCAATGAAATTTAAGGGAAAACATACTTTATCGGGCTCATAACCCGAAGGTCACAGGTTCAAATCCTGTCCCCGCAACCAGCAAAACGAAAGGCCAACCCACGGGTTGGCCTTTCGTTTTGCTGTCGCTGAAAAAACGGCTAGTCTGAAGAACCCTGACCGCCGCCGGCAAGGGCGGCGGCGATGCGGCGGGCACCGTTGAAGCGCTTGACCCAGTAGCTTTTCCGCATGTCCTCGATGCGCACCTGGCCGCCCGTTACCGGCGCATGGACGAAGCGGTGCTCGCCAAGGTAGATGCCAACGTGGGAGAATCCCCGGCGCAGGGTGTTGAAGAAGACCAGGTCGCCCGGTTGCAGTGCCTCATTGTCGATCTTTTCGCCGAAGTGGCTGATTTCCTTTGAAGTCCTCGGCAGCGACAGGCCGAGGCTTTCACGGAACACATGACGAACCAGGCCACTGCAGTCGAAACCGGTGTCGGGGGATTCGCCGCCTCGCCGATAATTGGCGCCGACCAGGGAGAGTGCGCGTAACACCAGTTCCTGGGCATCGCTGGCATAACGGGCGAACAGGGATTGCGGAGCAGGAGCCTGCGACGCTTCAGCGGCAAGGAGACTGCCGGAGCAGGCCAGGGCGCCGATGCCGAAAACGATGTGCCTAAAATTCATGGACTTGACTATAGCGGCGAGAAATCGTTCTGTAAAGCCATATTTATTATGGAACTTTAAATAAATATCGCAACATATTGATGTTACGCAGTATATAAGCATTTTTTTGCTTCCGGCTCGCCGGCAATTCTCCAGAGAGGGAGTGACCATGCTTTCATTCAAGGCCTTTTTGATCGACCAGAAGGACGGCAGGACGGTTTCCCGCCTGACCGACTTCAGCGAGGATCGTCTCGATCCGGGCGAGGTGACGCTGAAGGTCGCCTACTCGAGCGTCAATTACAAGGACGCGCTGGCGGCCACCGGAGCGGGCAAGATCATCCGCCGCTTCCCCTGCATCGGCGGCATCGACATGGCGGGCACGGTCGTGGCCAGCACGGACGGCCGCTTCAAGGAAGGCGACGAGGTGATCGCGACCAGCTACGACATCGGCGTCGCCCATCACGGCGGCTATGCCGGCTACGGCCGGGTGCCGGCCGACTGGGTGGTGCCGCTGCCGGCAGGCCTGTCGCTGTTCGAGTCGATGGCCCTCGGCACGGCCGGCTACACGGCGGCGCTGGGCATCGTGCGCATGGAGGAAAACGGCCTGAAGCCGGCCAACGGCAGGGTCATCGTCAGCGGCGCCACCGGCGGCGTCGGCAGCATCGCCGTCGACATCCTGTCCAGGCTGGGCTACGAGGTGGTGGCCCTCACCGGCAAGGAGAGCCAGGCCGATTACCTGAAGGGACTCGGCGCCAGCGAGGTGATGCTGCGCACCAGCCTCGATCTTGCGAAGATCAAGCCGCTCGACAAGGCGCTGTGGGCGGGCGCCGTGGACAACCTTGGCGGCGAGGTGCTGGCCTGGATCGCCAGCACCATGCAGCAGAACGGCGTCATCGCCAGCATCGGCCTGGCCGCCAGCATGAGCCTGAACACCACGGTGGCGCCCTTCATCCTGCGCGGCGCCAGCCTGCTCGGCATCGACTCGGGCTATACCGCCATGCCGCTGCGGCGCAAGGTCTGGCAGCGGCTGGCAAGCGACATGAAGCCGAGGCATCTGGCCGGCGCCACGCGCACCGTCCCCCTGTCGCAGCTGGCGCCGGTCTTCCAGGACTTCATCGAGGGCCGGGCGCACGGACGCGTGGTGGTCGACTGCGCCGCCTGAGCCGTCGCTCTGGGTTGGCGTCTCCTGGCCGGCGCCGGACTCAGGCTTGCGCCAGCGGAATCTTGCCAATGCGCGCCTGCCACTCGCGCGGGCCGCTCTGGTGCACCGCCGCCCCGCGGGCGTCGACGGCGACGGTGACCGGCATGTCCTTCACCTCGAACTCGTAGATCGCCTCCATGCCGAGGTCCTCGAAGGCGACGACGCGGGCGGCGCGGATGGCCTTCGACACCAGATAGGCGGCGCCGCCGACGGCCATCAGATAGACGGCGCGGTTGTCGCGGATCGCCTCGATGGCGGCGGCGCCGCGCTCGGCCTTGCCGATCATGCCGAGCAGGCCGGTTTGCTCGAGCATCTGCCGGGTGAACTTGTCCATGCGGGTGGCCGTGGTCGGGCCGGCCGGGCCGACCACCTCGTCGCGCACCGGGTCGACCGGGCCGACGTAGTAGATGAAGCGGTTGCGGAAATCGACCGGCAGCGCCTCGCCCTTGTCGAGCATGCCGACGAGGCGCTTGTGGGCGGCGTCGCGGCCGGTGAGCAGCCGCCCGGAGAGCAGCAGCACCTCGCCGGGCTGCCAGGCGGCCGCCTCCTCGCGCGTCACCGTGTCCAGGTTGACCCGGTTGCCCTTGCCGGCGTCGTAGGCGATGCGCGGCCAGTCGGCGAGGTCGGGCGGGTCGAGCCGCGCCGGGCCGGAGCCGTCGAGGCGGAAATGCACGTGGCGGGTGGCGGCGCAGTTGGGGATCATGGCCACCGGCAGCGAGGCGGCGTGGGTCGGGTAATCGAGGATCTTGACGTCGAGCACGGTGGTCAGCCCGCCCAGACCCTGGGCGCCGATGCCCAGCGCATTGACCTTCTCGTGCAGCTCGAGGCGCAGTTCCTCGACGCGGTTGCGCGCCCCGCGCGCCCTCAGCGCCTGGATGTCGATCGGCGCCATGAGGGACTCCTTGGCCAGCAGCATGGCCTTCTCCGGCGTGCCGCCGATGCCGATGCCGAGCATGCCCGGCGGGCACCAGCCGGCGCCCATGGCCGGCACCGTCTTCAGCACCCAGTCGACGATGGAATCCGACGGGTTGAGCATGACCAGCTTCGACTTGTTCTCCGAGCCGCCGCCCTTGGCGGCGCAGGTCACCTCGACGCCGTCGCCGCGGACGATCTCGACATGCACCACCGCCGGGGTGTTGTCCCGCGTGTTGCTGCGCGCGCCGGCCGGGTCGCGCAGCACCGAGGCGCGCAGCTTGTTGCCGGGATCTGTGTAGGCGCGGCGCACGCCTTCGTCCACCATCTCCTGCAGGCCGAGGCTGGCGTCCCAGCGTGCGTCCATGCCGACCTTGAGGAAGACCACCGCGATGCCGGTGTCCTGGCAGATCGGCCGATGGCCCTCGGCGCACATGCGCGAGTTGACGAGGATCTGGGCGATGGCGTCGCGCGCCGCCGGGCTCTGCTCGTTCTCGTAGGCCTCGCCGAGGGCGCGGATGTAGTCGGCCGGGTGGTAATAGCTGATGTACTGGAAGGCGTCGGCGATGCTCTGAATGAAGTCGTCCTGCTTGATGGTGGCCATGGGGGATTTCCGTTCGGGTTTTCGCGGGCCGGCGCACGCCGCAGGCGCCTTGCCGGGCGCATCCGCGGGCGAGGGGCCGCCGCGGGGCAGGGTTGCGATTCTATCATCGGGGCCGCCGCGCGGCTTGCTCCCGGCGGCCTGTAAGAAAGCCGTCAGCTTTTGTCTATACCGTTCCTATTTCGTATAATGGCCTGATCCTAAGAATTTTTTCGATCCGGCGCCGGGGCATGCCGGCCGCCGGTGCATTTCCTTGAGGGTGGCGCCAGCCAGTTCCAGAACAAACAGCCAGAGGAGAGTTCCAGATGTCGTCCACGATCGATTCCGTCCTGAATGAGAAACGCGTCTTCCCGCCCTCGGCCGAGTGCGTCGCCCAGGCCAATGTCGGCGGCATGGAGGCCTACCGCGAGCTGTACGCGCAGAGCGAAAAGGACCTCGAGGGGTTCTGGGGCAAGGCGGCGCGTGACAACCTGGTCTGGCACAAGCCCTTCACCCGGGTGCTCGACGAATCGAAAGCGCCCTTCTTCAAGTGGTTCGAGGACGGCGAGCTGAACGTCTCCTACAACTGCCTCGACCGCCATCTGCAGACGCAACCGACCAAGACGGCGCTGATCTTCGAGGCCGACGACGGCAAGGTCACGCGCATCAGCTACCAGGCGCTCTATCATCGCGTTTGCCGCTTCGCCAACGCGCTGAAGGGACTCGGCATCAAGAAGGGGGACATGGTCCTCATCTACCTGCCGATGTCGATAGAGGCGGTCGTTGCCATGCAGGCCTGCGCCCGGCTCGGCGCCATTCACTCGGTGGTCTTCGGCGGCTTCTCGGCGAAGAGCATCCAGGAGCGCATCGTCGACGGCAAGGCCAGGCTGGTCATCACGGCCGACGGCCAGTTCCGCGGCGGCAAGGAAATCCCGCTCAAGCCGGCCGTGGACGAGGCGCTGGCGATGGGCGGCTGCGAGGGCATCGAGAAAGTGGTCGTCTACAAGCGCTCGGGCAGCAAGATCGCCTGGAACGAGGGCCGCGACCTGTGGTGGCACGACATCGAGCAGGGCATGGCCGACGAATGCCCGGTGACGCCGGTCGGCGGCGAGCATCCGCTGTTCATCCTGTACACCTCCGGCTCGACCGGCAAGCCGAAGGGCGTGCAGCATTCCAGCGCCGGCTTCCTGCTCGGCGCCGTGATGAGCATGAAGTGGGTGTTCGACATCAAGTCGAGCGACGTCTTCTGGTGCACCGCCGACGTCGGCTGGGTCACCGGCCACTCCTACGTCACCTACGGCCCGCTGGCGGCCGGCGCCACCGAGGTGATCTTCGAGGGCGTGCCGACCTACCCGGACGCCGGCCGCTTCTGGAAGATGATCCAGGACCACAGGGTCAGCGTCTTCTACACGGCGCCGACGGCGATCCGCTCGCTGATCAAGGCCGGCCCCGACCTGCCGAAGAAATACGACCTGTCGAGCCTGCGCATCCTCGGCTCAGTCGGCGAGCCGATCAACCCCGAGGCGTGGATGTGGTATTACACCACCGTCGGCAACGGCCGCTGCCCGATCGTCGACACCTGGTGGCAGACCGAGACCGGCGTGCACATGATCACGCCGCTGCCCGGCGCCACGCCGCTCAAGCCGGGCTCCTGCACGCTGCCGCTGCCGGGCATCTTCGCCGCCATCGTCGACGAGACCGGCGCCGACGTCGAGCCTGGCAAGGGCGGCTTCCTCGTCATCAAGCGGCCGTGGCCAGCGATGATCCGCACCATCTGGGGCGACCCCGAGCGCTTCCGCAAGACCTATTATCCGGAGGATTTCGGCGGCAAGTTCTATATCGCCGGGGACGGCGCCCACCGCGACAGCGACGGCTATTTCTGGATCGTCGGTCGCATCGACGACGTGCTCAACGTCTCCGGCCACCGCCTCGGCACGATGGAGATCGAGTCGGCGCTGGTGGCGCATCCGCTGGTGGCGGAGGCCGCCGTGGTCGGCCGTCCGGACGACCTGACCGGCGAGGCGGTGTGCGCCTTCGTCGTGCTCAAGCAGGCGCGGCCCGCCGGCGCCGACGCCAAGAAAATCGCCGATGAACTGCGCGCCCACGTTGCCAAGGAAATCGGCGCCATCGCCAAGCCGAAGGACATCCGCTTCGGCGACAACCTGCCGAAGACGCGCTCCGGCAAGATCATGCGACGGCTGCTGCGCTCGATCGCCAAGGGCGAGGAGATCACCCAGGACACCACTTCACTGGAAAACCCGGCCATCCTCGAGCAGCTCAAGCAGAACGCTTCCTGAGCGGCTGCCAGGCAAGGCAGGCAAGAAGGGCGCCGCGGCGCCCTTCTTTCCGTCGAGGGCCGGGCCTAGGGCCGGGCTATAATCGTGACGGCGCGCACGCCGGGCGCGCCGCGACGCTGCGAGGAGGGGCCATGAATCGCGCCATCGCCACGGGACAGCGGCTGGCGGCCTTGTTTCTGCTGGGCTGCGTGCTGTTCAATTATCCGCTGATCGCCCTGTTCAACCAGCCGCTCAGGCTGTTCGGCATCCCGCTGCTCTACCTTTACGTGTTCGTCGCCTGGGCGTTGCTGATCGGGCTGATGGCGCTGGTCATCGAGCGGCGCAAGGACTAGGGGCCGGCGATGCTCCAGGGCTGGGTCGTCGCCAGCGTTTCCTTCATCTATCTCGGGGTGCTGTTCGCCATCGCCTACTACGGCGACAAGCGGGCCGACGCCGGCCGCTCGATCATCGCCAACCCGACGATCTACGCGCTCTCGCTGGCCGTCTATTGCACGACGTGGACCTTCTACGGCAGCGTCGGCCGCGCCGCATCCACCGGCATCGGCTTCTTGCCGATCTACCTCGGCCCGACGCTGGTGATCGCGCTGTGGTGGTTCGTCATGCTGAAGATCGTGCGCATCAGCAAGGCCAACCGCATCACCTCCATCGCCGACTTCATCTCCTCGCGCTACGGCAAGAGCCAGCTGCTCGGCGGCCTCGTCACCGTGATCGCCGTGATCGGCATCATTCCCTACATCTCGCTGCAGCTGAAGGCGGTGTCGAACAGCTTCGCCATCCTGCTCAACTACCCCGACATCGTCATGCCGGCGAAGGCCGGCGCCGTGCCGCTGCTGCAGGACAGCGCGCTCTACATCGCGCTCATCCTGGCGGCGTTCACCATCCTCTTCGGCACCCGTCACCTCGACGTCACCGAGCGCCACGAGGGCATGGTGGCGGCGATCGCCTTCGAGTCGGTGGTCAAGCTGCTCGCCTTCCTCGCCGTCGGCATCTTCATCACCTTCGGCATTTATGGCGGCATCGGCGACATCTTCGCCCGCGCCGAGCAGGTGCCGAAGCTGCAGGCGCTGGCGACGATGGCCGATAGCGGCGCCAGCTACGGCAGCTGGTGGTCGATGACCTTCCTTTCCATGCTGGCGGTCATGTTCCTGCCGCGCCAGTTCCAGATCGCCGTCGTCGAAAACGTGGACGAGCGCCATTTGGCGCGGGCGACCTGGCTGTTCCCGCTCTACCTGATCCTGATCAACCTGTTCGTGCTGCCGATCACCATCGGCGGCATGCTGCATTTCCCCGACGGCAGCGTCGATGCCGACACCTTCGTCCTCACCGTGCCGATGGTGGAGCGGCACGAGGCGATCGCCCTGTTCGTCTTCATCGGCGGACTGTCCGCCGCCACCGGCATGGTCATCGTCGAGACCATCGCGCTATCGACCATGGTCTGCAACGACCTCGTCATGCCGGGCCTGCTGCGCTGGCGCTCCCTGCGCCTGCAGGAGCGGCGCGACCTGTCCGGACTGCTGCTGTCGATCCGCCGCTGGGCGATCGCCGTCATCCTGCTGCTCGGCTACATCTATTTCCGCGCCGCCGGCGAGGCCTACGCCCTGGTCGGCATCGGCCTCATCTCCTTTGCCGCCGTCGCCCAGTTCGCGCCGGCGATTTTCGGCGGCATCTACTGGAAGGGCGGCACACGGCAGGGCGCCATCGCCGGGCTGCTGGCCGGCTTTGCCGTGTGGATATACACCCTGCTGCTGCCGTCCTTCGCCAAGTCGGGATGGCTGTC
>CAUJIV010000100.1 GCA_963205435.1 Pseudomonadota bacterium
TCGTCGGGAAAGGCCGAAAAGGCGTTGTAGGCCTGGTCGGCCAGGATGTTGCGGTCGGCGAGGAACAGGATGCGCGGCCGGCGCGTCGGCTCTCCGCTCAGGTTCCAGCGGCTGTGGAACAGCTTCCAGGCAACCTGGAAGGCGATGAAGGTCTTGCCCGTGCCCGTCGCCAGCGTCAGCAGGATGCGCTTGCGCCCCTCGGCCAGCGCCGCCAGCACGCGCTCGACGGCGATGTCCTGGTAGTAGCGCCCCTGGAAGAAGCCGCCCCTGTCCTCGAACGGCACGGCGGCGAAGCGGTCGCGCCAGGCATTCGGCGCGGCGAAAGTGAGATTCCAGAGTTCGTCCGGCGCCGGAAAGCCGGCCCGTTCGCCCTCCGCACCGGTCTGCATGTCGATGCCGTAGACGCCCCGGCCGTTGCTGGCATAGCCGAAGCGGATCGCCAGCTTGCCGGCGTAGTCCTTGGCCTGGCCGACGCCCTCGGTGAGTTCCTTGTCCCAGGCCTTGGCTTCCACCACCGCCAGCCGGGTGTTGCGGTATTCGAGCACGTAGTCCGCGCTCAAGGCCTTGCCACGCCGGCCCGCGCCTTCCAGCCGGCCGAGCGTGATCGGGTACTCGCGCCGGACGCGGCTGCCTTCCACTCGGCCCCAGCCGGCGGCGGCGAGGGCCGGGTCGATGTGCTCGGCGCGGGTTTCGGCTTCGTTCATGCGTTCTTCAGGACATAGCGGCCGGTCTTGTTGCCGCCGACCTTTTCGACCACGCCCGCATCCAGCAGCGGACGCAGCAAATCCATTGCCCCCTGCCGCGACACGCCCAGCGCCGCCCATATCTGCGCCGGCGCCATGCCGCCGTGGTCGCGCAGCAGGTGCAGCAACTGTTCCTGGCGCGGACGCAATACCAGTTTCTCCGCGGAGCCGACCTGCAAGGTTTGAATCCGCAGCCAGACCCGTTCCAGCGTCTGGCGCAATCCCGCCGCGCAATACTCCAGCCAGGCGCTCAGGTCGTCCCCGGCCTCGCGCACCCCCTGCAGCGCGGCGTAGTAGGCGGGCCGGTCCTCCCAGTAATACTCGTCCACGGCAAAGATGTGATGCGTGTCGAAGCCGCGCCGGTAAAGCTCCCACAGCGCCAGCGCGCGTCCGGTGCGGCCGTTGCCGTCGGCGAAGGGATGGATGGCCTCGAAGCGGTAATGCAGGATCGCCGAACTCAGCACGGGCGAGAGCTTCGCCGCCGCCCCGTTCCACCACTCCAGCAACTCGAACATCAGCCCCGAAACGGCATCCGGCGGCGGCGGACGGTATTGCCCGACCCGGACCGTGATCATCCGGTACCTCCCGGCCTCGCCCTGGTCCATCACCTCGCCGGCCAGAATCCGGTGCAGTTCCAGGATGTCCGCGTGGCCGATCTTCTTCTTGCGGGCATGCTTCCCCACGTAGCGCAGCCCGGCGAAATAATTGATCACCTCGCGCCTGGGCCGTGCGCCGGGCGCGGAAAGCGCGCGCCCTTCTTCCAGTGCGCGCACCTGCTCCAGCGTGAGCGGGTTCCCCTCGATGGCCGTCGAGGCATGGACGTTGCGGCTGCGGGTGTCCTTTTGCAGGGCGGGAATCCAGGCCAGATCGACCACCGTGTTCTGGATGCGCTCGCGCAAGGCCGCCACCTGCTCGACTTCGGCCAGCAGGGCGGGGGTGATGCTGAATTGCGGGACATAGGCCATGACGGCAGCCTAAGTGAAAGTCAAGTATCAGTCAAGTTATGAGTCAAGCCAAATGAAAGTCGGCGCAGAGCTGGCGGAACGGCAAGCAGATGCTATACTGTATTGCACTGTATTACAGGAGACTACTATGGCCTCAAATCCAGTTGCCGTTCGTCTCGCCGAGCCGCTAAAGGATCGCATGCGGACCTTGGCCGAGCAGCGCCGTCGGCCAATGCACTGGCTGATGCGCGAGGCCATCGAGCAGTATGTGACGCGCGAGGAACAGCGCGAAGCCTTCCGCCAGGAAGCGCTCGATGCCTGGAACTATTACCAGAGTACGGGCCGGCACGTCACCGCCGAAGAAGCCGATGCCTGGCTGGCCGAACTTGAAGCCGGCAACGACATCGAGCCGCCCGTCAGTCACACCTGATGCCACGCCTGGTCTGGTCGGAACCGGCCTTGGCCGGCGTGCAGCGTCTGTACCGTTTTCTCGCCGGAAAGAATATCGCGGCAGCAAGGCGCGCGGTCAAGGCGATCCGCGACGGGGCTAGGATCCTCGCCACGCACCCGCAGGTTGGCCGAGTTGTCGAAGACATGGACGAAGCCTTTCGCGACTGGCCGGTGGATTTCGGCGACAGCGGCTACGTGGTGCGCTACCGCTTCGCCGAAGATGAAGTCGTCATTCTGGCCGTGCGACATCAAAAGGAAGCCGGATTCTGAGCGGTTGAAAGTCGGCGCTGATGAAACAACTGCGCCACAAGGCGGTCGAGCAAGAAACGCTCTCCTCGCCGTAGCGGATGGCGGGACGGCGGCAGTCAGGGCTTTTTCGTCAGCTTGCGAGATTTGCCACTGGCCGGCGGCAGGAAATTCTCGCCCGTCACCACCGGCTTGCCGGTTTTGGCTTCCAGCGCCTGACGCGCCTGTTTGGCGATCGTTCCGCCCTTCTTCGCGGCTACTTCGTTTTCGGCCAGGCCGGTGGCCTCGTCCGACTCGGCGATCTGGCGCGCCGAGAGTTCCGCCAGCGCGGTGAAGATCAGTTCGGCCTCGCTCATGTGGTCGCGCAAATTGTGATCCTGCAAGCCCTTGAGCTTCTTGTGTGCCTTGACGCCGACGCCCGACCATTCCTGATGGATGATGTTGGTCAGGATGGCGAATTCCTCGCCCGGCTTGATCTCGTGGCTGGCCCAGTAGTCGGTGAGCTTGTTGCGCGTTTCCTGCCCGGTCATGCGCTGCTGTATCCACTTCTCGCTGCGCCCGTGCTTCTGCCAGGTCTCGCGGGCGCGGTCGAGCGCGCGGCCGGGATCGCCCATTTCCTGCATGCGCTCGTAGCCCACCTTCGCCAGCCACAGCTTGATCGGCTCGGCCTTCGGGCTGGGCACGGACTGCACCAGGCGCAGCAGGGTTTCGGCGGTGGCGGCGTCGGTCAGGTAATTCTTGCCATCGGCGGCGGGCAATTTCAGTCGGTTACAGTTTGTAACCGACTGACTACCTTCCTTGGCCAGCCGGTTTTTCAACACCTTCCAGTAGTTTCGCGCCGCTTGGTAATCGGGCTGCTGGGTGAGTACCTGCATGATGTCGACCACCGAGAACCACCAGGTTTCGGTGGTCTCGTCATAGACACGGCGGATGGCCAGAGTCTCGAAGAAGGCGGGTTGCACTGCCATGGGCCGTACTCCTTACAGTTGGCCGCTGAATGCCTGATGCAGCAGCGACTTCTTCAATTCGTCGAGCGCGGCGAGCTTGCGCTGGTAGAGGGATTCGAGGCGTTGGGTTTCGTCGCGAATCGAGTCAAGCTTTTCGGTCGCCGCCTTC
>CAUJIV010000101.1 GCA_963205435.1 Pseudomonadota bacterium
CGACGTGCTCTACGAGGGACATTCGCTGGCGCGCGTGCTGGCCTACCTGTCGCGGCGCGGCGCGGCAGCGGTGCGCGCCGCCGTGCTGGCCGACCGCTGCGTCGCCCGCCTGCCGGTCGCCGCCGACATCGTCGGCGTCCGGCTGCAGCTCGCCGCCGGCGACATCGTCGAGTGCCACGTGCCCCCTTTCGAGGGCGCCCTGCGCATCGAGCTATTGCGGCCTTCGCGCGCCTGAGCGCGGCGGCCCGTCCTGTTCCTCCGGCAGCAGGCAGGCGCCCTTGCCGCAGTCCTTGCGGAACATCGAGAAGCGCCGCCACCAGACCCACAGCAGCAGCGGCAGCGCGCCGGCCAGCAGGTAATCGAGGGCGCCGAGCTGCGCCTCGCCGCGCCACCAGGCCGCCGCCGCCCGCACCGCCTCGATGAACAGCACCATCCAGGCGAAGGCGGCGGCGAGCAGCAGCGCGCGGCGCATCAGCAGTTCCTCTCGTAGGCGCACTCGAGCAGGGCATCGGCGGCGGCCTTCGCCGCCAGGGCGTTCGGGTGGTTCGCCATGAAGACGACGATGACCTGGCGGCCGCGCCGGTCGAGCACGTAGCCGGCCAGCGCCCGCACTCCCTCGAGATAGCCGGTCTTGACATGCGCGCGGCCGGCGGCGCCGCTGCCGTTCATGCGCTTGCGCATGGTGCCGTCGATGCCGGCGAGCGGCAGCGAGGCGATGAACTCCGGCATCAGCGGGCTCTCCCAGGCCGCCTGCAGCAGGCGGCCGAGGCTCTCGGCGCTGATGCGGTCGCTGCGCGACAGCCCGGCGCCGTTCTCGATGGCCAGCTCCGGCATGCGCAGCTCCCTTCGCGCCAGCCAGGCGCGGATCGCGCCCACGGCCTCGGCGGCACGCGCCGGCGGCCCTGCCGCCTCCGCGCCGAGGGTGAGGAAGAGCTGGCGCGCCATGACGTTGTTGCTGAGCTTGTTGATGTCGCGCACCACCTCGGCCAGCGTCGGCGACTCGGCGCGCGCCAGCAGGCGCGCCGCGGCCGGCGCGCTGCCCTCGCGCACGGCGCCGTCGAAGCGGCCATCCAGCTCGCGCCACAGCAGGCGGAACAGGTCGCCGGCGTAGTCGACCGGGTCGAGCACGGCGACGTGGCGGCTCCTCTCGCCGCAGGCGTGCGGATAGCTGCCGGTGAGGATCAGCCGCGTCGTCGCGCCGGCGGCGACGGCATCCATGCGCAGATCCTCGTGCCAGGCGGCGGGGCAGGGGCCGCCGGCGGGCTTCAGCAGATTGACGAGGTCGATCTGCGGCAGCGCCGGCTCGCCGTGGACCGCCGGCCTCTTGCCTTCCGCGTCGGGCAGGAAGTCGAGGCGGATCGACTTGAAATTCACCAGCAGCGCGTCCGGCCCGACGTTGTAGGGGCGCAGCGGCGCGTTGTCGAAGCGCGCCGGGTCGTGGCCCTCGGCGGCGAAGTAGCCGCGGTCGAGCAGCAGGTCGCCGCGAATCTCGCGCAGGCCCTTCTCGCGCAACTGGCGCAGCAGCAGCCAGAACTGCTCGAGGCCCAGCTTGGGATCGCCGCCGCCTTTCAGCACCAGGTCGCCCTCGAGCACGCCATCCTTCAGCGGGCCGGCGGCCCAGGCCTCGGTCTTCCAGGTGTAGGCCGGACCGAGCAGCTCCAGCCCGGCGAAGGTGGTGACGAGCTTCATCACCGAGGCCGGGTTCATCGGCTGGCCGGCGTTGAAGCTCGTGCGCGGCAGGCGCGAATCGACGTCCTGCACCAGCAGCGCGACGGCGGCCGGCGGCACGCCGGCCGCCTTCAGCGCGCTGGCCACCGGCGCCGGCAGGCGCTCGGGGCTCTGCGCGGCGGCCGCCGTCGCAAAGAGCAGCAGCGCCGGCAGCAGGCAATGACGAATGATTGCGGGCGGGCGGATCATGCCGGCATTTTATCGCGGGGCTTTTCGGCGGGCCCGCCAAGTGAGAAATGCACGCTCTTGCGCCACGAAAAGATGGAATGATGCGGGCTGCCGATTCTTGCCAAGAGTTGAACCGTGCCCTGTTTGACGCCCATGCTGGCGACAGTTCTCCGGCCGATGCGCCGGCGCCGGACGACGCCGGTCTTCGTTTCCGCGCTGCTGGCGCTCGTCCTGTTCGCCGGCGTGGCCGGCGCCGATGAAGCGACGCTGCGCGGCGCCATGCAGGCCCTGCCCGAAGGGCAGGGGCATTCCTGGCTCAGCGCCGAACTGGAGCGGTTCTACGCGGGCGCGGACTTCCGGCCGGCCTGGCTCGAGGGCGGGCGTCCGCGCCGGCAGGCGCTGCAGGCCATCGACATCCTGCGCCGCGCCGGCGAGGACGGCCTCGATGCCGGCGACTATGCGGCGGAGGCGCTCGCCGACCGGCTTGACGCGGCGGCTGCCCGTCCGCTGGCGGAACCGGACGCGACACGCCTCGACGTCGCACTGTCCGCCGCCCTGCTGCGCTGGCTGCGCGATGTCGGCTCCGGCCGCGTCAATCCGCGCCCGCTGGGCGTGCTCATCGAGTCGCCGCCAGAGCCTTCGGGCTTCGCCGGGCGGCTGCGCCGGGCCCTCGACAGCGACGACCTGGCCGGGCTGGCCGCCGCGGCGCCGCCTTCCCATCCGTCCTATCGGCGCCTGCGCCAGGCGCTCGCGGAATACCGCCGCCTGGCCGCCGAACTGCCCGCGCCGGACTTGCCGCCGCTGCGCAAGCTCGAGCCGGGCATGCCTTACGCGGACCTGGCCGAACTGCGGCGGCTGCTCGTCGCCCTGGGCGATCTGCCGGAGGCGGCGCCGCTGCCGGCGCGCTATGAAGGCGAGCTGGTGGAGGCGGTGCGCCGCTTCCAGGCGCGCCACGGCCTCGAAGCCGACGGCATCCTCGGAGCGCAGAGCTTCGCCCAGCTCAACATGCCGCTCGCCCATCGCGTCCGCCAGATCGAGCTGGCGCTCGAGCGGCTGCGCTGGCTGCCGCCGTTGCGGGCGGAGAAGCTGGTCGCCATCAACATTCCGGAATTCCGCCTGCGCGGCCTCGAGGTGCGCGAGGGCAGGGCGCTGCGCCGCCTCGCCATGAACGTCGTCGTCGGTCGCGCCGCCGTGACGCAGACGCCGGTCTTCATGGGCACGCTGCGCCAGATCGAATACCACCCCTGGTGGAACGTGCCGGCCTCGATCACGCGCAACGAGATCGTCGCCAAGCTGCGGCGCGATCCGGGCTACCTGGCGCGCGAAGGCATGGAGATCGTCGGTGGCGCCGTCGACCGCGACGCCGACGGCCGCATCGACGAGGCCGGCCTCGCCGCCCTGCGGCGCGGCGAGCTGCGCCTGCGCCAGCGCCCCGGACCGCGCAACGCCCTCGGCCGCGTCAAGTTCGTCCTGCCCAACGACATGGACATCTATCTGCATGACACGCCGTCGCGCGCCCTGTTCGCGCGCAGCCGGCGCGACTTCAGCCACGGCTGCATCCGCGTCGAGGATCCGGCGGCGCTGGCGATGTTCCTGCTGGAGGGGCAGGTCGAGGGTGGCGAGGCGCGCGTGCGCGCGGCGCTGGAGTCGGGAATGTCCTCGGCCGTGAGGCTGGCGAAGCCCGTGCCGGTGATCGTCTTCTACGCGACGGCGGTGGCGGAAGAAGACGGCCGCGTCCTCTTCCTGCCCGACATCTACCGGCACGACGAGGCGCTCGCGCGGGCGCTGCGGGCACGCCCGCGCCCGGCCTACCAGTGACGCACGCGGCCGCTGTCGACGTGGACGAAGTTCGACGCCGGGTAGTAGCCGACGCCACCGAGTTTCAGGTCGAGTGCGGCATCGCGCAACTCGGCCAGGGCCACGCCCGGCAGTCGGATGTCGATCGCCCGCCCCTCGAGGTGCAGGCTGCGGCGCGCCACGCCGCCGCCGCGCTTGCGAAGAGCGGCGTTGGTCGCCGGGCAGCGGTAGCCCGAGATCACCTGAAAGGGGGCGTCGCAGCCGAGCAGACGCTTGAGCTCGTGCAATTGGTCGAACAGGCGCGGGTCCATGCTGCCGACCTCGCCCGAATAGTGATCGCGCAGGATGCGGTTGATCTGCCGCAGCCCTTCCGGCCGGTAGCGGTCGCCGATGGCATAGACCGTCGTCAGGCGCTCTCCGGTGTGCGTATGCTCGAAAGCCAGGCTGCGCGTTTCGGGCAGCGAAGCCAGCGCGCCGCGCGAAGCCGACAGCAGGGAAGCGGAAACCGCCAGTCCCGTGGCGCGAACGAGAAAACTGCGGCGTGGGTTCAAAGCCATTCCTCCGGAGCCTTCGGCAAAGCCGTCAGCCTGCCCCAAAGCTTGGAATTCTAGCAAAACGCGATAATCCCCCTTGAATTATTGAGGGTGTGGCCTTATTATTAGCACTCATTAGCCATGAGTGCTAATGCTGCTCACCGATTCACTGAATTCGAGCCTGAGCAAACGCTCACTTTCGTAAAATTTCATCTGTACAGAGGAGATAACTTCATGAAAATCCGTCCTTTGCATGATCGCGTGATCGTCAAGCGCCTCGAGGAAGAGCGCAAGACGGCCTCCGGCATCGTCATCCCGGACACCGCCGCGGAAAAGCCCGACCAGGGCGAGATCGTCGCCGTCGGTCCCGGCAAGCGCGACGAGAACGGCAAGCACATCGCCCTCGACGTCAAGGTCGGCGACAAGGTGCTGTTCGGCAAGTATGCCGGCCAGACCGTCAAGGTGCAGGGCGAGGAGCTGCTCGTCATGCGCGAAGAAGACATCATGGGTGTCGTGACTGGCAAGTAACCGGATATAAAGGAGAATTCAATGGCTGCAAAAGAAGTCAAATTTGGCGATTCCGCCCGCCACCGCATGGTGGAAGGCATTAACATCCTGGCCGATGCGGTCAAGGTCACCCTCGGCCCGAAAGGCCGCAATGTCGTGCTCGAGCGCTCCTTCGGCGCGCCGACCGTGACCAAGGACGGCGTCTCGGTCGCCAAGGAAGTCGAGCTGAAGGACAAGTTCATGAACATGGGCGCGCAGATGGTGAAGGAGGTCGCCTCGAAGACTTCCGACGTCGCCGGCGACGGCACCACCACCGCCACCGTGCTGGCCCAGTCCATCGTCCGCGAGGGCATGAAGCACGTGGCCGCCGGCATGAACCCGATGGATCTCAAGCGCGGCATCGACAAGGCCGTCGTCGCCGTGGTCGATGAGCTGAAGAAGCTGTCGAAGCCCTGCACCACCTCGACCGAGATCGCCCAGGTCGGCGCCATTTCCGCCAACGCCGACGCCGACATCGGCAAGATCATCTCCGACGCCATGGACAAGGTCGGCAAGGAAGGCGTCATCACCGTCGAGGACGGCAAGAGCCTCAACAACGAGCTGGAAGTGGTCGAGGGCATGCAGTTCGACCGTGGCTACCTCAGCCCCTACTTCATCAACAATCCGGACAAGCAGATCGCCGTCCTGGAAAACCCCTTCATCCTGCTCTTCGACAAGAAGATCTCCAACATCCGTGACCTGCTGCCGGTGCTCGAGCAGGTGGCCAAGGCCGGCCGTCCGCTGCTGATCATCGCCGAGGACGTCGAGGGCGAGGCGCTCGCCACCCTGGTGGTGAACAACATCCGCGGCATCCTCAAGACCTGCGCCGTCAAGGCGCCGGGCTTCGGCGACCGCCGCAAGGCCATGCTCGAGGACATCGCCATCCTCACCGGCGGCCAGGTCATCGCCGAGGAAGTCGGCCTGACCCTGGAGAAGGCCACGCTGAAGGATCTCGGCCAGGCCAAGCGCATCGAGATCGGCAAGGAAAACACCACCCTGATCGACGGCGCCGGCGAGGCCAAGGGCATCGAGGCCCGCGTCAAGCAGATCCGCATCCAGATCGACGAGGCCACCAGCGACTACGACAAGGAAAAGCTGCAGGAGCGCGTGGCCAAGCTGGCCGGCGGCGTGGCGCTGATCAAGGTCGGCGCCGCCACCGAGGTCGAGATGAAGGAGAAGAAGGCCCGCGTCGAGGACGCCCTGCACGCCACCCG
>CAUJIV010000102.1 GCA_963205435.1 Pseudomonadota bacterium
TGCGCGTCGCCGGCCAGCGCCCTGAGCCAGGCCAGCTCGACGCGCACGCGGTTGCGGATCAGGCCGAATTCGGAAAAATGCGCGCGCAGCGACTCCACCTTGCCGGCATAGCGGCCGTCGAGCGGAGACAGGGCGGTCAGCGGGGTCAGGGTCATCGCGGCGGGGCGGCTCCTCGGCCGGCGCATTCTAGCACGCGCCGGCAGCGTGATCTGCGTCACGGTGCCCGCCGGCCGCGCTGCTATAATTTCGCCACATGGACACGCCTGCGCGATGCTGAAGCCGTGAAATTGATCGGTTCGCCGACCAGCCCCTACACGCGCAAGGTCCGCGTCGTCCTCGCCGAAAAGAAGATCGAGTGCGAGTTCGTCCTCGACAACCCGTGGGACGCCAGGAGCACCGTCGGCGCCTTCAACCCCCTCGGCAAGGTGCCGGTGCTGGTGCTCGACGACGACAGCACGCTGTTCGATTCGCGCGTCATCGTCGAATACCTCGACGGCATGACGCCGAACAACCGCCTGATGCCGGCCTCCGGCCGCGAGCGCACGCGCATCAAGCGCTGGGAGGCGCTGGCCGACGGCATCCAGGACGCCGCGGTGGCCGCTTTCCTCGAAACGAAGCGGCCGGAGAACGAGCAAAGCCCGGCCTCGATCTCGCGCCAACGCGACAAGATCGGCCACGCCCTCGCCGCGGTCGCCGCCGAGCTGGGCGAGCAGCCCTGGTGCAGCGGCAGCGCCTTCTCGCTGGCCGACATCGCCGTCGGCTGCACCCTTGGCTATCTGGACCTGCGCCTGGCCGACCTGCCTTGGCGCCAGCGCCACACCAATCTCGCCCGCCTGCATGACGAGCTGATGCAGCGGCCGTCCTTCGCCGAGACCGCGCCGCCGGCCGGCTGAACAGATCGCGCACGGATGGCTAGATGATGATGCCGCCGCCGAGGCAGACCGTCGAGTCGTAGAGCACCACGCTCTGGCCTGGCGTCACCGCCCATTGCGGCCGGGCGAATATCACTTCGCAGCGCTCCGCGTCGACCTGCTCGACCTGGCAGGGCGCGTCCGCCTGGCGATAGCGCGTCTTCGCCGTATATACCCAGTGCGCTCGCGGCGGCCGGCCGCTCACCCAGGACAGGTCGATGGCCCGCAGGCGGTCGGCGAACAGGGCCGGATGGTCGTGGCCCTGGACGACATAGAGGATGTTCTTCTCGAGGTCCTTGCCGGCGACATACCAGGCCTCGTGCTCGCCGCCCGGCTTGCCGCCGCGGTCGCCGGCGATGCCGCCGATGCCGAGCCCCTTGCGTTGTCCCAGCGTGTGGTACATCAGCCCGTCGTGGCGGCCGACCGGCCGATCGCCGTCGAGCGTACGGATCTCGCCAGGCTGGCGCGGCAGGTAGCGCGCGAGGAAGGCCTTGAACGGCCGCTCGCCGATGAAGCAGATGCCGGTCGAGTCCTTGCGGGCGTAGTTGGGCAGGCCGGCCTGCCGCGCCATCTGGCGCACCTCGCGCTTGTAGAGGTCGCCGAGCGGAAACAGGGTGCGGGCCAGCTGCGCCTGGCCGAGGCGGTAGAGGAAGTAGCTCTGGTCCTTGGTGCCGTCCTCGGCCTTCAGCAGCTGCAGCTCGCTGCCGGTCTCGGTCGCCACCTCGCGGACGCGGGCATAGTGGCCGGTGGCGATTTTCTCCGCGCCGAGCCGCAGGGCATGCTCGAGGAAGGCGCGGAACTTGATCTCCGCATTGCACAGCACATCGGGATTGGGCGTACGGCCGGCGCGATACTCGCGCAGGAACTCGGCGAAGACGCGTTCCTTGTACTCGGCGGAGAAATTCACCACCTCGAGCTCGATGCCGAGGATGTCGCACACCGCGGCGACATCGACTAGATCCTGGCGCGAGGAACAGTAGTCCGCGTCGTCGTCGTCCTCCCAGTTCTTCATGAAAAGGCCGCTGACGCGCCAGCCCTGCCGCTTCAGCAGCATCGCCGCGACCGAGGAGTCGACCCCGCCCGACATGCCGACCACCACCGTGCCCCGGCTCATGGGCAGCGCGTGATCAGGTCGAGGCCGTGGCGCCGGCCGTCGAGATGGTCGCGCAGGCAGGCGAGCACCAGCGGGCTGCGGTGGCGCTCGCGCTCGGCCTCGATTTCCTCGGGCGTCAGCCACAGCGCGCGCAGGATGCCGTGGTCGAGCGCGCGCTCGGCCTCGACGCCGAGCAGGCGGCCGCCGAAGGCGAAACGCAGGTAGGTCGCCCTGCCGTCGGGCCGGCGCCATTGATAGATGCCGACCAGGTATTCCGGCCGGAAGCGGTGCGCCGTCTCTTCCAGCGCCTCGCGCGCCACGGCATCGGCCAGCGACTCGCCTTCCTCCAGGTGCCCCGCCGGCTGGTTGAGGCGGACGCCGTCGTCCGTCTCCTCCTCGACGAGGAGAAAGCGGCCGTCGCGCTCGATCAGCGCGGCGACGGTGACGCTGGGCTTCCACAGGCGGTCCATGGCCGGATTTTACCGCGCCCCCGCGGTGGGATAAAATCCGCATTCACGAACGAATCCGGAGATCCACCATGTCCATGGCCGACCGCGACGGCTTCATCTGGCACGACGGCCAGCTCGTGCCCTGGCGCGAGGCAACCACCCATGTGCTGACCCATTCCCTGCACTACGGTCTGGCCGTGTTCGAGGGGCTGCGCGCCTACAAGACCGACGACGGCACCGCCATCTTCCGCCTGAAGGAGCACACCGACCGGCTCTACAACTCGGCGCATATCTACATGATGAAGATGCCGTGGGACAAGGAAACGCTGATGGAAGCGCACAGGGAGGTGGTGCGCGCCAACCAGCTCGAGTCCTGCTACCTGCGGCCGATCGCCTTCTACGGCTCGGAGAAGATGGGCGTCTCGCCGAAGGGCGCCCAGGTGCATGTCTCCATCGCCGCCTGGCCCTGGGGCGCCTATCTCGGCGAGGACGGGCTGGCCAACGGCATCCGCGTCAAGACCTCCTCCTACGCGCGCCATCACGTCAATGTCTCGATGTGTCGCGCCAAATATTCGGGCACCTACGCCAACTCGATCCTCGCCAACATGGAGGCGACCGAGCACGGCTACGACGAGGCGCTGCTGCTCGACGTCGACGGCTTCGTCGCCGAGGGCGCCGGCGAGAACCTGTTCATCGTCAAGGACGGCCAGATCTACGAGCCGGAGATCGCCTCGGCCCTGATCGGCATCACCCGCGCCACGGTGATCGAGCTGGCGCGGGAGCTCGGCTACGAGGTCAGGGCGAAGCGGCTGACCCGCGACGACCTCTACATCGCCGACGAGGCCTTCTTCACCGGCACCGCCGCCGAGGTGACGCCGATCCGCGAGGTTGATGGCCGCGTCATCGGCGCCGGCCGCCGCGGCCCGCTGACGCAGCGCCTGCAGAACCTGTTCTTCGATGTCGTCAATGGCCGCTCGCCCGCGCACAAGCGCTGGCTGACGCCGGTTTGAGGGCAGCCCGATGAGCGCAGTCAAGGACGCCGCCCGCGTCGTCGCCGTCACCGCGCGGGACCTGCCGCTGCACTGCCCGCCGCCCGGCGCGCCGCTGTGGGCGCGCCATCCGCGCGTCTTCCTCGACCCGCTGAAGACCGGCGAGGCCGTCTGCCCCTACTGCAGCACGCGCTACACCTTCAGCGGCAAGGCGCCGAGCGGCCACTGAAGCCGGCGAGCGCGAAGATGGCCGGCCCGCCCGCCGCCCGGCCCCCGCGCCTGCCCGGCAGCGCAACATGAAAATGCTCGTCGTCGCCCCGTCCTGGATCGGCGACACCATCCTCGCCCAGCCGCTGTTCGCCCGCCTGCACGAGCGCCATCCCGGCCTCGTCCTCGACGCCTTCGCGCCGGCCTGGGCGGCGCCGGTGCTGGCGCGCATGCGCCAGATCCGCCGTGTCCTGCCGAACCCCTTCGGCCACGGCGAATTCAACCTGGCCGGCCGGCGGCGCGCCGGCCGCGCGCTGCGCGAGGAGCGCTACGACGCGGCGATCGTCCTGCCCAATTCCTGGAAATCGGCCCTGCTGCCGTTCTTCGCCGGCATCCCGCGGCGCATCGGCTTTCGCGGCGAGGCGCGCCACCTGCTGCTCAACCGCATGCGGCGCCTCGACGAGCAGACCCTGCCGCAGCTCGCCCAGCGCTATGCCCTGCTGGCCGAGGATGACAAAACGGCGGCTCCCGCCCCGCTCGCCGCGCCGCGGCTGGAGACCGATGCCGCCGCCCTCGCCGCCACTCTGGACACGCTGGGCCTGGCGGCGGAGCCGGCACCGGTCGTCTTCTGCCCCGGCGCCGAATACGGCCCGGCCAAGCGCTGGCCGGCGCGGCACTTCGCCGCGCTGGCGCAGCGCCTGGCGGCGCAGGGCCTGCCGGTCTGGCTGGTCGGCTCGGCGAAGGACGCGCCGGTCGGCGCCGAGATCGCGCGGCTGGCCGCGGGCGCCGCGCGCGACCTGTGCGGCCGCACCAGCCTCGACCAGGCCGTCGACCTCATCGCCTGCGCCAGGCTGGTGGTGAGCAACGATTCCGGCCTGATGCACGTCGCCGCCGCGCTCGACCGACCGCTGCTGGCACTCTACGGCTCGTCGAGCCCCGCCTATACGCCGCCGCTGTCGCGGCGCGCGCGCCTGCTCGGCCTCGGGCTCGACTGCAGCCCCTGCTTCGCCCGCGAGTGCCCGCTCGGCCACTTCCGCTGCATGAACGATCTGCTGCCGGAGGCCGCGCACGCCGCCATCACGGAGATGCTGTCATGACCATGCGTTTCTTCGCCACGCCGCAGGACGCCGAGGCGGCCTTCTACGACGCGCTCGAGCGCGGCGACCTCGACGCCATGATGGCGATCTGGGCCGAGGACGAGGAGGTGGTGTGCGTGCACCCCGACGGCGAGCGCCTCGTCGGCTTCGCCGCGGTGCGCGAGAGCTGGCGGCTGATCTTCGCCAGCGGCCGCCATGCCAGCGTGCGCGTCACCGACGCCGTGCGCCGCCAGGGCGTGCTGATGGCGCTGCACAGCGCCCACGAGCACTATTCGGTGGCAGGCGAGGAGCAGCAGCGGCCGCCGGTGATCGCCAGCAACGTGTTCATGCGCGGCGCCCAGGGCTGGCACCTGCTGTCGCGCCACGCCTCGAGCGCGCCGGCCCAGCTCGCCGCCGGCATCAGCGCCACCCTGCATTGACGGCGCCGCCCGCCTATCGCGCGCCGGCCTGGCTGCGCGGCGGCCACGCGCAGACGCTGTGGCCGGTGCTGCGCCGGCCTACCGCCGCGAGCGCTGGGAGACGCCCGACGGCGACTTCATCGACGTCGACTGGCTAGCCGCGGCGGACGGCGCGCCGCTGGTGGTGCTGTTCCACGGGCTCGAGGGCAGCTCGTCGAGCCATTACGCCGCCGGCCTGATGCGGGCGCTGGCAGCCCGCGGCTGGGGCGGCGCCGTGCCGCATTTCCGCGGCTGCTCGGGCGAGCCGAACCGCCTGTCGCGCGCCTACCACTCGGGCGACTCGGCCGAGATCGACTGGATCCTGCGCCGCCTGCGCGCGCGCTTTCCCGGACGGACGATCTTCGCCGCCG
>CAUJIV010000103.1 GCA_963205435.1 Pseudomonadota bacterium
CCTCATCGACCCGGGCATCTGCATCCGCTGCAACACCTGCGAGGAGACCTGCCCGGTCAAGGCCATCACCCACGACTCGCGCAATTACGTGGTGAAGGCCGAGGTCTGCAACGACTGCCGCGCCTGCGTGCCGCCCTGCCCCACCGGCGCCATCGACAACTGGTTCCCCATCGCGCCGGGCAAGCCCTACACCCTGGAGGAACAGTACTCCTGGGACGAGCTGCCGGCGCCGGCCGCCGTGGTGGCGGCGACAGCCGCGGCCGAACCGGTGGACGTCGCCCGCCTGACCTCGGAAGCCACCGCCGGCCAAGGCGGCCCGGTGGCCGCGCCGTGGTCGGCGGAGAAGCCGGCGGTGAACCTCTACAACGAGAAGGGGCCGATCACCGCCACGGTGGCCGGCAACTTCCGCCTCACCGGCGACAAGGCCAGCGCCGACATCCGCCACATCGTGCTCGACTTCGGCGGCGTGCACTTCCCGCTGCTCGAGGGCCAGAACATCGGCATCGTGCCGCCCGGCACCGACGAACAGGGGCGGCCGCACCACGTGCGCCTCTACTCGGTCGCCAGCCCGCGCGACGGCGAGCGGCCCGGCTATCACAACTGCGCGCTGACCGTGAAGCGCGTCACCGAGGACCACGAGAAGAAGCCGGTGCTGGGCGTCTGCTCGAACTACCTGTGCGACCTGAAGAAGGGCGACAAGGTGCAGGCGATCGGCCCCTTCGGCGCCAACTTCCTGATGCCCAACCATCCCGGCAGCTCGCTCATGATGATCTGCACCGGCACCGGCTCGGCGCCGATGCGCGCCATGACCGAGCGGCGGCGCCGGCGCATCGGCCTCAAGGAAGGCGGCTCGCTGATGCTGTTCTTCGGCGCCCGCGCGCCGGACGAGCTGCCCTACTTCGGCCCGCTCATGAAGCTGCCGAAGGACTTCATCGACATCAACTTCGCCT
The DNA here is from genome assembly GCA_963205435.1 of Pseudomonadota bacterium. Taxonomy (GTDB): domain Bacteria; phylum Pseudomonadota; class Gammaproteobacteria; order Burkholderiales; family Rhodocyclaceae; genus Desulfobacillus. The sequence goes on from CAUJIV010000103.1 coordinate 951, forward strand.
TCTCGCGCGTGCCCGGCCAGCCCAAGCAGTACGTGCAGGACCGCATCCGCGAGCGTCACGACGACGTCTGGCGCCAGCTGAACGACGAGAACTGCTACATCTACCTGTGCGGCCTGAAGGGCATGGAGAAAGGCGTCGACGAAGCCTTCCGCGACATCTGCCGCCAGCACGGCGGCGACTGGGACGCGCTGCTGCCGCAGTTAAGGGAAAAGGGCCGCTACCACATCGAGACGTATTGAGCGAGACGTACTGAGCGGAAAAGTCAGTCCCCGCACACGGCGGTATCGCGTTCCAGCAATCGGTCTGCGGCAGAAAGTCTCCCAACAGCTGCCCAAAGGCATAAAATAGTGCGTCCGAACGTCAAACCACCATGGACGCCAAAAACATCCATCTTAGAGATCAACCCGCCTACAGCCTGACTGAAGCGGCGCGCTACCTCAAGCTGCCGGTCGCGACCCTGCGGTCGTGGGTGGTTGGGCGCGCCTATCCCAGGGGCGAAAGCGTCGCCACCTTCCGGCCGCTGCTCAAACCTGCGCGCAAGCAGCCTCCGCTGCTTTCGTTCTACAACCTGATCGAGGCGCATGTGCTGCGCTCGCTGCGCACGGAGCACGGGGTTGCCATTCGCGAGCTGCGCAGGGCGATTGCCTACGCCGAGCGCACGCTCAAGATCGAGCGCCTGCTGCTGAACAGGGACTTGCGCACCCACGCCGGAGAGGTTTTTCTCGAAGAATACGGCAAGCTCATCAACCTCAGCACTTCCGGCCAGATCGCGATGCGACGGTTGCTGGAAGAGCATCTGAAGCGCGTCGAATGGGATCAATGGCAATTTCCGGTGCGCCTGTACCCCTACGTTTCCGCCGAGCCCACGACGGAACGGCCCATCGCCATCGATCCGGACATTGCTTTCGGCCGCCCGGTCGTGATCCGCGCCGGTGTTTCCACCGAAGCGATTGCCGGGCGCATCGACGCCGGCGAAACGGTTGAAGCCCTCGCCGAGGACTACGACCTCAAGCCGGAAGAAATCGAAGAAGCCGTCCTCTACGAACGCGCCGCTTGAGCCGCGTCTACTTCACCGACCGCGACCTCGGGAAGCAATTTCCCGCCATTCTCGCCGGTGCCGGCCTGCACGTCGAACGGCATCACGACCTGTTTCCGCCGGGCGGTTCCGACGAGCAGTGGCTTGAGTATTGCGGAACGCAAGGCCGTATCGCCATTACCCACGACCAGCGCATCCGCCACAAGCCCAACGAACGCGAGGCGGTCATGCGGCATGGGGTGGCGCTCCTGATCGTGATCGGAAAGGTGCCCTACCCGGAACTGGCGAGGCATTTCGTGGCAACCCTGCCGAAGATCGAAGCGTTTCTCGACAAGCACACGCCACCGTTCATCGCCAAGGTGTATCGTCCCTCGCCATCCGATCTGGCGCGCAATCCTTCAGCTGCCGGCGAAGTCCTGTTCTGGTATCCGAAGTAGCCTCGACTCACGCGGGAGGGACTTATGGCCCCGATATTCCCCCAAGGGGACTTCCTTCGGGGCGTCGCGGCCATAGGCCGCTCCCACAAAAGTCAGTCCCCGCAATACGGCGGCTTCACCTCCACCACCACCTTCCCCGTGGTGTGGCCGGCCTCGACATGGGCCAGCGCCTCGCGCGCCTGCGTCAGCGGGAACACCCTGTCGATGATCGGCCTGACACTGCCTGCCTCGATCAGGCAGCCGATCTCTCCCAACTGCGCGCCGCTCGGGTGCATGAACAGGTACTCGTAGCGGACGCCGTTCCGTTTCGCCAGGCGCAGGGTCTTGCGGCTGAGGAAATCCAGCAGCACGCCGAGGAGCGGATTCAGCCCGAATTCGCGCACCAGCCGGCTGTCCGGCTTGCCGGCGATGCTCACCAGCACGCCGCCGCGCCTGAGCACGGCGAAGGAACGGTGCCGGATGTCGCCGGCCTGCGTGTCGAAGACCAGGTCCTGGCCGCTGACGACGTCCTCGAAGCGCTGCGACTTGTAATCGATGACGATGTCGGCGCCGAGGCCGCGCACCAGTTCGGCATTGCGCGCACCGGCGGTGGTGGCGACCGTCGCGCCGGCGTGGCGGGCGAGCTGGAGGGCGAAGCTGCCCACCCCGCCCGAGCCGGCATGGATCAGCACCTTCTGCCCCGCTTTCAGGCCGCCGATCTCGAACAGCGCCTGCCAGGCGGTGAGGC
>CAUJIV010000104.1 GCA_963205435.1 Pseudomonadota bacterium
CAAGAAGGAAGCCAACACCCTGGACATCGTCCTGATGGGGCGCGATTATCGCGTCGCCTGCGCGCCGGACGAGCGCGAAGCCCTGCAAACCGCCGTCGCCTTCGTCGACGAGAAGATGCGCGAGATCGGCGAAAAGACCAAGTCCACCGGCGAGCGCCTCGCCGTCATGACGGCGCTGAACCTCGCCCACGAACTGCTCTCCGTCAAGCTGCCCGGCGGCTTTGACATGCAGGAGTTCCGGCGTAGAATCGCTTCCATGCAGGCGCGGCTCGACGAAGCGATGGCCAGCCAGGAACAGTTGTTCTAGACCGCCCACGCGCCGCCGATCCGGCGCCCCCGAATTCCCCTGCGGTGTTCGCCAAGGTCATATATTCCTTGAACCAATGCCTTGGCATAGGCCGCGGACCACAGCGTCACTTTTGTGCGCGTCCCCAGTTGTACGCAACTGAGCGGATGCACCTGCGGTGACCGGAAAGCGGCCGCTCTGGACCCTAGGTTCAGGATGCCGGCCTAGCGGCACAGGCGGGGGATCCCTTCAAAAGGCGCGGCGCATCGCCGCGCTTTTCATTTCGGCGACAAAGGCTCCAGCGCGCGCTCCAAGGTCTGCTCGATCAGCCTGTCCAGGACGATCTTCTCATCAAGGATTTCGTATGTGGCCAGCCAGGTTGCCGAACCCAATGCGCTAATCACCACCCGCTGTCTGTATTTGTCGCAATCCCTATGCATGCAGATCCCGCGCGGGTCGCCTGTCAGCGCCTTGTTGAATGCCCCGCGCAGCCCGCTTGCCTCGGCAATCCAATCGAGAACGCCGGTCAGGGTCATGCTGTTTCTGAACGACGTGCCAAAGGGCCTGGCCATCTGGTTCATGATCGCAACATCGACCACGGTTGTCGTTCCGACTGCCGCATCCTCCTTGCTGTTGATTTTCAGCGCCCCCTTCTCGATGACTTCCGCCAGCGTCGCCGACGACGGGTTCGTGGCAAAGAGACCGATGCTGACATTGCCCATGAAGCGCAGTTGCGCTTCCGAAGCCTCGGCGCTCTCGGCAAGCTGATAACCGCGCTCGCCAAGCGTTCGGCGCAAAAAGGAAGTCAGAACGGGGCTGTCCTTGAATTCGACATAGAGCCGCTTGCCGAGCAGATTCTCGGACGGCTGCCTGTAGATCTTCAGCGTCGGCTGCGCCTCGGGCTCGGCCGCCCGGACGTGGCCGGCAAAAATGAGGCCGGCAAATATCAGGATCGTGGAAATCATCGCGATGGGCTTCATTGGCTCCCCTTCATGCAATACCCATGCTTCTCGGGGCAGAAAGGACGTGATCGAACGGCTCGTCATGCCGGCGGGCAACTGTAGGGCGAGGGCCCCAAATCCGGCCTGTGCGCTTGCCGGGGATCCCTGCGTGCCCGGTACGTCGCCAGTATTTTCATCATGACTATGTCGTACGCATCGGGGCTTGTCAGGGTGAAGCCGCGATGCATCTGCTTGAGCTCTTGCATGGTGGATTCGTCCGTGCTGCAGGCCAGGATGTTGCCCGCGGCGACCAGACTGGTCCCGTCTATGCCACGCCGCATATCCTTCGCCGCGCGGACAATGCCGATCCAGATATCGTCGAAGCGATGATCCCCCGATGCGGCCAGCAGCTTGACGGCCGCCTTGTGGTGTTCGGCCGCCCCGATCGCCACCGACCGGAAGCTGCTGTCATTGATTTCCTTCGGAAGCACCTGCCGGACCGCGTAGCGCCAGTCCCACGAGGTGCCGTCCCCGTGCACCGACAGCCAGGCGAGGGCAGCCTCGTACTGGCGCAGTGCCACCCTGCTGATGTCGACATCCCAGAAATTCGGGTTCATCCTGCGGCCGACCATCCCCCAGCTCTGGTCGCGGTAGACGGCGACGATTTCCTGCAGCTCCTCGACGGTGGGGTTGTCGACGTAGGCAATCGCCCAGCCCTTCAGGTAGGCGCCGGTCGAACCGGAGAGCATGCCGGTGACGCCGGAGAAGAAGTTGGTGGTATGGCGATGCGTGTTGCGGCCCGTGTGCTCCGGCCGCGCAGAGTCGCTCGGCCCGTCGGTCAGCTCGAAGGTCCGGGCGTCATAGATGATGGCATCGGCGCCCTGGGTGCCGTCCTCCCCCCTGGCGAGCTTTTCTTCCAGGACGTCGGCGCATTTGATCAGCGGGCTCTTGACGGTCCACATGCGTTGCGGAGCCCTGCGGATAGACTCCGGATCGACGACGGGCAGCTCGGTATAGACGTACTGGTTGCACTCCACCTTGGCGAGCACGCGGAAATAGCGCAGCGGCCGGGAATAGGCCCGCCCGACGTCATAGGCCTTGTCCGATTCCTTCAGCCGCCAGGAGTCCTCGATATGGATCCGCATGCCCTGTTTGCCGGCGCCGGCGCATCCGGCCAGCGCAAGCGCGATCAAAATGCACACCGCGAATTTCATGAGTGGAATGGCTCCGCCGGTGAAACGGGCCGGCCGCCTTCCCGCGGGATACGGATCAGCAGGGTCATTTCGCCCCTCTCTCGCGCAGATAGCCGACCAATTCCTGCTGCCCCGAGGCTTCGGCCGCTTTCAAGGGCGTGAGCTGATTGTCTCCCGCATCGCTCAGACCCACCCCTCCCGCCTTGACGAACAGCTCGACGGTCAGGCGGTCGCCGCGCCTGATCGCATCGAGGAACTGGTCGCGGCTGAAATACTGGAATCCCATGGCGTGCAGTTCCTTGCGGGCGGCGAGCTGATTCTGCTGTTCATGGCCGAACCCGGCTTGCCCCTCGCGGCGTGCCATCTGCTGCCGCGCCAGTTCCTGCTGCGCGATCAGCGTCTGGCGCAGCTTCTCCAGTTCCGGCGGAAGACTCTGCTGCCCCGGATATGCCGGCACGCCCGTCGCCACGGGTTGCGGCGGCTCGGCGGTGGCCACCGCCGGCGCCGCCTGCCCGGCATGGGCAGCTGTGGCCTGCGCAGGCGCCGGCACCAAGTCATCGGCCACCACGGTGCGGCCCGGCAGGCTGGCCGGATGCAGCTGCACCAGCCGGAAGGGGATGCCCGCCTCCTGGAAGCCCGACTCCATGCGATCGAGGATTTTCTCGATGAACTTGCTCGCGTCCCCAATTCCGAACAGCTTGGCCAGCGCCCTTCCCGCCATGGCCGCCGCCACGTTCGGATTGGGATTGCCCAGCCCGGACTGCTGCCCATAAACGGCAAAGTAATTGAGGCGATAGCCCTTCGCATGGGGAAACAGGCAGGCGCGATGGCCGGTGAGCTCCCCATGCCTGGCTTGCGCAGCGTCGATCCCTACCACGGAGAACATTTCGCCGTTGCAGGCCGTCCTGGGCAGCCTGCCCATGCCTTGATCCTGCACGCTCATGCGGGCCGGGTAGGCCGGATAAGGAGGCGCGGGCGCAATGCCGTGCCGGATCTGGGCATCCTTCGCATAGAGCCGGATCGCGGCCAGCGCAATCCTTTCGATTTCCGCCACCGGCGCTTCGGCGGAAGGAAAATCATAGACCGCGAAGACCATCTTCTCGCGGAAGGTCGAGCCCATCAGGTCGCTCAATGTTTCCTGCGCCGCGGCAGGCAGTGCCGCCAGCGCCAGCAGCAGGATGCCCAGCAGGGCGTTTCCTTTCATGTGCTTCATTGCTTCCTCTTGTTGATTGTCATTCATCGTCTTCATTGCCTGGCCATTCCGCGATCACGAGTCCCGCGACCAGGATGACCGCGGCGAAGATCGAAACGGCGCCGGTGCCGTAAAGGAAAAGCAGATCGAACACCCCCTTGACGCTCCGTCAACCGTTGATGACCCTGCAGATCAGGCTGAACGTCCCGGCAAAACCGAACGTCAAGGCAATGAACAGCCACCGCGTCCTGGGGTTTGTCAGCATGATCCCATGGCGGCTGAGCGTGATGCCCACGCCGGCGCCAAGCAGGCAACCGACCAGGAACTGCCACTGCGCGATCGAATCGACGGGCTGGGACATGAAGGCTTCGATGTTCATCCGTGCTCCAAAGAAAGTCGGTGATTCCTGCGCCGATCACCAGTCGCTGCTGCCGCAAGCGGAAATGTCGCTGTCCCAACACGTGCTGCTCGACAAATCGGAGCCGTAGGGATTGCCGCCTATGTCGAAGCCATAGGGCCCATCGCTCAGCATGAGCAGTCCCGTCGCCGGATTGATGAGTGGGTACATGTACTCCTCGGTGCACGCCTGGCTGCCATCGTCATATCCGGACAGCCATGGCCCGTCGTGCAGGCCAAGGCGTGCCGGATCGTCCTTGATCCGCGGGCGCATCCCCTGCACGATCACGAGCCCGAGCATGCCCAGCAGGATGACCATAAAGACGGCAAGAATTTCCATGCGCCCCTCTTTGCCAATGCTTATTGAACGCACGCCGCGCGGCCGCGCGCCCTGCGCCGTTCGTGATAGTCATGGTCGCAGCGCAACGCCACCACCGCCCGCTCCACGCCGGCGGCATCCAGGCGCAGGGTGCTGCGCGCCAGCAGCGGCTCGAGGTCGAGCGCGGCCAGCGTCGCCGCGGCGTCCGCCTCGAGTCCCTCCAGGCGGCCGATCCACGACGCCTCGTGCGAGAACACCACCAGCCGCAGCACCCGACCGTCGATGCCGTTGCGCGCCAGATGCGCCTGCAAGGCGTCGGCCGGCTCCTTGAGCTGGCGGTCCGGGCCGCGCCCGCCCTTGTCAGCGATCGGCTCCGCGGCGGCGACGAGATTGCCGTATCGGTCGTAGCGGTCGCGCCACCAGCGCCCGCCGGCGCAATGGATGGCGCCGCGCAGATGCTTCACCTCGATGGCGGCGATGCCGCGCGGCCCGATCAACACGCGGTCGATCTCCCCCTTCCCGTTGCGGTAGCCGCCCACCATCACCCACGCGTCGGAAAGCCGCTCCGCAAGGCAAGCCGCCACGCGCCGCTCGCCCTCGCTGCCGGCGTTCCACGCCGCCTCGTCCGCGTCGGCCTGCATGAGCTGCGGCGGCTGCGGGCATGGCACGCGCCGCGCCGCCAGCAGGCGCCAGAGCGCCGACAACGCGCCGAGGAACCTGCGCCCGGCCAGGGCCGCGCCCAGCTCCGCGCGCCGCTGCGCGATGCGCGCATCGCGCAGGGCGAGGGCGCCGCGGTATGCCGCCAGCCGCCGGGCGTTCTCTTCCCCGCGCCGCGCCGCCGCCGCGGCGGCCTGCGCCGCGGCATGATCCGAAAGGGTCAGATTCCTCATCGTTTTTCCGAAGACTCCATGCTTTCCTCTTGCCGCGGCGCCGATCCGGCGGCAAGCGCGCCGCCCGGATAGACGCCCCGCACCACCTCGGCGCGCGTTCGCGGCGTGAGGCTGTCGTGCAGCCGGCGCAATTCCCGTTCCGGCGAGAGGCCGGGGTGAAAAATCAGATCGATCAATTCGCGCTCGAGCGCATCGCGCCCGCCCTCGATCACCCTGAAGCGGCGTTCAGACGATGTCACCCGTGCCTCCTCTTGCAGGCCGATGCAGGCGCATCGTCCGGCGTTGAAAACAACCATTGCAGTTCGCATCGCTCATGCCGCCACGATAGCGGCGCGCCGGCGCCGAATCCAGCGCGGCAAGCTTGCCGTCTGCCGCGGCGCAGGGCAGCCGCTCATGCCAGCGCCGCCGGCAGCCCCGTCCATTGGATGCCCTCGGGCAGGCTGGCGCGGCCGATGCGCGCCTGAAAGCCGCGCGAGGGCAGCGGATAGCAGCGCACGTCGTCCTCGTCCGCCTTCAGCAGCGGGCGCATCCGCTCGAGGCAAGACTCCTTCGCCCGCTCGCTGCCGACCAGAACGAAGATGCTGTACTCGATCGGCGTCGCGTGCTTGCGCATCTCGCGATGCACGCGGCCCAGGCGGCGCGGGCTGGCGATGTCGTAGCCGATGACGAAGGCGCGCTCAGAACGCATCGCCCTCCTCCTCCCCGCCATTCAGGCTCAACGCCGGCGCCGTGCCGGCGGGACTGACTTTTGCGGCCAGATCGCTCACCGCCTCGCCGAGGCGCCTGCGCAACCGCTCGGCCAGCGCTTCCCATTCCGCGTAAAAGCGGCTGCGCCCGGCCTTGCCCAGCAGGCAGGCGCCCTCCGCCAGCGAGAAATCCTCCGGCCGCAATGTCTCCGTCCGGAAAAGCCGCAGGGCGTGGCGGTCGACCTCCACGCGCAGCGGCTCGACGAGGTCGCAGGCGAGCGACTCGCGGCCGAAATCCAGCGTGTGATAGAAACCGATGAACGGATCGAACCCCGCCCCGTAGAGCGCCAGCACCGCCTCCGCGTGCAGCAGCGTGTAGCCGAGCGAGAGCGCCGCATTGACCGGATCCTTCGGCGGGCGCCGGTTGCGCCGCTGAAAATGCAGCCGCTCGGGCAGCAGGTCGGCGTAACCGTCGAAATACGCCGCCGCCCCGGCCCCCTCCAGCCCGCGCAGACTGCCGACCGAAGCCTGTTGATCGACGGCGGAAAGCGCCGCCTCGATGCGCCGCAGCGCCAGGGTCAGCAGATAGCGCGACTGCGGCTCCGACTCGCGACGCTCGTCGAGATGATCCGCCTGCGCCCGCAGCTTCCCGCGCACCACCTCGCGCGAGAAGGCCAGGCGAAAATCCGCATCGCCCGAGAGGCGGTACTGCGCCAGCCGGCGGGCGGCATCGTTGTGCGGGCGGCCCAGGAGCAGCGTCGGCTCGGCCTTGCGGCCCGAGAGCACCACCACGCCGATGCCGCGCGCCCCCAGCTTGCCGAGCAGGCTGGAAGACAGCGTCACGTCCCCGCGCAGAAACACCCTCTCCAGCGGCGCCAGCGGCACCGTGCCGATGCGCTGGCCGTTTTCCTGGAAGACCAGCGCCTCGCCGTCCGCCTTCAAGGCCACGCCGCGCCGATCCACGTACAGGCTGCTCATGCTTCAGACCACCATCACCGGACCGGTCGCCGGCGGCTGCGCCACCCCGAGCCGCTCGCACGCCATGCGCGGATCGAGCTGGAAGATGTGCACGCGATCCTCGGCGGCCTCGATCAGCCCGGCCAGGCGCTCGCGCACCTGGCGCAGGTCCGCCGGCGTCAGCCAGCACTCGAAGAAAGACTTCTGCCCGCCGACGCGGTAACCGAGCAGAAACTTGTACACGCGACGCAGCCGCTTCGGGCTGCAAACGTCGTAGCAGACGAGATAAAGATTTCGGCTCGCATCGCTCATGCCGTCACGATAGCGGCGGAACGAGACAGAAGCCAGCGCGGCAAGCTTGCCGCGCTTCGATCCATTTTCATTCAGGGCTACGTGCTGACCTATGCCGATGGCCGCGAAATCCGCAAAGGCGGATCGTCTCAATCCCTTTTCATTCAGGGCTACGTGCTGACCGGCGCATAACTGGCATATTTGGGGTCGCCGTGCGTCTCAATCCCTTTTCATTCAGGGCTACGTGCTGACAACTGCTACCAAGAAGAAATGGTTGCGTGAGCTGGTCTCAATCCCTTTCCTGATTAGTGACAATCCTCAGCTTCGTCATTCCGGGCAAGCGAAGCGCGACCCGGAATCCAGAGCTGCCGTTGAAAAGCCCCTGGATTCCGGGTTCCACCCTTCGGGCGGCCCCGGAATGACGGCGTCAGTGGGACGTTCGGCCATGTACTGAGGTTTGTCACTAATCAGG
>CAUJIV010000105.1 GCA_963205435.1 Pseudomonadota bacterium
GACGCAGCCGAAGCGGCGGCAGTCGCAGGACTGCGCCAGGCGCTTCATCTGCCCATAGGTCTCGGTCAGCGAGGCGCCATCGGTGGCCGTCGCGACGATCGTCCGCTGCGGCTGCGCCAGCAGCCGGGTGGCGGCCGATCCGGCGCGCAGCGCCGCGTCGGTGAGAACGTAGTCGGCGCCCTGCTGCAGATGGCGCAACTGCCCGTCCAGCGCCTGGCGCGTCATCGCGTCGAGCCGGGCAAGCTGCCTGCTCGCCCGCGCCGCCGGCAGCAGCCGTATCGTATCATCGGCATGCAGCAGCACCTTGTCGAGGGGTACGTCGCGATTCACCGCCTGCAGCAGGTCGAAGCGCGAGCGCAAGCCAAAGGCGGCGGCCGCGCCGGCGGCGCCGTCCTGTTCGTCGATGACGAGCACCTGCTTGCCGGCTGCAGCCAGTCCGCGGGCAATGCCGGCGATCAGCGGACCGCGGCCGGCGGCGCCGGCAAAGACGATGCCCGCCGCTGCAGGGTCGGCCGGAAAGAGCCGCCGCAGCCCGGCCGCCTGATCATGCCCCAAGCTAACCATGGAGCGACCCGAGCGGCTGGCCGCCGCGCATCGCCGCGGCCGCCAGCAGCAGGCCGGCCTCGGCGCCTTCGAGATGATGCGGCGAATCCTCCGGCTGCACTTTCAGGGCGCGGTGCAGCAGATAGGCGCGGTTGGGCAGGTGCAGGTCTTCGGGCACGCGCTGGCCGTTGGCGACATAGTGCAGCATGAGCCGGTGACGGATCAGCGCATCGAGCGCCGGCGCCAGGCTGACGGCCTCGTCCACTTTCGAGAGGATCGCGCCGGCCAGCGCGCTGCCGCACGATTCTCCGCCGTAGGCGCGCAGCACGTCGTCGAGGGTGTCGCCGCGGCTGGTGGCATTGAGCAGCAGCAGGCGCTGCACGCCGCCGACGCTGTCCAGCATGGCAGCCTGCTCGGCGACCATGCGGTCGCGCTGGCTCATGCCGATGGTGTCGATCAGCACCAGGTGCTTGCCGCCGAGCTCGGCCAGCGTGCGGCGCCGTTCGGCCGCGTCGCGCACGGCATGCACCTGCACGCCGAGGATGCGGCCGTAGATGCGCAGCTGCTCGTGGGCGCCAATGCGGTAGCCGTCGGTGGTGAGGAGCGTCACGCTCTCGGCGCCGTAGCGCACGACGGCGCGCGCGGCCAGCTTGGCCGTGGTGGTGGTCTTGCCGACCCCGGTCGGGCCGACCAGGGCGTAGACGCCGCCGGCATCGACGATCTCGTCGCCGGCCGCGGCGGTGAGCAGGCCGCGGTCGAGCGCGCCGCGCAGCAGGGCGCGCCCGGTCGCTGCGTCAGCGTCGGCCGGCAGACCGTCGATCAGGCGGCGCGCCAGTTGCGCCGAAAAGCCGGCATCGAGCAGCCCGGTCATCTGCTGGGTCTTGGCCGGCGCCTCCTGCGTCAGCCCCTGCCAGGCGAAGCCCACCAGCTGCTGTTCGATCAGGCCCTTGATGCCGGCCAGCTCGCGCAGCAGCCGCGCCTCGTCGGCGACGGGGGCGGCGACCGGCGCCGCCGGCGCCTGCTTCTCGGGCCGGCTGCGCGCCGGCTGCGGGCTGGCGGCCGGCTGCCAGGGGCGCGCGGTCCGCTCGCCGCCGGCCGCCGGGCGGGCCGGCGCGGCCTTGCGCGACTCGCCAGACAGGCTGACGGTGAAGTCCTCGTCCCGCTCGACGCGCGGCGCATTGGCGAAAGCCGCCGGGAAAGCGGCCGACGCCGGCGCCTCCGCCGCCATTTCGCTGGCAGGCAGGGCGGTGATCTCGATGCCGCCGTCGACGCTGCGGTTGGACAGCACGATGGCATCGCCGCCCAGGTCCTCCCTCACCAGGCGCAGGACCTCGCGCGCGGTTTTGCCGACATAGCGCTTGACGTTCATGACGGGCTCTCCTTCTCCTATTTGCTACCGATGATGGCGTTGACCTTGATGGTGCGCGAATCGGGCACCTCGCCGTTGGCGATGACCTTGAGCTGCGGCACGGCGCGGCGCAGGAAGCGCGACAGCAGCCAGCGCAGCTGGCCGGGCACCAGCAGCACGGCGGGCAGGCCCACCTCCTCCTGGCGCTGCGCGGCGGCGGCGGTCTGCCGGAGCAGGGTGTCGGCCAGCCCCGGCTCGATGCCGCTGCCGTCGGGGCCGACCGTCTGCACCGCCTGCAGCAGCACCCGCTCGAGCGAGGGGTCGAGGGCGATCACCGACAGCTCGGCATTGCCCGGATAGAGCTGCTGCACGATCGAGCGGCCGAGCGCCACGCGCACCTGCGCCGTCAGCTCCGCCGCGTCCTGCGTCTGCGGCGCGTGCTCGGCGACGGTCTCGACGATGCTGCGCATGTCGCGCAGCGTGACGCCCTCTTCCAGCAGGTTCTGCAGCACGCGCTGGAGGACGGCGAGCAGGATCTGCTTCGGCACCAGGTCCTCGATCAGCTTCGGCGCGTCCTTGGCGAAGTGGTCGAGCAGCGACTGGGTCTCCTGGCGGCCGAGCAGCTCGGCGGCATGGCCGAGGATGATCTGGTTGAGGTGGGTGGCGACGACGGTGCTGGCATCGACCACGGTGTAGCCGAGGGCGTTGGCCTGGTCGCGCAGGCCAGCCTCGATCCACACCGCCGGCAGGCCGAAGGCCGGATCCTGGGTCGGCGTGCCCGGCAGCGCGCCGGCGACGCGCCCCGGATTGATGGCGAGGTACATGCCCGGCCAGGCTTCGCCGGCGCCGATCTCGACGCCCTTCAGCAGCACGCGGTAGCCGTTCGGCTTCAGCTCTAGGTTGTCGCGGATGTGCACCGGCGCCGAGAGGAAGCCGATCTCCTGGGCGAACTTCTTGCGCAGGCCGCGAATGCGTTTCAGCAGTTCGCCGTCCTGGCCGCGGTCGACCAGCGGGATCAGCCGGTAGCCGACCTCCAGGCCGAGCACGTCCACCGGCGCCACGTCCGACCAGCTCGCCTCCTGCGCTTCCGCCGGCGCTGCGGCCGCGGCGGCCGCCGGCTGCTCCTCCGCCGGCGCCTGGCGGCGCCGCACCATCCAGTACGCCAGCCCGCCCACCGCCGCGGCGAAGAGCAGAAAGGCGAAGTGCGGCATGCCGGGGATCAGGCCGAGGATGGCGAGGATGGCCGCGGTGAGCATCATCACCTGCGGATTGGCGAAGACCTGGCCGACGAACTGCTGGCCGATGTCCTCGTCGGTGGCCACCCGGCTCACCACCAGGCCGGCGGCGGTGGAGATGATCAGCGCCGGGATCTGCGCGACGAGGCCGTCGCCGATGGTCAGCAGGGTGTAGTTCT
>CAUJIV010000106.1 GCA_963205435.1 Pseudomonadota bacterium
GCGTTGCTCTGGTTGCAGAGGCCGGATTCGAACCGGCGACCTCCTGGTTATGAGCCAGGCGAGCTACCGCTGCTCCACTCTGCGTTTGTTCCTGTGCTTCCTTCGCCCTCCCGTCGGTCTTTCCGTAGATCCACCGATTCACTCTGTCCGGACTTGCCACGAAGGGCCTGGACTGCGGGTGTTGGATGAAATATAAGCGAGCTTGTTTCATTTGTCAATAAGCAGGCTGATATTTTGTGGCACAATGATCCCGCCGCCGAATGAAGTCAAAACAGCGAGCTTATTGACATCAACAAACAGTAGGCTTATATTATTTCCCATGAGCAAAGAAACCCTGCAAAAAGCGGTCGAATTGGCCGGTGGGCAGACCCGGCTGGCGGCGGGAGTGCGCGCCCGGATGCCCGCCGGATCGAAGGTTAGCCAGGTGCATGTCTGGGGCTGGCTGAACGATCTTAAATCCGCCTGCCCGCCCGCCGAGTACGTCCTGGCAATCTGCGGTGTCATCGAGTGGAAGATCACGCCGCATGAACTGCGGCCAGATCTCTATCCGCACCCGAGCGACGGTCTCCCGAAAGTCAGTCCCGCCACCACGGCGACACCACCTCCGGAAAAGGAGGCCGCTTGAATCTCCTCCAGCCAGGACGCCCGGCGCGTTCCCCTCCCTGACGCGCCGCCTGGACCTTGCCCCGGCCGGTTGAACCCACGCCGGCCGGGGATTTTCTTCACACCACACGGGAGCACCCACCAAGTGAGCGCAGAACTCAAGGACTTCAGAGGAAAAATCACCAGCGAAACCGACGCCGTGCTCGAGGCGATCAACCGCGCCGACGGACGCGACAAGTCTGAAATCGCACGTGAAGTCCTGCATCAATGGGCCATGTCTCGCATCCATGAAGCCACGATACTCGATCGGCTGCTCCAGGCCGAGGGACTGAAAGGGATTGCCGGGGGAGTCTCATGGAAGATGAGGGAATCGCAGGGAAGAGAGCGGCATGAGCCACGTCTGGACAACCACGGATGAGGTCGCGTTCGTGCGCGAGCTCGGCATGCACAGCGCCACACCCATGCCGCGGCGTCAGCTGCTCGACAAATACTGGCGCGCCGCTGCGTTGCGCGAAAACTGGGGACGGCTGCAGCCCGACGTTATCCTCACCGAAGTCGTCCGCGAGCAGGAGCGTTACACATGCAGACGCAGCCAGAAGTCGAAATAGTAATCGTGCGCTACCTGATCCCGCTGCCTCCCGAATACCCGAACGGCTTTCAGGCCGAGCTACATATCCCGCGCGCCAAGATCGCCACAGCCACACACCCGCCATTCTGGCGCGACGGCCAAACCATGACCATCTCCCCGGCCCCCGCAAGGACAATGTAATGGCGCACGCACCAAATGCTCAACACCTCAACAACACCAGGGCACGGGTCCTTCCTGCGCTTCCTCATCAAGGGTCATTCGCAGCGCGAATTTTGGCAAGTGCATGATTTCTCAACATACTCAACGGCGGCATAGTGATCAAGATTAGCGTCCGGCACGACGTTGAAAAGCTGACGGCCCGCATCGGCAGGTGGGGCCGCGATCAGATACCGTTCGCAACCGCAAAGGCGCTGACCAGGACGGCGCAGGCAGTTCAGCGTGCAATGCCGGATGCGCTGGAGAAGGCGCTCCACAAGCCCACCCCCTTCACCAAGCGCGGGATATTCATTCAGCCGGCGCGGAAGAACAATCTACAGACCGTCGTCGGGTTCAAGGACCGGCAGGCCGCGTACATGGTCTATCAGATCGAAGGTGGGGCACGTGCTCCCACGAAGCGCGCGCTGCGCCTGCCTGGCGAGGTGACACTCGACCAGTACGGCAACCTGCCGAAGGACACCATCAAGCGCCTGCTCGCTGCGGCCAAGGCCGGGAAGTATGGCGCGGTCGTGAAAAAGCGCCTCGGAATCGGAGACAGGCGCAAGGGTGCCGGCGATCTCTCGCTATTTTATGGCCAGCCGAAGGGCCACCCTGGGCTTCCGGTCGGGATCTGGCGGCGCGTACCTGGCAGTCCTGGGCAGATCATTCCGGTGATCGTCTTCCCTCAGCGCGTGGCGCACTACAGTCCGCGCTTCAATTTCAAGAAAACGGTCAATGACATCGTGCGGCGCGAGTTTCCGCGCGAATTCTCGGACGCCTTCGCCGAGGCGATGAGGACCGCTCGGTGAGCTGGGTCAACTACGACGACGTCCTCGGCCAGCTGCGCTTGGCCGGGCTGCTAGACAAGCATGGCGGCGCGCTGATGGAACTTGAAGTCGACACGCCGCGACCGGTGCGCGGGCAGGTCGAAGGCGAGGACCGCGAGCTGCGCGGCTGGTACTGGCTCAACGAGATCGTCATCGACGGCGAGCGCTACATCGTCGGCGCCTACGGCGTCTATCACGGCGCCGACCCCGGCAAGCGCAAGATCGAGCTGCGCCGCGACGGCAAGAAGCGCACCCTCACCGCCGAGCAGAACGCCGCCATCGCCGCGCGGCAGAAGGCCAACCAGGCGCGCATGAAGGCCATGCGGGCAGCGGAAGCCGAGCGCGCCAGCGCCGAAGCCACCCGCGTCTGGCGTGCCTATGTGGAGGAGGGCGCCTCCGATTACCTGGCGAAGAAGGGCGTCGGCGCCCACGGCGTGCGCTTCTCGCCGGCCGGGCACGGCACCATGGCCGTGCCGATGATGGACGCCGGCGGCAAGATCTGGGGCCTGCAGCTCATCCGCGGCAAGGACCGCGGACAGAAGCTAGAAAAGCAGTATTTCCCGCGCGGCGTCGCCACCCAGGGCCACTACCACCTCATCGGCGGCATCCCGAAGGGCGTGGCGCTCGTCGCCGAAGGCTACGCCACAGCCGCCACGCTGCACGAAGCCACCGGACTGCCCGTCGTCGTTGCCTTCGACGCCGGAAATCTGTTGCACGTCGCAACGGCCATCAAAAAAGCATATCGCCGCACCCACATCCTCGTCTGCGCCGACGACGACTACCGCACCGACGGCAATCCAGGCGTCACCGCCGCCCAGGCCGCCGCGCATGCCGTCGACGGCGCCTGGATCGCTCCAGCCTTCCCAGCCGAGCGGCCGACAGACCGCAAAGGCCCGACCGACTTCAACGACCTGCAGGCCGAAGCAGGTCAGCCCATCGTCCGCGCCCAGATCGAGGCCAGCCTCCGGGAGTTGGGCTGGGGTGTCGAGCCACAGGCGCGGGAGATCGCCGTCGAGGGGGCGGGGGAGCGCGGCGCGCTGCCGTCCATCATGCAGATCGACGAAGCCCTCGATCGCTACGTCCTCATCTACGGCGGCAAGGGCACGCTGTTCGACGCCGTCGAACACATGCTCGTGCCGAAAGTCGACGTCGTCGAGCTGCTGCCGAAGGATGGCTGGAACGAAATGCGCGCCCGCAAGCGCGTCGCCCGCCTCAACGAGGTCGGCTTCGACCCGGCCGGCGCGGATTCCCGCATCAAGTGCAACCTCTGGGGCGGCTGGCCCACCACGGCGCGCGCCGGCCGCTGCGAAGCCCTGCTCGAACTGCTCGAATACCTCTGCAGCGGAGAAAAAAACGCCGGAGAAGTCTTCAAGTGGGTCCTGCGCTGGCTCGCCTACCCCATCCAGCATCCTGGCGCCAAGATGCGCACCGCGCTCGTCTTCCACGGCCCGCAGGGCACCGGCAAGAACCTGTTCTTCGAGTCCGTCATGGCCATTTATGGCGACTACGGCCGCATCATCGACCAGTCAGCCATCGAGGACAAATTCAACGACTGGGCCAGCCGCAAGCTCTTCCTCATCGCCGACGAAGTCGTCGCCCGGCAGGAACTCTTCCACACCAAGAACAAGCTCAAGGGCATCATCACCGGCGAGTGGATCCGCATCAACCCCAAGAACGTCGCCGCCCACGACGAGCGCAACCACGTCAACCTCGTCTTCCTCTCCAACGAAAGCCAGCCGCTCGTACTCGAGCGCGACGACCGCCGCTACACCGTCATCCGCACGCCCGAGCAGCTCTCCGCGCGCTTCTACGCCGAAGTCAAGGCCGAACTCGCCGCCGGCGGCGTCGCCGCCCTGCACGACCATCTGCTCAACCTCGATCTCGGCGACTTCGACGAGCACGCCAAGCCGCCGATGACCGAGGCCAAGACCGCCCTCATCGATCGCAGCATGGACAGCGTCCTGCGCTTCCTGCGCGACTGGCAGGCCGGCGACATCGCGCACAAGGAAGACACCCTGCCGTTCTGCCCCTGCGCCAGCAGCCACCTCTACAAGGTCTATCTTGAGTGGTGCCGGCGCATGGGCGAGCCGCGGCCGCGCCCGGAAAACCAGTTCTCCGGCGACATCGGCGCGCTCCCTGGCTGGCACAAGGGCCACAAAGACCGCCGCAGGAGCTTCAACACCACCGAAACCGTCCGCCAGCGCTTCGTCATCCCGTCGGAAATTGCGCTCAAGGGCAGCGAATACGCCCAGGAACCCGCTGAAAACCACACCGAATGGCTCACGCGGTGTTTTTTCGCCTTCCAGGACGCCATCGGAGAACTCGCATGACCGCACGGGCGCACGGGTGGGCGCACGGGTGGGCGCACGGGTATTTCTCTTTAGAAAACAATGGAGCGCACGGGCGCACGGGTCTCGCGCGCACGTATACGCGAGAGCGTTTCCCCGCATGCGCCCCTGCTCGCGCTTTTCACGCGCACATCACACCTCGCGCGCGTATACGTGCTACCCGTGCGCCCGTGCGGTGGCGTGCAATCAGGCACTTACACGCGGTACACCCGTGCGGACACCCGTGCGGCCCGTGCGGTCGCGCGCGCACGCCCTGTTTTTCACCCGCTACCCGAGAAAAAGAAAGGGTAATTGGATGACCATTTCCCATCAGGCCGAATTCGCCCGCCTGCTCGGCGTGGACAGATCCTATGTCACCCGCCTCAAACAGGAAGGCCGGCTCGTCATGACCCCGGAAGGCAAGGTCGACGTCGAAGCCAGCCATCAGCGCATCCTGGAGACCGCTGGCGGGCGCGACGACGTCGCCGCCCGCTGGGCCAAGGCCAGGAGCGCCGAGCCGCCTGTGGCCCCGCCTGAGCAGCCGGAGATGCCTTCCGGCGGTCGGGAAGACATCGAGGCCGTCCAGACAACGCGCGCCGACGCCATCGCCCGCAAGGAACACTATCTCGCCCTGCAGGCACAGCTCGATTACGAAAAAGCCATCCGAGCCGTCGTCCCCCGCCCCGACGTCGAAGCCGCCCTCGACGACCTCGTCGCCGGCGTCCGCGCCGGGGTTGAAAACCTGCCGCACCGGGTTGCCGCGCTGCTCGTCGGCAAGGATCTCGACACCATCCGCGCGCTGCTCAAGCAGGAGATCGGCCAGATCATGGCCGAAATGCACGCCGGCGCCCGCCGGCGGCTGGCCGAACTCACCCAGGAGCCCGCATAAAAACCGGCTATTTAACGCGAATTATTGGAGATGCAAATGACCATACCAACGCTTTACACGTTGCGGCAGTTTTCAGAAAAACACCCGGCGTTCTCAGAAAATTCTCTGAGGTGGCATGTATTCCGGTCGGCTGACAACGGCTTGGATCGTCACCGGGCAATAAAGCGTCTTGGACGGCGTGTGTACATCGATGAGGCTGCGTTTTTTGCATGGGTAGATAAACAGCAGCCGGGGGCAATGTATGGGAACGATTGAGCGTCGCAAAGCGGCAAGCGGGGATTTCAGGTATCGCGCAATGGTGCGGATTGCAGGATTACCTCAAAAAACGAAGACGTTCTCGTACAGAGAGGATGCTGAAGCGTGGATTCTCCATCAAGAAAACACCATCGCACATGCCAGGAAAATTGCGAGAAAAATTAACAGTTCGCTACGGATAAAAGTACCGCCGACATGCGCTTGTTATGCCCTGTTTAGTGGAGATCGGTGCATCTATATCGGAAGTTCAAACGGAAATGTGTTGGGACGGATAGCAAACCACGCACGAAGAATGGAATTCGACTCTTACGTGGTGATGGAATGCGACCCGATCAATCTCCTGGCCGATGAATACAGGATGATCGCCGCGCTGCAACCGGAACAAAACAAACTCGGGCGCAAGCCTTCGAACGGGGGCGAGCTCGCCCCCGTTGGGCGCCTCGAAGCGGCGGACAACGCATGATTATGGAACAAGTGGCCGCCTGATGGGCGCCCCGGAAGGCTCCGCGCTCGCCCTGCGCGCCATCGAGCGCGGCTGGGAGCCCAAGGCGCCGCTCACCGTCGCCGAATGGGCCGACGCCAACCGCGTGCTCTCGCAGGTCGGCAGCGCCGAGCCGGGGCCGTGGAAAACATCGCGCACGCCCTACCTGCGCGAGATCATGGACCAGCTCTCCGAAGATTCCACCGCCCGCCTGGTCGCCTTCATGAAATCCAGCCAGGTCGGCGGCACCGAGGTCGCCAGCAACTGGCTCGGCTACATCATGACCCACGCCAAGGGGCCGGTCGCCGTGGTGATGCCGACCGAAAAGTCGCTCACCGACTGGATGAGCCAGAAATTCGAGCCCATGGCCGCCGCCACGCCCGCGGTATCCGCCGTGCTCGCCCGCCGCTCGAACTCCGGCTCCGACAACAATGCCCAGCGCAAAAAATTCGTCGGCGGCATCCTCTACGCCAAGACCGCCGGCTCCACCTCCGAGCTCAAAAGCACCAGCCTGCGCTACGCCATCGCCGACGAGTGCGACGAATACGACTGGAGCACCACCCAGGGCGACCCGCTCGGCCTGCTCGAGGTGCGCCTCACCACCTACCACGACCGCAAGCTCTACGTCCCCAGCTCGCCGACCATGAAGGACGCCAGCCGAATCGAAGAACTCTTCGAGGCCGGCGACCGGCGCCGCTACCACGTCCCCTGTCCGCACTGCCACGAACCGCAACCGCTCGCCTGGGCCAACCTGCGCTGGTCGAAAAAGCCCGACAACCCGCGCCGCATCCTCGACTGCTGGTACGTCTGCCGCGAATGCGGCGCCGAGATCCCCGAGCACCACAAGCCCGACATGCTCGCCCGCGGCCGCTGGATTCCCGAAGCCCCAGGCGCACCGTACCCCAGCTACCACATCAATGCCCTCTACAGCCCGCTCGGCCTCGGCCTCACCTGGGCCGAACTCGCCGCCGAATGGATCGAGGCGCAGGACGACCCCGCCAAGCTCATGCGCTTCATGAACACGCGGCTGGGCGAGACCTGGGCAGACCGCTCGCGCGACATCAAGCCCAATGCGCTGGAGGCCCGCGCCGAACCCTACGAGATGCGCACCATCCCGTCCGGCTGCCTCGTCCTCACCGCCGGCTGCGACGTCCAGGACGACCGCATCGAGATACAGATCGTAGGCTGGGGCCGCGGCGACCGCGCCTGGACCATCGACTACCACGTCCTGCCCGGCAACCCCGCCGACGAATCCATCTGGGACAAGCTCGCCGATTATCTCGGCGCCAGCTTCGTCAACGCCGCCGGCAAGATGCTCCGGATCGAGGCCGTCGGCATCGACTCCGGCGGCCACCACACCCACGCCGTGTATGCCTTCGTCCGCGCCGGCCGCGTGCGCCGCGCGCTCGCCCTCAAGGGCGCCAGCAGTCCCGGCCGCGCCATCCTCGGCAAGCCCAGCCAGCAGGACGTCACCTGGCGCGGCAAGACCGCCAGGAAGGGCGTGCTCCTCTACAGCGTCGGCGCCGACACCGCCAAGCACCTGCTCTACGCCCGCCTCAACGGCGACGCCGACAAAGACCCCGCCGACCGCAAGGTGCGCTTCTCCCATCAGCTCGAAAGCCACTACTACGACCAGCTCGTCGCCGAGACCTTCAACCCGCGCCGCAACCGCTGGGAGATCAAGAAGGGCAAGCGCAACGAAGCCCTCGACACCTGGGTCTATGCGCTCGCCGCCAGCCACCACCCCGAGATATACCTGCACAAGTGGAAGGCCGCCGACTGGGAACGCCGCCGCCTGATGCTCGAGCCGGACTCCGCCGAAGAAGAAAAAGTCAGCCCCCCCGACACGGCGCCGCCTGCGCCGCGCCAGATTGCCCGCCGCGTCGGACGCATCGGAAGACCCATATGACCACGGAGCTTAAAGCCATGATCCACGATCTCATCCGCGCCCTGCGCGACTCCGGCATCGACGTCCCCCTCGACACTGCGCGCCAGGTCGAAGTCAAGATCCGCATGCAGTATGGCGGCGAGCGCGTCTATGTCGCCAGCCTGCCGAAGCAGTCGCGTGCCGTGCAGCTTGCCAAGCTCGAAAAACGCACGCAGGTGCAGATGGCGCTTGCCACCGGCCTGTCGGTGCGGCAGGTCCGCCGCATTCGCAACGGCAAATAGCGGACGTTTTTTGCCTTAACAATGTCCGCCGGCGAGGCGCATCTTCGTGCGTCAAATGGCCGACATTCCGACCAACGAGCCGACTTCCGCGCGCGCCGGGGACACCTGGAAGTGGACGCGCACGCTTGCCGACTACCCTGCCGGTGCCTGGACGCTCAAATACCGCTTCAAGAACGCCACCGGCTATTTCGAGATCGTCGCCGGCACCTCCGGCACCGACCACCTCGTCAGCGTCGCCGCCGCCACCACCGCGAACTACACCGCCGGCAGCTACACATGGATGGCCTGGGTCGAGGGCGGCAGCTCCGAGAAATACACCGTTGACACCGGCACCCTCACCGTCGACCCGGACTACCGCTCCGGCACCGCCGCCTACGACGGCCGCAGCCATGCCCGCAAAATGCTCGACGCCATCGAAGCCTGGCTCGAAGCGCGCGACCCAGCCGTTGCCGAATACGAGATCGCCGGGCGTCGCATGAAATTCATTCCCATTGCCGAACTCGTCAAGCTGCGCAACCGCTACGGGTTCGAAGTCCGCAACGAAGAAGCCGCCGCCGCCATCGCCAAGGGCGAAGGCCTCGGCCGCAAAATTCAGTTCAGGGTTTGACGCATGGGCCTCCTCGACGCCTTCCTGCGCTGGATCAAGCCCGCCGCCCGCGACAACTACGCCGCCACCTACGGCTCCGGCAACTCGGCCGGCTTCGCCGGCGGCGCCGTCGGGCGCCTCACCGCCAGCATGGCCACATGGAGCGGCGCGGTGAATGCCGACCTCGACGCCTCGCTCGTCATCATGCGCGCCCGCGGCCGGCAGCTTGCCGCCAACAACGAATACGGCCGGCGCTTCCTCACCCTGGTGGCCGCCAACATCGCCGGCCACGCCGGGCCGAAGCTCCAGGTGCGCGCCTACCGCGACCAGCGCGACCCGAACAAGCCCACCACCCTCGACAAATCCGCCAACGACGCCGTCGAAGTGCACTGGGCCAAGTGGGGCAAAACCGCCGACATCGCCGGCCGCATGACCTTCCCGCACCTGCTGCGCCTCATCGCCAAGGGCGTCGCTCGCGACGGCGAAGCCCTGGTGCGCATCGTTCGCCGGCGCGACCTGCCCTATGGCATCGCCCTGCAGCTCCTCGAAGCCGACCGGCTCGACGAAACCCTCAACCTCTCCACCGGCGCCCGCACCATCCGCCAGGGCGTCGAGATCGACGCCACCGGCCGCCCGCTCGCCTACTATGTCAAGACCCAGCATCCCGGAGACCGCTACGCCACCGGCCAGCAGGGCGTCGAACGCATCCCGGCCGGCGACATCATCCACATCTTCCTGCCCGAGCGCGCCGAGCAGGTGCGCGGCTACACCTGGTTCCACGCCATCCTCCTGCGCGCCGCCCAGCTCCATGGCTTCAACGACGCCGCCTTGCTCGCCGCCCGTATCGGCGCCTCCAAGATCGCCGCCCTCGAGCGCGCCGAAGAAGCCCCTGACGCCACCGCCAGCATCGCCGACGGCCAGGTCGGCGGCGCCTTCCAGATGAACGTCGAAGCCGGCGAGCTGTTCGAGCTCCCTCCCGGCTACAAGCTCAACTCCTGGGATCCGGAATACCCGCACGCCAACTTCGAAAGCTTCGTCAAGGCCGCCATGCGCGGCATTTCCGCCGGTCTGGACGTCGCCACCCACAATTTGTCCGGCGACATGACCGACGTCAACTACTCCAGCGCCCGCATCGCCGAACTCTCGGAGCGCGAGCAATGGAAGGTGCTGCAGGACTGGTTCATCGCCGCCCTGGTCGAACCCATCTATCAACAATGGCTCGGGCTCGCCATGCTTCGCGGCGACATCACATTCGAGATCAGCGGAAAGGCCCTGCCGGCCGACAAGCTGGCCAAATTCGCCAGCGCCAGCCGCTTCCGCGGCCGGCGCTGGGGCTGGGTCGACCCCGCCAAGGAGATCGAAGCCCACGAAAAAGGCGTCGCCCTCGGCATCGCCAGCCGCACCCGCATCGCCGCGGAGCAGGGCGACGACCTGGAAGACGTCATCGACGAACTCGCCGAAGAGAAAAAAATGCTCGACGCCGCCGGCCTCACTCCCAAGGAAAAGCCGCCCGCGCCGGAGCCAAAACCAAAACAAGATACAGACCTTGAAAAAGCGGTCAAGGCCATGGCTCTGCGCGCCGCAGAGCCGCAGCAGCCATCGCACATCACCATCCATCAGGCTCCGATCACCATCACCACGCCGGAAACACGGGTCGACGTCGCCCCCGCTTCTGTCACTCTGCAGCCGGCGGAAGTGCGCGTCGACGTCCATGTGCCTGAGCAAGCCCCGCCGACCGTTACCGTACAGCCGGCCGAAGTGCGCGTTGACGTCGCCCCCGCCGCCGTGGAAGTGCATGTCGAAGCCATCATGCCCGCGCAGAGCGAGGTTTCCATTGTCGCCATGCCGGACCGCGAGACCACCAGCAGCGTCGAGCGCAACAGCGCCGGCGAGATCGTCAAGACCAAGCAGACCGAGAAGGACGCATAAGGAGCCGCTACCATGTCAATGTCAAACGCCTCGGAGAACGCGCTTCTCCTCCTGCTGTTCAACAACACCGACTGGGCCAACGTCGGCGACGCCGCCGGCCTGCAGAACTCCGCCACCGCCGGCAGCTTCTACGTCGCCCTGCACACGGGCGACCCCGGCGAGGCCGGCACGCAGGCCACCAGCGAAGCCACCTACACCGGCTACGCCCGCGTCGCCGTGGCGCGCAGCGGCGCCGGCTGGACGGTGACGGGCAACCAGGTCACGAACGCCGCCACGGTGCAGTTCGGCGAATGCACCGCCGGGTCGGAGACCATCACCCACTTCAGCGTCGGGCTGGAGTCAGCGGGCGCCACCGCCATCCTCTACTCCGGCGCGCTGTCCGCCTCGCGCGCCGTGTCGTCCGGCATCACGCCGCTGTTCAACGCCGGCGCGCTGACGGGCACGGTCGACTGATGTGGAATACCGCTGCGCACACTGCGGGCGCGAACTGGGGCCGGTGGTCGCTGGCGAGCCGGAACCGGCTTGTCCCGACCACCCCGATGGCGTTGTAGAGGTCTTCGACAATGCCGATCCAGAGCCTTAGCGACCTGCAGGCCGCCTTCGACGCCGGCCGCTGGCACATGCAGCGCTTCTACAAGGCCGCCGGCACCGCGCACGGACTGCACTGGGCCGACCCGTCCTTCGCGGCGGGGCAGCCCCCCTACGACGCCCGCGTCGGCACCGCGCTGGAATTCACCCCTTGCGTCGCGCAGAAGAACGACGCCATCTATTTCCCGGATGTGGCCAGCGGCGAGCACCGCCACCTGGCCTCCGCCACCTTCCGCTCGTCGCAGTCGACCTTCAACGGCGCCGGCTCCATCGTCATTTTCGACCTGCTCGGCTACTACCCCATGATCGACGGGGATTCAACCGACGAGCAGTTCATGGACAACACGCAGCCCCTGCCGCGCTATGCTGACGGGCAGGGCGTGCAGCTTGTGCTGGTGAACCACATCGCGCCCACCACCGCCAGCGGCGTTGCCCTCATCAACTACACCGATTCGACCGGCGCCAGCAAGAGCGTCACGCAGAACATCCCGCGCACCGGCCAGAACCTCGTCTGCTCCGGTGTGCGCGCGGCCGCCGCCGCCGACGTGGGGCCGCTCACCGTCGCGCTCGCGGACGCCTCGCCCGGCATCCGCAGCCTGGACTCAATCACCTTCACCACGCCGCCGTCCGGCCTGATCTGCGCCTACCTCGTGCGCATCCTCGGCACCTGCCTGACGGGCGACAACAACGTCGCCGTGGAAAAGGAGTTCTACAGCAAGGCCGGCTTCCATTGTCCGCGCGTGCATGACGGCGCCTGGCTCGGCTGGTTCGACCGCATCGGCTCCGGCACCTCGCGCACCGTGTCCTGGTTCGGCAACTTCACTTTCGCCTGGGGTTAAACATGGCCATTCAATCCATCGATCAACTCGTCACCGCCATCAGCGCCGGAAAAACCACGCGCTACGACTGGAACAAGATCACCGGCGGCAGCGCCTACACCGCCGGCCGCTGGTACGATTTTTCCATGCTCGGCGGCTCGCCCATCGCCAACGCCTGGGCCGGCACCGCGCTCGCCTGGAAAACCTGCGACGAAGCCACCGGCAACGGCACGCAGATCTTCGGCATGCGGCACGGCGGCAACGTCTCGACCGACATCAAGCATCTGCTCAACATGAACGCCTGGAGCACCGCCGCCACCGGCGTCCCCGGCACGCTGATGCTGGTCGACCTGCAAGGCTACTGGCCCGGCATCAGCAACAACACCTCCAGCGCGCAGACCCTCACCGGCACGCCGAGCCTGCGCTATGCCAACGGCGCCGGCTGCCGCCTCTACTGGGTGCAGACCTCCGCCGCCGGCGCCACCGCGCAGAACATCGCCCTGAGCTACACCGACCAGTCCGCCAACACCGGCAACACCCTGCCCGTCACCGTCGCCATGACCGCCTCCGGCATCGCCGGGCACATCTCGCACTCCGGCGTCGCCGCGAACAACTACGGACCCTTCCTGCCGCTCGCCTCGGGCGACTCCGGCGTGCAGAACGTCGCCAGCGTGACCTTCAGCGCCGCGAACACCGGCACCGGCGCGCTGTGCCTCGCGCGGCCCATCGCGCAGATCACTTTGTCGGTGGCCGGACTCATGACGGAAAAGGACCTGCTCAACCAGATCCCGAGCCTGCCGCGCATCTACGACGGCGCCTGCCTCGTGTGGCTGTGGGGCGCCGGCGCCGCCACCGCCGCCTCGACCACCTTCGCCGGCGGGCTGGAAACCGTCTGGGGCTGACATGGCGCTCTACCCGAACGGCCGCTACATGACGATGGTGCGGGGGCGGCACTTCGGCGCCGCCCCCGGCCTCGACGTCTACGCGCGAGGCCGGGGGGACCGCTTGAACCGCTTCGCCGGAGAGGAGCATGCAGCCAACGCCTCGACGCCGGACGGCTACGGCATGCAGGCATTCTGCCCGCCGCTCACCGCCGGCAGTCTCTCCGCGCTGCGCCGCGTCGCCGATCTCTCGCAGAGCGGCGACCTGCTCAAGGGCGGCCCCATGGAAGGCGACGGCACGCTGACGCTCACGCAGACCGGCGGCCTGTCCCTCGTCGTCAGCATGACCGCCAGCGCCGCCATCGTCACCGTGAGCGCCGACGGCATGGTGCTGCGCCTGACCATCGGCATGGACGGATCGGGAAGCTGGAGCCTCACCGGGGCGCCGAACCTGGCCATGATCGTGCCCTTCGACGGCAGCGGCAGCTTCAGCTTCACCGGCGCCGCCGACCTGCGCGGGCGCCTGGCCATGATCGGCGAGTGGACGCCGTTTACCGAGCTTTCGCCGGAGAACCTCGCCGACAAGGTGCTCGACGCGCTCAACGCGACGACGATCCCGGTCGACGTGCAGAAGATCAACGGCGCCGACGTGCTCGGAGACGGCACCAGCGGCGACCTCTGGCGCGGAGCGTAAGTGGCCGACTCCTTCAAGTCGGGCGCGTTCAGCCAGGACGCCTTCGCCCCCGCCGCGTTCGACTTCGACGAAGCCGACCCGAATGCGCTCTCCGGCAGCTTCTCCGCCACCTTCAGCGCGACGGCCGACCTGACGCTTTCCGCGCAGGTCATTCCCATCACTGGCGGCAAGCCGCGCCGCCGCCCGACCGTCAACAAGCCCGTCAACTTCCAGCCGGAACTCGCGCGCCGTCGGCGCGAAGAAGAAGCGCTTTTCCTCACCGGGCTCGTTTAAGAGGACATTTTTTTCCTTAACAATGTCCGCCTGACTACCGCATCCTCCGCGCAGGTTCATACGGAGAACGCGCTCATGCAGTTCAAGCGGACGGTCGAAGCGGCGGCGAAGCGGGCAGGCGGCGAAGGCGAAGACCTCGTCGAAATGTCCATTTCGAGCGAGGCGCCCTACGAGCGCTGGTTCGGCATTGAAATCCTGCGCCACTCCCCCGAATCCGTCGATCTCTCCCGCCTCTCCGATGGCCGTCACCCCTTCCTGGTCGGCCATGACACCGAAAAGCAGGTCGGCGTCATCAAGCGCGCCTTCCTAGACACGGACGACAAAAAGGTGCGCGGCGCGGTGAAGTTTTCCCGCAGCGCCTTCGCCCAGGAGATCCGCCAGGACGTCGAGGACGAGATCCGCACCCTCATTTCCGTCGGTTACATGATCGACGAAGTCGAGGAAGTCGAAAAGGCCGCCGACGGGACGGAAACCGTCAAGCGCCGGCTCTCCGGCGAAGAATTCGAGCGAGAAATGCTCAAGGAACACGGAGCGGACTTCTACCGCGCCGGCCAGGCGGCCGCGCGCGCGAAGGGCTCCGAGCCGCCGGTGTTCGTTGTAACCCGGTGGCAGCCGTTCGAGGCATCGGTCGTCCCGGTGCCGGCGGACGTGACTGTCGGGATCGGCCGCTCGGCTGGCGTCGAAAGCCCTCCCAAAACCACTGAAACGCCCCCCCCCATCATCGTGGAGAAACGCACCATGGAAAACCAGAAGACGCCGGCCGAGCTCGAAATCGAGCGCCGCGACGGCATTCAGGCGCTGGCCGAAGCCTACGCCAAGTGGCTCGACCCGAAGGACGGCCCCGACGCCGTGCGCAATGGCCGCACGGTCGACCAGTTCAAGGACTTCATCATTCAGAAGATGGAGTCGCGCCACACCGACACCAGCGCGCTCCACATCGGCCTGAGCCGCGACGAGACCAAGCGCTACAGCTTCGGCCGCGCCCTGGTCGCCAGCATCACCGGCGACTGGTCCAAGGCCGGCCTCGAGATGGAATGCTCGCGCGCCGTCGAGAAGATCATGGGTCGCGCGCCCGAGGGCTTCTTCGTGCCCTTCGACATCTTCCGCCGCGACTTCAACGTCGGCACCTCTTCCGAGGCCGGCAACCTGGTCGGCACCGACCTGCGCGGCGACCTCTACACCGACGCGCTGCGCAATGCCATGGTGATGGGCCGCCTCGGCGTGCGCTTCCTCACCGGCCTGTCGTCCAACCTCGACCTGCCGCGCAAAACCACTGCCGGCACGCTGGGCATGCTGACGGAAATCGGCTCCGCCTCCGAGACCGCGCCGGTCACCGCCAAGGCCACCCTGAGCCCGAAGCGCATCGGCGCCTACACCGAAGTCTCCAAGCAGGCGCTGATCCAGTCGGCGATGAGCCTGGAAGACCTGATCCGCGACGACCTCGTCACCGGCGCCGCCGTCCTGCTGGAAAACCAGTGCATCAACGGCGCCGGCACCGGCGCCGAGATCAAGGGTCTGCGCAACGTCACCGGCATCGGCACCGTGGTGGGGGGCCCCAACGGCCTGGCCCCGGCCTGGTCGCACATCGTCGACCTCGAGTCGGCCTGCGCCAACGCCAACGCCGAGCCGGATCGCGTCGCCGGCTACCTCATCAACACCAAGCTGCGCGGCAAGCTCAAGCAGACCCAGTTCGCAACCAACCTGCCCTTCATCTGGCAGAACGGCGACATGCCGCTCAACGGCTACCGCGCCGCGGTGACGAACAACGTGCCGAGCAACCTCACCAAGGGCACCAGCACCACGGTCTGCTCGGCCGCGCTGTTCAGCTCCGACTGGACGATGACCACCATCGGCCTGTTCGGCGCGCCGGATGTCACGGTCGATCCGTACAGCAAGGCCGACACCGGCCAGGTCAAGATCACGCTGAATCAGTTCGCCGACATGCAGCACCGTCAGCCGGCTGCGGTCAGCAAGATCGACGACCTGCTGGCGGGCTGATCGCCTGACCACCGCCAGAGGAGGACTGGTGGCCAATCGCAAAACCAGGACCCCGACACCGGCCAGGCCGGTGCCGGGGCCTGTCTTTCCGTGGTGGGGCTGGGCATGACCTGGAACCCCGTCACCTCCTGCGGCTTTGAATCCGACAAGATCAAGTACGACGTCCTGCCGTACATGACGCGCGGCGGCCTGGACATCGGCTGCGGCCCGAAAAAAGTTTGGCCGCACCTCATCGGCATCGACTCCGGCAAGGACACCGAACTCTTCGGCGTCGCCATGAAGCCGGACATCGTCGTCGGCACCGCAGAGCGCCTCGCGCTCTTCGCCGACTGCTCGGCCGATTCGGTGTTCAGCTCCCACACCCTCGAACACATCGACGACTGGCGCGCCGCGCTCGCCGAATGGTGGCGCCTCGTCAAGGTCGGCGGCCACCTCATCCTGTACCTGCCGCACCGCGACCTCTACCCGAACGTAGGCAAGCCCGGCGCCAACCCAGACCACAAGCACGACTTCCATCCCGCCGACATCGAAAGCGCGATGGCCGACATCGGCTCCGACTGGTCGCTGCTGGTGTCCGAAACCAGAGACCAGGGCAACGAATACAGCTTCCTGCAGGTGTTCCGCAAGGAAACCGCCGAGCATGGCCACAGCTATGATTTCAGCGCCTCCAGGCCGGAAAAGACCGCCGGCATCGTCCGCATTGGCGCCAAGGGCGACGCCCTCTGGGCCAGCTCGCCCGCCGCGCTGCTCAAGGAACAGGGCTACCACGTCACCGTATTCGCCGCCACCACCGGAGAAGAAGTGCTGCGCCACGACCCCAACATCGACCGCATCGTCTGCCTGCCCAACGGCGTGCTCGACGACGACGAACTGCTCGCTTTCTGGGCGCACCAGGCGGCCAAGTACGACCGCTGGGTGAACCTCATCGGCTCGGTCGAGCAGCGCCTGCTCTATCACCCCAGCAGCAACGAGTTCTTCCTGCCGCAGAAGCTGCGCCACCGCTTCGGCAACCGGAACTACCTCGAGATGATCCACGACTACGCCGACCTGCCGCACGTCTTCCGGCAGAAGTTCCATCCCAGCGCGGAAGAGGCCAAGTGGGCGCGCGAGACGCGCGAGAAGCTCCTGCCGCCCGGTCCGCTGGTCGTGCTCAACGCCTGCGGCTCCGGCCCGGCCAAGACCTGGCCGCACGCCCAGGCCTTCCTCGAGCGCATGGCCGCCGCCGGCATCGTCACCGTCGTGCTGGGCGACGTGCGCAGCATCGAGATCGAGGAAATCAACGAATACACCGCCATCGTCGGCAACGGCTGGCCGGTGCGCGCCGCGCTCGCCTTCGCCCAGATCGCCGACGCCGTCGTCGCAACCGAAAGCATGATCGCCAACGCGGTCGCCATGGAGCCGATGCTCAAGGTGATCCTGCTTTCGCACTCAAGCAACGAGAACCTCACAAAGCACTGGAAGAACACCGCCGCGCTGGAAGCGCAGGCCGTCGCCTGCCATCCCTGCCACCGCATCCACGCCACGCTCGACTTCTGCGCCAAGGACACCGCCACCGGCTGCAGCGCCTGCATGGCCAGCTACACCGCCGCCACCGTCGCCGACTTCGTCATCGAGCGGCTGGCAAACCGGGAGGCCGCATGATCGCCATGCTCGAGGACGACCTCGACACCTTCCTCGATACCGCCGACTTCGCCGAAGTCGCGCTCTCCGGCGCGACGCCGATCAACGGCATCTTCGACAACGGCTACGCCAGCGCCATGGGCATGGCCGGCAGCGGCCCGACCTTCACTTGCAAGAGCAGCGACGCCACCAGTCTCAACCCCGGCACCTCCACCTTGACCATCAGGTCCTCCTCCTACCTGGTGGTGGGGGTGGAGGCTGACGGCACCGGCATGACGCTGCTGCGCCTGGAGGCCGCATGACGCACGCGCGCCGCCAGATCCGTGAAGCCGTCGCCACCGCGCTGACCGGGTTGTCGACCACCGCCGGCCGCGTCTTCCAGTCGCGCATGAAGCCGACCGACAGCCTGCCCTGCCTGCTCATCACCACCGAAGACGAAGAGATCGAGCATTCGCCGCAGTCGCGCCAGGCGCGCGTCCTCACCCTTACCGTGCGCGGCCTGGCCAAGAACGGCGCCACGGTGGACGACACCCTCGACGCCATCGCCGAGGAGGTCGAGGCCGCCGCGCAGGCCGCCGGCACGCTCGGCGGCAAGGCGCCGGGCGGCCTCGTCCTCAAGAGCATCTCAACCGAATTTGACGAAACGCTGGAAAAGCCGGCCGGCGTGATCGTGCTCGAGTTTTCTGCCGGCTATTTCACCGTCGCCGGCGCTCCCGGCACTTTTGTTTAGGAGAATGAAATGACAGTCCAAGTCTGGAGCAACGTCGCCGTCGCGGTCGAGTCGGCGAAGTCCGCCTCGCAAACCATCAGCGGCATCACCAAGGCCAACCCGGCCGTCGCCACCTACGTCGGCACCGACCCGTCGAACGGCGATTACATCCTCATCTCCGCCCTGGGCATGACGCAGGTCGACGGCCGCATCTTCCGCGTCGCCAACGTCAACGCGGGATCGAACACGCTGGAGCTCGAAGGCTGCGACTCGACCGCCTTCGACACATTCACCAGCGGCGGCATGGAGATCATCACCTTCGGCACCTCGCTGACGGTGGCCACCAACGTCAGCGCCTCCGGCGGCGACTTCCAGATGATCGACGTGACCACCATCCACGACGACATCCAGAAGCAGATCCCCGGCAACGCCTCGCCGGTTTCTTTCTCGATGGACTGCCAGTGGCAGCCCGACGACGCCGGCCTGGTCGCGCTGAAAGCCGCCTCCGACAACAAGGACCAGCTCGGCGTGCGCATCACCTTCGCCAACGGCTACAAGTACCTGGTGACGGGCTACATCGGCTGCACGCTGTCGCCCGGCGGCTCGGCGCAGCAGGTGGTCACCACCCCCGTCGTGATCACCGCGTATGGCCGCCCGACGACCTACGCGACCTGATCCGGTCAAGCAGCCGGCGCCCGGCGCCCCCCTTTCCGCCGGGTCGGCCGCGTCTCCACTCCAGCGCGGCGCGCCGGCTGCTTCCTCTTCCTGGGGTGGGGGAAATGGAGTGTCTACTATGTTCAAGCTGCAACCCAACCCGACTTTCAAGGCGAAGGTCCCGATCACCATCCCCGGCCAGGACAAGCCTGCGCAGGTCGAGATGGAATTCCGGCACATGAGCCGGGAAGCCGTCAAGGCGTTTTTCGAGGGCATCGCCGGCAAGTCCGACGCCGACGCCCTGTCCGAGATCGTCGTCGGCTGGTCCGGCGTCGACCAGGCCTACTCGGCGGAAGCGCTGGCCGTCATGCTCGACAACTATCTGTCCGCGGCCGCCGCCATTTACGAGACGTTTCGCCGTGAGCTCTTCGAGGCCCGCGCAAAAAACTGAGCGCGCTCGCGCGGGCGCTCGTCACTGGAGCGCCCGACGCGGGCGATGCCGCCTTCTGGGATGCGCTCGGCATCCCGCCGGAGATGCGCGCCGGCATCGCGGAATCCGCGGTGACGGAGATCTGGCCAGAGAACCTCGCCGCGTTCGAGGCCTTCGGCGGCATGCTCACGCAATGGCGCACCGGCATGTCCGGCCCGACCGGCCTGGACTACGCCGTGCTGCCCGCGGTGCTGGACCTGCAGGACGTGCCGCCGTCCGCGCGCCGGCAGATGTTCGACGACATCCGCCTCATGGAGGCCGCGGCGCTGGAAGCGATGCGGAAAAAGAAGTGAGCCATGGCTGACAACAAGACCAAGATCGTCATCAGCGCCGAGGACCGCGCCAGCGGCGCGATCAAGGGCATCACCACGCAACTGCAGGGCCTGGTCGCGCCCGTGGCCGGATTGTCCGCCGCCTTTGCCGGCCTGGCCAGCGCCGTCGGCGGCCTGAGCCTCGCCGCCTTCGTCAAGGACGCCGTCGCCGTCGGATCAAAGCTCAACGATCTGTCCATCGCCACCGGCGCCACCGTCGAGCAGCTATCCGCGATGACCGACATCGCCGAGCTCGCCGATGTCGGCCTCGACCAGGTCGCCATCGGCCTGCAGAAGCTCTCGAAGAACATGGTCGACGCGGCCAGCGGCGGCAAGCAGTCCGCCGCCGTCTTCAAGGCGCTCGGCGTCAGCATCAGGGACGGCGCGGGCAACATCCGCGACAGCGGCGAAATGATGCAATCGGTGGCCAAGGCCATCGCCGGACTGTCCAGCGGCACCGAGCGCGCCGCCGCCGCCCAGCTCGCCTTCGGCAAGAGCGGCGCGCAACTGCTGCCGATGATGAAGGATCTGGCCGAGGCCGGCGAGCTGCAGTCGCGCTGGACCACCGAGCAGGCCGACCTGGCCGACCGCGTCGGCGACAACTTCACCCGGCTGGGCCAGGCATACAGGCACCTGGGCGAAGAGATCGGCAAGACCGCCCTGCCGGCCCTGCGCGACTTCTCGGAAGTCATGGTCGAGGCCGCCAGCGCGCCCGGCTCGCTTGCCGCCGGCATCAGGCAGATGGCGCAGGACGGCACCCTCAAGGAATGGGCCGAAGGCGGCGCGCTGGCCGTCGCCGCGCTGGTGGACGTGCTGCGCGCCGCCGCCGGCGGCGTCGAAGCGGTCGGCAAGGGCATCGCCGCCGCCGCCGCGCTGCTCGGCGCCCGCAGCCCGGAGCAGGCCAAGGCCATCATCGCGGCCTTCGGGAAGGACTTCGACCGCATCTGGAACCAGGAGCAGCTAGTCGACAAGCTCAAGGCGCGCTTCGCGCAGTTGCCCGCGGAGATGGCAAAGGCGGCCGCCTCCGCCGGCGGCACCGGCTTCGCCGACCTGCTCGACAAGGAAAACAGGAAGATCGCCAAGAGCGTCGACGAATTCGCCCGGCTGATGGAGAGGCTCAACGCCAAGGACGCCGGCCTCGACGCCTCCTTCTGGAAGGATCTGGCGACGCTGCACGACGCATACGACAAGGGCCGCATCGGCATCGAGGCCTACCGCGCCGCCGTCGAGAAGCTCGTCACGCAGCAGAAATTCCACCAGGACGCGCTCGCCGCCTCCGCCAAGGCGGAAAAGGAATGGGCCGATGCCGCCAACCGCGCCGCCGAAGCCGGCCGCCGCTCGCTCGAGTCGCTCCAGGAGAAGGCCCGCGCCGCCGAGGAGGAGCTTGCCACCTACGGCCTCACCCGCAGCGAGATCGAGAGCACCATCATCGCGCGGCTCGAGGAGCAGCGCGCCGTCGCTGCCGCCGCGGACAACGAACATGCGCTGGTCGAAGCGCTCGACGCCGAGATCGAGGCGCGCCGCCGCCTGCGCGACGCCTCGCGCGGGCTGGAGGCCAGGGAGGCCAGCCGCAAGGCCATCGACGACCAGGCCAAGGCCTGGGAAAACTTCTCCCGCGACATCGAACAGTCGCTCACCGATGCTCTCATGCGCAGCTTCGAGGCGGGCGACAACTTCGGCGAGGCTTTCGTCAAGACGCTGCAAAACACCCTCAAGACCGCCGCGCTGAAGCTCGCC
>CAUJIV010000107.1 GCA_963205435.1 Pseudomonadota bacterium
CCTGGGCATGGCCGACTGAAGAGAGCGGCACGTCGAGCTGGCCCTGGATGCGGCGCTCGGCGTTCCAGGCGGTCTCGCCATGGCGGACGAGGCAGAGGCGGACGGGTTTCACGGCTCGGGCAGCGGGTGACGGTGACAGGCCGGCATGTTAGCAGGCCGTCGCGATGCCGGTCGGCGGCGGACGACTGGAATCGGCGGGGATTCCGGATTATCCTTGTGCGCCCCGTCTCCGCCCGCCGAGGCGGGCCCGACCAACAAGAGGAAAGAGAGGCCGCCGCGCGGCGGCCGGCCTCGCGGCATTCATGGATTTCCTGCTGAGGATTGCCCGGCGCATCGACGCCTTCAGCGACCGCCTCGGTCGCGCCCTGATCTGGCTGGTGCTCGCCGCTGCCGTCATCTCGGCGATCAACGCCACGGTGAGGAAGCTGTTCAACACCAGCTCGAACGCCTTCCTCGAGATCCAGTGGTATCTGTACGCCGCCATCTTCCTGCTCGGCGCCGGCTACACCCTGCTGCACCAGGGCCACGTCAAGATCGACGTCATCCTCGGCCGCTTCTCGCGGCGCGCCCAGGTCAGGGTCGAGATCTTCGGCCTGCTCTGCTTCCTGCTGCCCTTCGTCGTCGCCGTCATCGCCGAGATCTGGCCGATCCTCGCCAATGCCTATGTCAGCGGCGAGATGTCGGAGAGCCCCGGCGGCCTGATCCGCTGGCCGGTCTATGCGCTGGTGCCGCTCGGCTTCGGCCTGCTCGGCCTGCAGGGCCTGTCCGAGCTGATCAAGCGCATCGGCTTCCTGCGCGGCCGCTGCGAGGATCCCGGCCGGCCGGCGCAGGCGAAGACGGCCGAAGAGGAACTGGCCGAGGCCATCCGGCAGGCTTCGGCGCAGGCCGGGCCGGAAGAAGGCGGCGCGGCGCGGCAATGATCGAGTTCCTCCAGGCCAACATGGCGCCGGTGATGTTCGCCGGCCTGATCGTCTTCCTGCTGCTCGGCTACTCGGTCGCCTTCTCGCTCGCCGCCTGCGGCCTGTTTTTCGGCTACCTTGGCGTCGAGCTCGGCCTGCTGCCGGCTTCGCTGCTGCACGCGCTGCCGCTGCGCATCATCGGCATCATGAAGAACGAGACGCTGCTGGCCATCCCCTTCTTCACCTTCATGGGGCTGATCCTCGAGCGCTCGGGCATGGCCGAGGACCTGCTCGACACCGTCGGCCAGCTGTTCGGGCCGGTGCGCGGCGGCCTCGCCTACGCGGTGGTGTTCGTCGGCGCCATGCTGGCGGCCACCACCGGCGTCGTCGCCGCCTCGGTGATCTCGATGGGCCTGATCTCGTTGCCGATCATGCTGCGCTACGGCTACGACCGGCGCCTTGCCTCGGGCGTCATCGCCGCCTCCGGCACGCTGGCGCAGATCATCCCACCCTCGCTGGTGCTGATCGTCATCGCCGACCAGCTCGGCCGCAGCGTTGGCGACCTCTACGCCGGCGCCTTCATCCCCGGCTTCGTCCTCACCGCCCTCTACGCCCTGTGGGTCTTCGCCGTCAGCCTGCTGCGGCCGGCGGCGGCGCCAGCGCTGCCGGCCGAGGCGCGCACCCTGCGCGAGCCCGACGGCAGCAGCGGCCTGCGCTCGGTGCTGGGCCTGTTCCTGCTCAGCCTCGCCGCCGCCGTCGCCTTCGCCTGGACGCGGCCGGCGGACATGCCCAAGGACGAGCTGATCGTCGCCTCGATGTCGCTCGGCGTCGGCCTCGCCTTCGGCCTGGCGGTGATCAACCGCGTCGCCCGGCTCGGCCTGCTCTCGCGCATGGCCGAGCGCGTCACCTTCGTCCTGATCCCGCCGCTGGCGCTGATCTTCCTCGTCCTCGGCACCATCTTCATCGGCGTCGCCACGCCGACCGAGGGTGGCGCCATGGGCGCCATGGGCGCCCTCATCATGGCCGTCTCGCGCCGCCGGCTCAGCCTGACGCTGCTCAGGCAGGCGATGGACGCGACGCTGAAGCTGTCCTCCTTCGTCATGTTCATCCTGCTCGGCGCCACCGTCTTCAGCCTGTCCTTCCAGGGCGTGGACGGCCCGCGCTGGGTCGAGCACCTGCTCGGCGGCCTGCCCGGCGGCGAGCTCGGCTTCCTCATCGTCGTCAACCTGCTGATCTTCGTCCTCGCCTTCTTTCTCGACTTCTTCGAGCTGGCCTTCATCATCATCCCGCTGCTGGCGCCGGTGGCGGCCAAGATGGGCATCGACCTGGTCTGGTTTGGCGTGCTGCTGGCGGTGAACATGCAGACCTCCTTCATGCACCCGCCCTTCGGCTTCGCCCTGTTCTACCTGCGCAGCGTGGCGCCGCAGGAGGACTACGAGGACGCGGTGAGCAGGAAGAGGATCGCCAAGGTCACCACCGGCCAGATCTACTGGGGCGCCGTGCCCTTCGTCGTCATCCAGCTCGTCATGGTGGCCCTGGTCATCGCCTTCCCGGTCCTGGTCACCGGCGGGTTGGCCAAGGAGAAGAAGATCGACCTCGACCAGATCCAGCTCGAGGTCGAGCCGGGTGGCTACGGCGAGCCGGAAAACGGGGACGAGGCCGGCGATGGGAAGGACAATGGCGGCGATGACGGCGGGGAGAAGGCGGATCCCGGCCAGCAGGAAGACGATGCCGGCGCCGCGCTGCTGCGCGAGATGGCCGAGGAGAAGCGGCGCGGCCAGCGCTAGGCGGTGGGCTGCCGCCCGGTCAGCGGCAACCCCGGCTTGCCCGGCGGCCGACGAAAAAAAGCCCCGCGAACTTCGCGGGGCTTCGCGC
The DNA here is from genome assembly GCA_963205435.1 of Pseudomonadota bacterium. GTDB lineage: Bacteria > Pseudomonadota > Gammaproteobacteria > Burkholderiales > Rhodocyclaceae > Desulfobacillus. Next base: position 2,775 of record CAUJIV010000107.1, read on the forward strand.
CCTTGCGCCGCGGCCGGCGGCGCGCTCAGAGCTTGAGCGACTGCATGTAATTGTCGAAGCTGCCCTCGGCGAAGCGGAACCACTGGTTCTCCTCGCGGCGGAACTCGACCATGTCGTCGTAGATCTTCTTCCAGCGCGGATTCTTGGCGGAAATCTCGGCATACACTTCCTGCGAGGCCTTCCAGCCGGCGTCCATGACGTCCTTCGGCATGCGCTGCAGCTTGACGCCGTTGCCGACCAGTTCCTTCAGCGCCTTCGGGTTGCGCGCGTCGTACTTGGCGAGGATGTCGATGTGGGCGATGGCGGCGGCGCACTCGATGATGGACTTGTTCTCCGCGGAGAGCGAGGCGTAGGCCTTGTCATTGACATAGAGCGAGATCTGCGGGCCGCCCTCCCACCAGGCCGGATAGACGTAATTCTTCGCCACCTTGTAGAAGCCGAGCTTGAGGTCGTCGTAGGGGCCGACCCACTCGACGGCGTCGATGGTGCCCTTCTCCAGCGCCTGGTAGACCTCGCTGCCGGGCAGGGACTGCGGCACGACGCCGAAGCGCGAGACGACGGCGCCGGCGAGGTTGGAGATGCGCATCTTCAGGCCCTTCATGTCCTTCAGCGACTTGATCGGCTTGCGGAACCAGCCGCCCATCTGCGCGCCGGTGTTGCCCATCGGGAAGTTGACGATGTTGTAGCCGGCGAAGAACTCGCGCAGCAGCTTGAGGCCGTTGCCCTCGTACATCCAGGCCGTCATCTGCCGCGCGTTGAGGCCGAAGGGAATGGCGCAGTCGAGCGAGAAGGCCTCGTCCTTGCCGTAGAAGTAGTAGGAGGCGCTGTGGGCGCACTCGACCGTGCCCTGTTGCACGGCGTCGACGACACCGAAGGGCGGCACCAGCTCGCCGCCGGCATGGACGGAAATCTCGAACTTGCCGCCCGACATCTCCTTCACCTTGCGGCCGAACAGCTCGGCGGCGCCGAACAGGGTGTCGAGGCCCTTGGGGAAGCTCGAAGCGAGGCGCCAGCGGATGTTGGCGCCCTGGGCATGAACGGCGGGCGCGACGCCCGCCGCGAGAATGCCGGCGAGGCCGGCATGCTGGATGAATTTGCGGCGTTCCATTGAAAGTCTCCTTGAGCAGTGCCTGTTTGTCATTGTGCTGCGGGGTAATCCGGCCTCTTTTTTGCGCCGAGGCGGTTGCGCCATACTACAACAAGCGCGGCGCGCCAGCGGGGACTTTTTCGGCCGCCGGCGAGCGCCTCATGCCCCGGCCACGGTCATGCGCTCGACGAGGATCGAGCCGACCTGCTTGGAGCCGCGCACCAGCACGTCGCTGCCGACGGCGACGATGCCGCGTAGCATCTCCCGCAGGTTGCCGGCGATGGTGATTTCCTCCACCGGGTGGCCGATCTCGCCGTTTTCCACCCAGTAGCCGCAGGCGCCGCGCGAGTAGTCGCCGGTCACGTAATTCACGCCCTGGCCGAGCAGTTCGGTGACGAGCAGGCCGCGCCCCATCAGGGCGGCGAGGCCGGCGAGGTCGCGCTCCCCGGGGCGGACCAGCAGATTGTGCGCGCCGCCGGCTTTGCCGGTGGTGCGCATGCCGAGCTTGCGCGCCGAGTAGGTGGACAGGAAGTAGCCTTGCAGCACGCCGGCGGCGACCACCTCGCGGTCATGCGTGGCGACGCCGTCGTCATCGAAGGGGCTGCTCGCCAGGCCGCGCGGCAGGCGCGGCCGCTCGCTGATGTGCACCTGGGGCGAGAACACCTGGGTGCCGAGGCTATCGAGCAGGAAGGACGACTTGCGATAGAGGCTGCCGCCCGAGGCGGCGTAGGCGAAATTGCCGATCAGGGCCGCCGCCAGCGGCGCCTCGAAGATCACCGGCACCTCGCAAGTGGCGATCTTGCGCGCGCCGAGCCGCGCCAGGGCGCGGCGGGCGGCGTACTCGCCGAGCGCCTCGGGCTGCGCCAGCTCCGCCGGGTCGCGCCGGCTGCTGTACCAGTCGTCGCGCTGCATGGCATCGCCCTCGCCGGCGATCACCGAGCAGGAGATGAAGTGGCGCGAGGAGGCGTAGCCGCCCATGAAGCCGAGGCTGTTGGCGGCGACGAAGTGGGACTGCTGGGCGGAGACGCTGGCGCCCTCGGAATTCTTCACCCGTGGGCTGACGGCGAAGGAGGCGGCCTCGCAGCGGCGGGCCAGCTCGATGGCCTCGGGCACCGTCAGGTCCCAGGGATGGTAGAGGTCGAGGTCCGGAGCCTCGCGCGCCAGCAACTCGGGTTCGGGCAGGCCGGCGGCCTCGTCGGGCGCGGTGAAGCGGGCGATGGACAGCGCGGCGTCCACCGTCGCCCGCAGGGCTTCCGGGGAGAAGTCCGAGGTCGAGGCGTGGCCGCGCCGCTGGCCGAGGTAGACAGTGACGCCGGCGGCCTTGTCGCGGTTGTACTCGATGGTCTCGACCTCGCCGAGGCGAACGGTGACCGACTGGCCGCAGCCCTCGGAGATGTCGGTCTCGCAGGCGCTGGCGCCGCGCGCGCGGGCGTGGTCGAGGATGTCCTGCGCCATGGCGCGCAGGCTGTCCGGCGAGAAGCTGAAGCTTTGGGAAGACATCGGAGGAGATGGAGGCAAAGATATAATCATACCAAGATGAAAACCCCGGAAACCCCGACGGATGTGGCCGAAGCGCGGCCGAGCAAGTCGCAACGCAAGCGCGAGATGCTGGCGCTGCAGGAGATGGGGGCCGCGCTGGTCGGCCTGCCGGCAGGCCGCCTCGAGCGCATCGAGATGCCGGAGGCCCTGCGCGGCGCCATCCGCGAAGCGCGACGGTTGACGCAACACGAGGCGCGGCGGCGCCAGATGCAGTACATCGGCCGCCTGATGCGCGACGCCGATCCGGCGCCGATCCGCGAGGCGCTCGACGCCGAGCGGGGCGCCTCCGTCCGCGAGAATGCGCGCCAGCACCGGCTGGAACGCCTGCGCGAACGGTTGTTGAATGATGAAGCCGTCCTGGCGGAAATCGGCGCGGCGCATCCCGGCGCCGACCTCGCCCGGCTGCGCCAGTTGCGCGGCAATGTCCTCAGGGAGCGCGAGGAGGGGCGGCCGCCGCGCGCCTTCCGCGAGCTGTTTCGCCTGCTGCGGGAGATCGACGATGGGCAATGAACTGCTGATCGGCCTGGTGTCGGTCTCCGACCGCGCCGCCGCCGGCGTCTACGAGGATCGCGGCATCCCCGCCCTGCGCGAATGGTTCGGCGCGGCGCTGGCCTCGCCCTGGCGCATGGAGAGCCGGCTGATCGCCGACGAGCAGCCGCTGATCGAGCGGACCCTGGTCGAGCTTGCCGACGCCGTCGGCTGCCACCTGGTGGTGACTACCGGCGGCACCGGGCCGGCGCCGCGCGACGTCACCCCCGAGGCGACGCTGGCGGTGGCGCAGCGGGTGCTGCCCGGCTTCGGCGAGCAGATGCGCCAGGTCAGCCTGAAATACGTGCCGACGGCCATCCTGTCGCGCCAGATCGGCGCGGTGCGCGGCAGCACGCTGATCCTCAACCTGCCCGGCCAGCCGAAGGCGATCAAGGAAACGCTCGACGGCATCTTCGCCGCCGTGCCCTACTGTCTCGATCTGATCGGCGGCCCCTACGTCGAGACCAACGAGGAAGTCGTCAAGGCCTTCCGCCCCAGGTCGGCGCAGCGTCCGGCGGCCGGGTAGCGGCCTCAGTCTTCATTCGCTTCCTCATCCTGCCGCATGCGCTGAAAGGCCTCGTAGCAGGCATGCCCGCAGAAGTGGCCGACATAATCGCCGCCCTCCGGCGTGAACGCCGCAGACAGCGGGATCTCTTTCAGGCACATCGCGCACTCGACCCGGCCATGGTGGCCGTGGCCGTGCGCGGGGCGGTCTTGGCTCACGTCATTCTCCTTCTGCTCCGATCGTGGCCGCGGTCTAGGCCGGCGGCTGGACGCGGTAGAGGCCGAGGTCGAATTCCGCGCCGGCGCGCAACTGGCCGACCGGGTCGAGGCGGGCCGAGCGGCCCTGCCAGGGAAAGACCAGCGGGACGGCCGGCTCGAAGGCGGCGTTCGGCAGGATCACGCGCACGGTCTCGCCGCTGCGCATCGTGTCGAGCAGGATGGCCTGGCAGGCGACGCCGCCCAGGTCCCCGGCGATCGCCTGGGGCGAGCGCGACAGCGTCTCGATGCCGACCCTGCCGCGCCCGTGGTCGATGCGGTTGAAGCGGCGGATGACGCCGACCAGCCAGTTGTCGCCGCCTTCCGGCTGCATGCCGAGCAAGGCGCCGACGCGCAGCCAGCCGTCGCGGCCGGGCGCCACCCGGGCGGCCATGCCGCCGAGGCTGACATCCTCCACCGTCCAATGCTCGAACTTGCTGCCGCCGTAGCGTGTCAGCAAGCCGTGGATGCTGCCGAGGCCGCTGACCGCGGCGAGCCGCGAACTGACCTGGTGGCGGTCGTGCGAACGCGTCGGCGGTCGCGAAGCCCAGTAGAGGGACAGGTGGTTGAGCACCGGCAGGAGGATGCGCGGCGAATACTGCGCGCCGAAGTTGATTTCGGCGGGCACTTCGCCGCGCTCGACCTGCTGCCTCAGCTGCCCCAGCTTCGCCGCCGCGGTCCCCGCGGCGAAGAAGCGCAGGCCGGGACCGGCCTGCGGCTTCGCCGCCAGTCGCCGAGGCGGCAGCGACCGCGCGGCATTCACCCACCAGGCGTTTGGCGCCGCTGCCTCGCGGCCAAAGGCGAACAGCGGCAGGTAGTGGCCGAGGCAGCGCTCGGCGATTTCGATTTCCAGCGGCATCAGGCTGTCCATGCTCGAGACCTGGAAGACCAGCGCCTTGAGGTATTCCAGCCTGGCAGAGCTCTCGCCCGGCACGCCGGCATAGGGCGCGAGCAGCTGCTCCGAGAAATTCTCCGCCTCGGCGAAGAGATAGGCGCGCCCCATCCTCTGCCACAGCAGGTCTTCGATCGGCCCGTAGCGGAACTGCGCCCACTTCAGCTGGGTGGCCAGGGCGCGCAGCAGCCGGACGACGAACAGGGGCAGTTGCGGCCGGATCGATGCGGCGCCCTTTTCCGCATCCTGGAAGCGGTCGAGACAGTTCTCGTAGGCGCTGGCCAGCAGCGCCCAGAAATCGTGGTTGGCCTTCCACAGCCGGTATTCCTGCTGGCGGCCGAGGCGCGGCGAGGTGAGGTAATGGCGCGCCAGCCTGCGCGTGTGCGGCTGGGCAGCCTCGTCGAGCCGGAAGACGAGGCCGAGGCAATCCGGCAGCCTGAGCAGTTCGTCGGCGACTACCGATTCCAGCCAGCCGGAGATGGCGTCGAGCGCCGCCGAGGGTTCCTCGATGGCGAGCCCGTCAAGGATGCGGCGGGCTTCCCTGGCATCGGCCAGCGGATGGCTGGACTTGGCGGAGAAAATACCGCGCATGGTTTTCGTTTTTGCAGGCGACTCCGTGACCCTTTGGCGCAAGCATAACCCAGCCTTGCGGACAAATCATCCCCTGGCCGCCGCGCGGCGGCGGGCGCGCGAAGCGGCATGGGCGGCCAGCCACTGGCCGACGAACTCGACGCCCCAGGCGACGCCGAAGCCGGTCAGGTCGCTGGCCACGGCGCCGAGCCCGCCGCCGCAGCTCGAGGCGGAGAGGTCCATGTGCACCCAGGCCAGGTCGCGGGTGAAGCGCTTGAGGAAGCGCGCCGCCAGGATGTGGTCGGCCTCGCCCTCGAGGGCGCACTGGCGGATGTCGGCCACCTTGCTTTCCAGCCCGGCCTCGTAGTCGGCGTCGAGCGGGAAGACGCAGACGCGCTCGCCGCTCGCCTCGCCCGCCGCCACCGCCAGCCGCGCCAGCTCGGAGGAGGTGGCGAAGACGCCCGAGTAGCGGTTGCCGAGGGCGTAGCCCATGCTGCCGGTGAGGGTGGCGAAATCGAGGATGAGGTCGGGTTGGGTCGCGCGGCCGTCGCGGCTGGCGAGGCTCAGCGTGTCGGCCAGCACCATGCGGCCTTCGGCGTCGGTGTGCACCACCTCGATGGTGGTGCCGTCGAGGGCGGTGACGATGTCGTTCTGCTTGTAGGCGGACGGCGACAGGTGATTCTGCGCGATCGCCAGCCAGGCGTCGATGGCCAGCGGCATGCCGCGCGCCGCCAGCGCCTGCATCAGGCCGAGCGCCACGGCCGAGCCGTTCATGTCCTCGTGCATGCCGGCCATGTACTTGGCCGTCTTCAGGTTGTGGCCGCCGGTGTCGAAGCAGATGCCCTTGCCGACGATGGCGATGCGCGCCTTGGCGTCGCGAGGCCGCCAGGCGAGGCGCACGATGGCGGCGTCCTCGGGCCGGCTGCCCTGGGCGACGGCGACGAAGGCGCCGGCGCCGAGGCGACGCAGGCGGCTCATGTCGAACTCCTCGAAGCGCCAGCGCCGCTCGCGGGCGATGTTGCGCAACCGGCGGCGATAGGCGGCCGGCGTCAGCTCGTTGGCCGGCAGGGCAGTCAGCGTCCGCGCCAGCACGTTGGCCTCGGCGACGCTGGCGATCTCGGCGAAGCCGCCGGCGTCGCGGGCGCCATGCAGGAAGATGCGCGCCAGCGGCCGCACCGCCGGCTTCTTGCGCCGGCTCGGCAGGCGCGCGCCGTTCACCCAGGCGACGTAGAGGGCCTCGCGCGCGCTCTCGCGGCGCGCCTCGGCGCTGCCGAAGACGGCCAGCCGCAGCTCGGCGGGCTGCTCCTCGAGCAGCGGCGCCAGGGCGCGACGCAGCAGGCTCTGCCGCTCGAAGGCGCTCTTGCCGCCGTCGAGCATGAGGAAGGCGGCGAGCCCGCCGCCGGCGAGCGTGACGCTGACCGGCGTCTTCGCCAGCTCCTCGGCCTTCATGTTGCGGCGCTTCAGCGCGGCGCGCAGGCGGTCCAGCGCCGGCACCTCGCGCAGGCCGTCGAGGGACTTGGCGAAGGGCAGCACCAGCAGGGCGTGGCTGCTCTTCTCGAGGGCGGCGGCGGTGAGCGGGGCGGCGGTCTGGGCGAGCTTGGCCAGCATTTTTCAGTTTCGGGTTTCGGGTTTCGGGTTTCGGGTTTCGGGTTTCGGGTTTCGAGTTTCGAGTATCGGGTTTCGAGTATCGGGTTTCGAGTTGCGCGTGACGGGCTGGCCGTGGCGCGCTTATCAACCCGAAACTCGAAACCGGGCGGGTACAATGAGGGTTGATTATATCTTCAGCCGCCCTCGCCACGCGCCATGCAGCAATACCTCGACCTGATGCGCCACGTCCTCGCGCACGGCCACGAAAAGGGCGACCGCACCGGCACCGGCACCCGCTCCGTCTTCGGCTGGCAGATGCGCTTCGATCTCGAGCGCGGCTTCCCGCTGCTCACCACCAAGAAGCTGCACCTGCGCTCGATCGTCATCGAGCTGCTGTGGTTCCTGCGCGGCGACACCAACATCGCCTGGCTGAAGGAGAACAAGGTCTCGATCTGGGACGAGTGGGCGGATGCCGATGGCGAGCTCGGTCCGGTCTATGGCCACCAGTGGCGCCACTGGCCGGCGCGCGACGGCGGCGAGATCGACCAGATCGCGCGGCTGGTCGAGGGCCTGAAGCGCAATCCCGACTCGCGCCGCCACATCGTCAGCGCCTGGAACCCGGCCGACCTCGACCGCATGGCGCTGCCGCCCTGCCACGCCCTGTTCCAGTTCTACGTCGCCGGGGGCAGGTTGAGCTGCCAGCTCTACCAGAGGAGCGCCGACATCTTCCTCGGCGTGCCCTTCAACATCGCCTCCTACGCCCTGCTCACCCTGATGCTGGCGCAGGTCTGCGGCTACCGCCCGGGCGAATTCGTGCACACCCTCGGCGACGCCCACCTCTACAGCAACCACCTCGAGCAGGCCGAGGAACAACTGCAGCGCGCGCCGCGCGCCCTGCCGACGCTGCGCCTGAATCCGCAGGTGCGCGACCTCTTCGCCTTCCGCTTCGAGGATTTCACGCTGGAGGGCTACGACCCGCATCCGCACATCGCGGCGCCGGTCGCGGTATGAGCGTCCCGCCGCGCGGCCGCGAGCGGGCGGCTCGATCCGGGAGTCCGGAGCCGCGCAGCGGCGAACGATCGTCACCCCTTTCCCCGGCAAGGGGGCGGGTGGAAAGGTTGCAGCCACACCATGGAGCCGCGCAGCGGCGAACCGTCGTCACCCCCTTCCTCGGGAAGGGGGCGGGGGGCAGGCCGTGATCCTCGCCGGCGACATCGGCGGCACCAAGACGCTGCTGGCGCTGGCCGACGGCGGCCGCATCGTCTTCGAGCGGCGCTATCCCAGCCGGGAGTGGAGCGAATTCCCGCCCCTGGTGCGCGCCTTCCTCGGCGAGGCCGCCGCAGGCGGCATCGATGCCGCCTGCTTCGGCGTCGCCGGGCCGGTGACCGGCAACCGCGCCTGCACGACCCACCTACCCTGGCGGGTCGACGGCCCGGCGCTGGCGGCGGAATTCGGCATCGGCCGGGTCGAGGTGGCGAACGACTTCGCCGCCGCCGCCCAGGGCGTGGCCTCGCTCGGTCCCGACGACTGCGTCACGCTGCAGGAAGGGCAGCCGCTCGAGGGCACGCCGCGGCTGCTGGTCGGCGCCGGCACCGGCCTCGGCGTCTGCGCCCTGCTGCCCGAGGGTGACGGCTGGCGGACGGTGGCCGGGGAGGGCGGTCACATCGGCTTCGCTCCGGCCGACGAGGCGCAGCTCCTGGTCTGGAAGCACCTGGCGCGCGCGGACGGCCGCGTCACCGCCGAAGACGTCATCTCCGGGCCGGGGCTGACGCGCATCTACGCCGCCCTGCGCAGCCAATCCGCCGGCGCGCCGGCGCTGGCCGACCCGGCCGCGATCAGCGCCGCCGCCGCGAGCGAGCCGCTGGCGCGGCAGGCGATCGAGCTGTTCGTCGCCGCCTACGGCGCCTTCGCCGGCGACCTCGCCCTGCTCTTCATGGCGCGCGGCGGCGTTTTCATCGGTGGCGGGATTGCGCCCAAGCTGCTGCCGGCCTTGCGCGCCGGCGGCTTCGTCGCCGCCTTCCGCCGGCGGCAGGCGCATGCGGCGCTGATGCCGGCCTTCCCGCTGCGCGTCATCCTCAACGAGCGGCTCGGCCTGCTCGGCGCTCTCGCCATCGCCGCCCGGCCGGGCGGCAGAGCCTGAATCCTGGTCCTCACCCAGGCTGCCGAGGGTGTAGCATGGCGGCATAGCAACAAGAAGAAGGTTTTCCATCCTGTCCAGGAAGGAGTTGCTATGTCAGCGATACGCAAGACCATTCCGTCCGGCAAGTCCGAACGCGGCGCGCCGAAGACGGCTTCGTCCCGGCGCGGTGCCGGCAGCTCGCGCAACCGGCGCATCCGCGAGGAAACCGTCACGGCCGAGGAGCGTCGGCGGCTGATCGCCGAGGCCGCCTATTTCAAGGCCGAGCGGCGCGGCTTCGTCTGCGGCGGGGAACTGGAGGACTGGGTCGAGGCCGAGGCGGAAGTCGACGCCCTGCTCGGCGCTGCCGCGGCCAGCCGCGCCTGAGCGGCGCGCAGCATCAGGGCCACTGCAGACGGTAGAAGCCGTCGTCCTCGGGCAGGCTGAAGCGCAGGCGGTTGAGGCCGCGCGAGATGGCCGGGCCCTGGCCGATCAGGCGAAACGGCCCCATCGGCGAGGCGGCCCTTTGCAGACGCAGGCGGCCGGCGCGCGGCGAGAAGAGAGTGAGCGCATGCTCGCCGCCGCCCAGCGGCCGCAGCAGCGGCGCGAACGGCCGCGCCAGCGGCTCGCCGATGAAGACGCCCTCGCCCGGCCAGGCCACGCTCTTCCAGTAGGCCTCGATCGCCGTGGCGCCAGTGGCGTAGTAAAACATCGCCGCCACTGGCAGCGGGAACTTCTGCGGGTGGTTGCACGGCTCGACCACCGTGCCGTAGCTCGCCGTGGCGCCGGCTTCCAGCCAGCGCAGGCTGCTCATCTGGCTCGAGTCGGTCAGCTGGCCGCCGAAGGAAGTCAGGTGGTCGGCCAGCGCTCCCGGCAGGAAGGCCAGCGTCTCGAGAGCGGGCACGCGCGCCAGCCCGGTGAAATAGAACAGCACGTCGTCGCGGCCGCTGATGGCGGCGGCCTGCTCCACCTCGACGGGGAACACCCCGCCCAGCTCGCGCGCCGTCTGCTCGAAGGCGGCGGCGCGCACGCTGCGCGCCCTGTCCGGCGTCTCCAGCAGGTAGGCGCGCCCGGCCGGGAAACTGCTGTCGGCGGCGACGCCGCGGTCGATGAGGGCCTTCGCCTGCTCGAAATTCTCCGCCGCCAGCAGCATGGCCGGGCGCATGCCGTGGTCGCGCGCCGGGTAGAGGCTGGCGGAGTTGAAGTAGGGGCTGGCCGCGGTGGCGCCGCACTGGCGCGAGCAGAAGCGCTCGTCGAAGCCGAAGGCCAGCGCCGAGGTGAGCGACATGCAGCCGGCGCGCCAGGGGCGGGTCCAGGCCACGGCGTAGGCCTGCGCCTGGGGCGGCGTGGCGCGCAGGATCTCCTCGCGCAGCGCCTCGAACTCCTGGCGCGGCAGGGCGGCGCGGCCCGGGGCGAAGCGCACGCGGATCACGTTCTGCGGCGGGATGCGCCGCGCCTTCGCGTAGTAGGCGCCGATCTCGCGCGAGAGCGGGTCCTCCTCGTTGATCACCAGCGCCAGCTCGGCGGCGTCCAGGCCGGTGCGCGGCAGCTGGACCTGCGGCGCGGCGCGTGGCGCGCCTGCCGCCAGCAGCAGGGCAAGGGCGAGAAGAGATAAAAAAAATCGGCGCATGCGCGCCGATGATAAGGGATTCCCGGCCTGCGCCGGGGTTCAGTCGGCGGCGCTCAGGCGCGCCGCCGCGCCGAGACGCCGAGCAGGGCGAGGCCGGAGAGCAGCATCAGCCAGGTGCCGGGCT
>CAUJIV010000108.1 GCA_963205435.1 Pseudomonadota bacterium
TCGCGCAAACCCATGCCCCGCTGAAATTGCACCTTGTTCTTCGGCATCGCTTATCTCCTTGGAAAATCAAGCGATGCCAGTTTGCTACCCCCACTGGCTCACTGGCTGAGCCTCATTGGTAATCAGGAAAGGGAAAGCGGAACGGTCAGGCGTGATGCGTGACGCCAGGCAGGCTCGCCATTGGGCAACGGCATCCGCAGTTCGAGTTGGTAGGACCTTTTTGCGACAAGCCGACGGTTCAGGCCGGCTGGCAAACGCGCGTCGGCGCTCGCGCCGCGCGCAGCCGCGCGCGCACGGCGCGAAAGGCGGCGGGGTCGAGGCCGGCGGCGCGCCCACCCTTGCACAGGGCGCCGCGAAAACCGAGCAGGTCGGCGCCGGTGGCGGCGAGCGGGCCGATGTGCTCCGCGCGCAGCGAGCCGGCGAGGCCGGCGAAGCAGCCGGCGGCCTGCGCGGCGTCGACGAAGCGGGCGAGCTCCTCCGGCGCCAGCAGCTCGCTCAGGCTGCCGCCCGCCTTGGCGGCGGTGTCGAGCATGACGCCGGCCGCGCCGCATTCGCCGATGGCGCAATGGGCGAGGTCGAGGATCACGTCGAGGCCGCCGAGCCGGTCGGCCAGCAGGACGGCGACGAGTGTCGGCCGCTCGCCGCGCAATTCGCGGCCCAGCGCGCGCAGGCCGGCGGCGGCTTCCGCGCCTGCCGCGAAGACGCCGAACTTGACGATGTCGACGCCGTTGGCGGCGGTGGCGCGGATGGCGGCGGCCAGCGGCCCGGCGGCGAGCGGCAGGTCGCCGACGGTGGCGGAGACGGCGGGGCGGCGCGCGCCCAGCGCGGCGAGGATGGCGCGCTGCTCGGCGTGCGCGACGGCGCCGAGCGCGCCCTCGCGCGGCTCCTTGAGATCGATGATGTCGGCGCCCAGCGCGGCGGCGAGCAGGGCTTCGCCGCGGTCGCGCACGCTGGCGAGGAATAGAGGACCTTCCCCTCGCCCCCTGCCCCACGGCTGGCTTTGCACAGCCAGCCGGCTCAGGCGGCGCAGAGCAGTGCTCCGCGAAACCCCGCCCTCGCCCCAAGGAAGGGGGTGACGCTTGTTCGCGGGCAGAGCCCGCTCAGTGTTTTTGTTCATGGACCTTTCTTCCGCGCCCGTCCAATGCCTCCATTCATGATCCTCTCCCCCTTTCCCTCCGCGCACCGGCGCCGCGCGCCCGCGGGCATCAGCCGTCAGCTTGCTGCCGATGGCGAGCGACGGCCTCCATGAGCCACTGCCAGGCTTCGCGCTCCTGCGCGCCGGCGGTCTTGTCGATGGCGATGCGCAGGTGGTCGAGCTCGCGCGCGACCTTCTCCGCCGGCAGCAGGTGCAGGCGGCTGACGAGGATGGCCGCCTCGAGGACGGCGGCCTTGGCGCGGTTGAAGCCGGGAAACGGCGCGTGGTTTGCACGCGCCAGCAGGCGCAGGATGAAGCGCGGCCGCTCGGCGTCCTCCTCGACGCGCTCGACTGCCAGCTCCTCGTGGGCGAGGGCGGCGGCGAGCCGCGCGCCGGCGATGCGCTCGGCGGCGCAGGTCGGCCAGTCGCGCCGGCCGGTCAGGCAGCCGGCGAAGATGCGCACGTCGTCGACGTGATTGAGCGTGGCATAGGGCCAGCGCTGCAGGTTGTCCAGCGTCGCCGAGGGACGGAAGGGCTGCAGCAGCACGCCCTCGGCGCCGTCGGCCAGGACGACGGCCCGCGCGCCCATCGGCGCGACGTGGGCGCCGCCGTCGGCGCGGCGGGTGACGACCAGCGTCTCGCGGATCAGCGCGGGATCAGGTTGATCCGCCGCCGGCGGCGGGCTGCCGGCCCCCTGCGTCAGCGCCATGCGTCCTCCGCGTCCGCGCCGCGGCGCAGGTCGGCGACGCGCCAGTCGAGCGGAGCGTCCTGCACGTAGCGCTTGCCGAGGCGCCAGGCGATCTCGGCGCGCGCCAGCTCGACGCCCATGTAGAAGGCGTGGGCGCCGTCGCGCTCGAGGCCGAGCCGGGGAAAGAGCTCGAAGGGGTCGGCGCCGCTCCAGAAGCCGTCGCGGTTGTAGACATGCACGCCCTCCTCGCTCGCCTGGACGCGGAAGCTGGGGTCGCGCACGCGGGCGGCGACGGCGCGGATCTCCTCGAGCGCCTGCGGCCAGGGCCGCTTGTCGTGCAGCGCCACGAGGCCGCCGCCGAAGCCGCGCGGCAGCGCGCCGGCCTCGCGCGCGGCGTGCATCAGGCGGCGGGCATGGTCGGCCTCGCGCACCGCCGCCCGGGCATGGCCGCTGACGCGAGTGGTGAGCACGGCGTCGATGCCCAGCTCGGAGGCGATGCCGAAGAGCAGCGCGTTAATGCCACCGGTGTCGGCGTCGGTCAGCTCGGTGAGGTTGCCGACACCCATCAGGATGGCGATGCCGGGGAACTGGCGGCGCAGCCGGCGGTAGCGCTGCAGCGAGTCGCTGAAGCCGAAGTGGATCGGCTCGAGCACCGGGTCGGCGAGGAAGGGGCGGCCGCGCGCCAGCATGGCGCGCACGGCGCGCTCGAGCGAGGCGTAGGCGCCACGCCGCGCCGGGATCAGCACCGGCACCGCCTCGCCCTCGTCGGCGATGTGCAGGCTGTGCTCGGTGAGCGAGAGCAGGTAGTCGGCGCCGCCGCGCGTCGCCCGCCTGAGCTCGGCCTCGTCGAGCGAGTCGACGCTGACGGCATGGCCGCGCCGCTTCAGCTCGGCGATCGCCTCCTCGAGGTGCGGGAAGGGCGTCTCCGGCAGGCAGCCGAGGTCGATGACGTCGGCGCCCTCGGCGGCGAGCTCGGCGGCGCGCCGCGCGATCGCCTCGACCGCGAGGCGCGGCGCGTCGACGATCTCGGCGAAGAGGCGGACGGAATGGCGCGAGAGGTCGCGCGCCCGCGGCCCCTCGCCGAAGTGCTCGGGCAGGTCGGCCAGTTCCTCGGGGCCGCACCGCACCGGCAGGCCGAGCGCGGCGGAGAGCGCCTCGAGGTCACCGCGGCAGCGGCCCGGCACCATGACCCAGTCGAAGCCCTGCGGCGGCGCCAGCCGGCGGCGGATCAGCTCGGTGGTCATCAGCGCCGCCACCTGGACGCCGAGCTGGCGCGCCTCCCACTCGAAGCGTCCGGGAGCGAGGCGCTCGAGCTGGGCGCGCAGCGCCGGCTCGGCCAGCCGCCCGGTCAGGAAGAGGATGCGCTGCACGCGGCCTCCCATTCGGCCAGGCGCGCGGCGAGCGCTGCGGCGAGCTGGCCGGGATTGGCGACGACGGTGGTGGCTTCGAAGGCACGCAGGCGCTCGCTGTTGTCGAGGTCGATGCGGCGCGGGTAGAGTACGACGCGGCCGCCGGGGGCGTCGGTCACCACCACCGGCTCGGTGTCGCAGGCGAAGACGATGCAGGGGATGCGGCACTTGCCGGCCTGGGCGAACATGTTGGTGGCGAGCGTGTCGGAGAGGCCGATGACGCACTTCGCCACGGTGTTCGAGGTCGTCGGCGCCAGCACCACGGTGTGGTAGCGGCCGCGGTAGAGCAGGCCGACCGGCACCGAGCTGTGGTTGCTGTCGCGCAGCAGGCGGCCGCCGCGGCCGAGCGCCCGCCGCAGCTTCTGCGGCGGCCAGCCGTACATCGGCAGGATCTCCTCGGCGGCGCGGCTGAGGAAGAGGTCGACGGCCGGCAGCGCGAGCGCCAGCTCGAGCGACTCGCGCAGGAAGTGGCCCGAGCCGGTGAGCACCCAGGCGCAGCGCCGCTCGGCCGGCGGCGGGAAGCCGGCCTGCAGCAGGGCGGCCAGTTCCTCCGCGCTGGCGAAGGCCGCCTCAGCCATGGCCGCCATCGACGGCGACGAGGATGCCGAGCCGGTGCATGCGCCGGTACAGGGTGCGCCGCGAGATGCCGAGGTGGCGCGCCACGGCGGAGAGGTTCCAGCGGTGGCGCTCGATGCCGGCGAGCAGGGCGGCGCGCTCGTCCGCGGCGGCGGGCGCGGCGGCGCTGCCGATGGCCGGCGGCAGGTGCTCGGGGCGGATGATGTCGTCGGCGCTGAGCGCCAGCGCCACCTTGATGGCGTTGCGCAGCTCGCGGAAGTTGCCCGGCCAGTCGTGGGCCTCGAGCAGGTCGAGCGCGGCCGGGGCGAACACGGCGCGGCCCTGCGACTCCTCGGACAGCACGGCGAGCATGAGGGCGCGCCGGTCGGCGCGCCGGCGCAGGGGCGGCAGTTCGATCAGCATGCCGCAGAGGCGGTAGTAGAGGTCCTCGCGGAAGCGGCCGGCGGCCACCGCCGCCGCCAGATCGCGGTGGCTGGCGCTGACCAGCTGGATGTCGACCCTGAGCGCCTGCTCGCCGCCGAGCGGGGTCACCTCGCGCGTCTCCAGCACGCGCAGCAGGCGCGCCTGCAGGGCGAGCGGCATGTCGCCGATCTCGTCGAGGAACAGCGTGCCGCCGTCGGCCTGCTGGATGCGGCCGCGGTAGCCCTCGCGCGCGGCGCCGGTGAACGCGCCCTGGCGGTAGCCGAACAGCTCCGACTCGATCAGCGGCTCGGGCAGGGCGGCGCAGTTCAGCGCGACGAAGGGGCCGGCGTAGCGGTGCGACAGCTCGTGCAGGGCGCGGGCGAAGACTTCCTTGCCGGTGCCGGTCTCGCCGGCGAGCAGGATCGGCAGGCCGCGCTGGGCGAGGTGCTGGGCCAGCTCGAGGTTGCGCTTCATCACGGCGTCGCCGCCGCAGACGCGCGCGGCGGCGCCGAGGCGAGCGCGGTGCGCCGCCAGCTCGGGCCCCTCGGGCAGGGCCGCGGCGACGGCGCTGGCGGCGCGCAGGGCGAGCAGGCGCGCCGCCATGCGCGCCCGCGCCGCGGCGTAGAGCGCGGCGGCGCTCGAGCGGCTGAGCAGGGCGACCGACTCGCCGGCGCCGCCGGGCACGGCCTCGACGTGGCAGTGGAACTGGTCAACCAGCTCGCTGCGCCGTGGCTGCAGACGCTGGCCCGGCCGCAGGTCGGCGGCGATGTCACCGGCCATCGCCTCGCCGATGCAGGAATAGGCGATGGTGCCGTCGGCGCCGACGCAGAGCAGGGCGAGGTCGGTGGCGCGCAGGTCGGCGGCAAGCCGGTCGAACTCGTCGCCGGCGCCGGCGAGGCCGAAGGGCTGGCTGGCCACGGGCTCAGGCGCGGCGGCCGCGCTCCAGCACCATGCCGACCTCGGCGCCCGGGATCGGCGCCAGCTTGGTCAGCGACAGGCGCAGCCAGGGCGCGCCGAACTCGCGCTCGACCAGCAGCGCCATCGCCTCGGCCAGCGCCTCGACCAGCTCGAAGTGGCGCGCCAGCGCCAGCTCGCGCAAGCGCTCGACCACGGCGGCGTAATCCACCGTATCGCCGAGGCGGTCGGTGCGGCAGGCGAGCAGGGACGGCGCCTCGAACTCGAGGTCGAGGCGCAGCGGCTGCGGCGAGGCCTTCTCCCAGTCGTAGCAGCCGATGCGCGCCTCCAGGCGCAGCTGGCGCACGAAGAGGCAGCCGCGCGCCGGTGCCGAGGCAGGGTGCGCCAGCACCTCGCCGCGCGGCGCGTGGCCGGCGGCGACCGTCATCCAGGCGTGGGCGTGCGCCGGCAGTTCCTGCAGCGGCAGGTCGTTGTGTTTCATGCGGCGATCTCCTCGCGGTTCATCTGCAAGGGATCAAGCAGGTCTCGTGCCGACCTTCGGCCGCCCCGCAGTGGGCGGCATCCGAGGCTGCGGTGTTGCAGGAACGGAACAGTCTGCGCCGAAGGGCGGCTATGGTTGGCGTGGGGTGGCGTGGGGCGGCGGTCGATTCGCCTGCAAGGTCCGCGCTCAGGGCGCGGAAGGCAGTGCGCCGGCGACCGGCCCGGCGCGCTCGCCGCCATCGCCCTCGCCTTCGAAGGGATCGCGGCCGAGCAGCGGCCGCGCGGCGTTGAGGACGACGAAGAGGCTGCTCAGCGACATCGCCACGGCGGCCACCAGCGGGCTCAACAGGCCGCCCGCCGCCAGCGGTATGGCGATGAGGTTGTAGGCCAGCGCCCAGCCGAGGTTCTGCCGGATGCGCCGGCGCGTGTTGCCGACGAGCAGGAAGACCTCGAGCACGCGTTCGAGGCGCTTGCCGGGGATGACGACGTCGGCGGCCTCGGCCGCCAGCGCCGTCGGCGCGCCGAAGGCGATGCCGAGGTCGGCCTCGGCCAGCGCCGGCGCGTCGTTGCTGCCGTCGCCGATCATGGCGACGCGGCCCTGGGCCTTCAGCCGCCGGATGACGGCGGCCTTGGCCTCCGGCGGCACGCCGGCATGCACTTCATCGACATGCTGGCGGTAGCCCTCGGGGTTCTCGGCGCCGGTCAGCAGCACGATGCGGCAGTGCCGGCGCAGGGACTCGACCACGCGATCCCAGGACGGGCGCGCGCTGTCGCGGGTGAGGATGGCGCCCTGCGCGGCGCCGTCCCAGCCGACCCAGGAAACGACGCAGGCACCGTGCCGGCCCTGGCCGGCCCTCGCCGCCAGCGCGGCGGGGATCGCCCAGCCCAGCTCGGCGAACAGGGCGCCGCTGCCGACGGCGACGCGGCGGCCATCGACCATGGCGACGGCGCCGCGGCCCGGATGCGGCTCGACCTCGACGGCGCTGCGGCCGGCGTCGAGCTGGGCGATGGCGCGCGCCACCGGGTGGGGTGAGTGCCGCTCGACGGCGGCGGCGCGGGCGGCCAGCTCGGCGTTGCCGATCACCTCGACCACCGCCATCTCGCCGCTCGACAGCGTGCCGGTCTTGTCGAGGGCGACGACATCGACGTCGGGCGACTTCTCGAAGAGCGCCGGTCCGGTCACCACGATGCCGCGGCGCAGCGCCGTGCCGATCGCCGCCGCGGTAGTGAGCGGGATCGCCAGGCCGAAGGTGCATGGGCAGGTGACGATCAGCGTGGCCAGCGCGGCGAGCAGGGCCTTCTCGGCGCCGGCGCCGCTCAGCTGGAAGCCGAGGCCGACCAGCGCCGCCAGCAGCAGCACGCCGGGGACGAAGGCGCGCGAGAGGCGGTCGACGCGCGCCTGCAGGCCGCCGCTGGCACTCTGCGTGTTCCACAGGATGCGGGCGAGATTCGCCATGCGGCTCTCCACCTGCGGTCCGGTGTCGATCTCGAGGTTGCCCTCGAGCAGGCGGCTGCCGCCGAGCACCTTCTCGCCCTCGCCGCGCGAGACGGCAAACGGCTCGCCGGTGATCAGCGACTCGTCGACGGCGCCGCAGCCGGCGACGATGCGGCCGTCAACCGGGACCGCCTCGCCCTGGCGCACGAAGATGCGATCGTGCGGCCGCACCTCCTCGAGCGGGCAGTCGAGGTACTGGCCGCCGCGCAGCACGCAGGCCTGCGGCGCCCAGGCCTGCAGGATGGCGCGCAGCGATTCGGTCGCCCGCGCCCGCGTCGTCGTCTCGAGGTAGCGGCCGATGGTGATGATCATCACCAGGGTGCCGGCCACCTCGAAATACAGGTCGATCGAGTGGTTGAAGAGCTGGATGACACTATAAGCATAGGACGAGAGGATCGACAGGGCGAGCAGGACGTCCATGTTGGGCATGCCGACGCGCAGGCCGGTCCATGCGCCGCGCAGCACCGGCCAGCCGACATAGAAGACGAGGATCGTCGTCAGCAGGCAGATGAAGGCCGGCACGGCCTCGAAGGCAAGCCAGCGGATCTCGTAGTAATCCTCCATCGTCAGCCAGCCGCCATGCACCGGGTAGATGAAGAGGAAGGTCAGCATCATCACCAGCGAGGCGGCGGTGACGCCGCAGACCAGGCGCAGCAGGTCGGGCCGCTCGTCGTATTCCGGCGCCGGCTCGTGGCGCAGGCGGGCGCGGTAGCCGTGGCGGCTGAGGCGACGCGGCAGCTCGGCCTCGCTCACGCGAGCCGGGTCGTAGGTGAGGCGCGCGGCGGCCGTGGCGTAGCTCGACTCGGCGGCGAGCACGCCGGGAATCTTCTGCGCCAGCCGCTCGACGAGGAACTCGCAGGAGGCGCAGTGCATGCCGTCGATCCACAGATAGGCTTCGCGGCCTTCGGCCGCCGGTGTCGCCGCGCGAGGCCGGGCTTGCCGGGCGGCGAAAATCTCCTCGCCGAAGGTGCGATAGACCTCGCGGCAGCCGATGCAGCAGAAGTCGTGGCCGTCGTCGCTCACCGGCGGCTTCGGCAGGGGCAGGCCGCAGAGCTGGCAGGGCATGGCGATGGCTCCAAAAAAGGGTCCTTCAGACATTTCTGTGGGTAGGTAGTACGCTTTCGCGCATGGTCTTCATGGAGGGCATGCGATGGAAAGCGCGGAGTTGTACCGACAACTGCTTGGGCTGACGGCGCCCTGGACGGTGGAGCGAGTCGAATTGGA
>CAUJIV010000109.1 GCA_963205435.1 Pseudomonadota bacterium
CGCCTGGGCGTCATGCGGGAACTGCTCGATCCCCATTACGCCAGGCATTGATGGCGTTTGTCAGCGCGCGTCCTTCTTGCCGCCGGCGGTGAGCGCCAGCGCCTCGCGGATCGCCTCGGGCGACTTCATGATGTTCATGAAGCTGTTCGCGCCCATCATCGAGAGATCCGGGAAGCTGATGGCGATGCGGAAGCGGGCATAGAGGGCATACACCTTGTTGTCCGACACCAGGATGTCGTAGGGCAGGTGCGCCGTCGACTTGACGTCCTTGAAGTCGATCTCGCTCATGATGTACTTGTCGTCCATGAACTTGCCGGCGTCGCCCTCGCCCTTCATGGCGACGCCGAACAGCGTCTCCTTCTTGCCGGCGACGTCGACGCGGTAGACCTTGGTCACGCCCTGCTTGCCGGCGGCCAGACCCGCCTCGACCGCCTTCAGCGCTTCTTCATAGCTGCCGTAGGTGGCAAGCAGGCTCGGCTCATCGAAATACTCCATGCCGATCATGTAGTGATATCTGCGCAACTGGTCCGGATATAAGCCCGAGGCACCGTATTCCTCTATTTTCCCCAGCGCAGCCTGCAGCTTGGCGGCCGTGTTTTTCAGGTCGCCGGCCATTCGATAGGCATTCGCGATGTAAGTCGGGTTGGTATAGGTGATCTGAACTTCGTCCTTTACCTTGGTGACCGCCACACGCTGCGCTGCGCCGAATCCGCCGTGCTCCGAGTTGGCGGCATTGGCCTTCAGTTCGTCGTTGGTGACGGCAATGATCGTGGCGCCGGGATAGGGCATGTAGACGCCCACCACGGTAAAGCCATGCTGTACCAGCGCCGCCTTGGCCGCCTCCGCTTTCTGCGCCACCTCGCCCGGTCCCCTCGAAGCCAGGACAAACGGCTTGAGCATCACATCCTGCGCATGTCCGACACCCCCTCCGGTCAGAAACAGCAGGCAAAGCACTCCCCTGAGAATTCCTCTCATAGCGTCTCCATGTGGTAATCAGTTGATTGTTGTGACCCCAAGAAAACGGGCCGAAGGCTATGGCGCCTTCGGCCCGATCTTCAGCAGTTCTTCTGCCCTTCAGGAATCAGAAGCGGTGGCTGTACATCAGCTGCCAGTTGGTCTGGCTGTGTGTCGTCTTGACGCCGCCCATATTGGCGTTGGTGGCGCTGACTTCCGGTGCGTACGTCAGGGAGAAATCGAGCGACGAAACCTTGTTGAAGGCATAGCCCGCGCCGAGCGTCACGTGGTTCTTGATGATCGCCGGGAACAACGGATGCATGTATTTGTTCGGAACAGGGTTGTTGGCGAGGTTCAGGCCTGCGCGCAGGGTAAACGCGTCAGTCATCTTGTAAGAACCGCCGATCATGAAGACGTTCTGGTCGCGCCATTTCTGTACAAGCGTGGCGTTCATGACTGTCCCATTCAGGCCCGCAAGCATGCCGGAATTCCCTTCTGCAGTAAATTCCATGCGGAAGTTCTTCATGACATCCGACCAGTCGATGCGCTTGTAGTCGGTGACGAGCGTAAATTTGTCGTTAACCTGATAAGCTAGGCCCAGTCCAAAAGTTTCAGGCCACTGAAAATCGACGACCTTCAACTTGCCGAGAACGGACATCGACATGGCGCCGCCACCCATGTCGACGCTCATGTTCATGGCACCGCGACCCGACATGTCGTCGAGGCTGGTCTTGGCATGATAGACACCGCCGATCGACAGCTTCGGCGTAGCCTGCCAGACAAAGCCGAGATTGCCCGCCCAGCCGTCTGTCTTCAGTTTCTGCTTCATGCCGTTCTTGCCTTCGGAGAAGTCGAACTGTGCCCAGTAGACGTCCGTCAGGGGAAAACCGCCGAGGGCTGTAACCATGGATCCTGTTGCGCTACCCAGGGGGGAAGCCGGCGCTCCGCCAAATCCGGTAAAGCCAGCGAACATTTGTCCGCTCATGACCATTTGCAGATCCAGGCCGCCCCACAGATAATCCAGCGTGCCACCGACACGGAGGTTATCGGTCACATCGTAAGTCAGCGGAATCATGACGCGGCCAATGCCGAGTTCGGAGCGGTTTTCCTGGCCGGAAACATAGCCAACGCCAGCCGCAGACTGGCCGCTGCTGAGGAACGAATTCCTGCCGTATTCGGTTCCCATGCCGCCCTGGGCCATCATGCCCGCACCCCATGTCAGCTTGCCGTCCTTGCGGATATAGCCGATCGCAGGCATGTAATAGGCATTGCCGCCCGAATCGGCGTTCGCCATGCCGGCCATTTTGGTCGTCACATCGGGATGCAAGCCGCCGATCGCCACGTCGAGACGGCTGGTGCCGCTTTTCATGAGGCCGAGGGTTGCCGGGTTGTTGATCAACCCTGCCGTTCCGTTGTCATAGGCATACGAGGCGCCACCCATGCCCGTGGCGACCGGCCCATAGCCTTCCATGTTCATGCCGTTGGTCGCCCAAGTAGTTGGCGCGAATGCCAGCGCCAGTGCAGCAACACTGATCTTGGTCTTGAATTTCATGCTTCTCCCCTCCTTGTGTTTTATGGGTGCTGGTTTCTCTTACATGAACAAACAGACATCGGACTGCTGGGCCACCGGCAGGAAGGTCGCCGCACCGGCGTAGTCGATGCCCTCGATGAAGTCGTCGTGGGTAAAGCCGAACAGTTCGACCGTCATCTGGCAGGCGATGAACTTGACGTCGGCTTCCTTCGACAGCGAGCGAAGCTCGTCGATCGTCGCCACGCCGTTGTTCTTGATGGTCTGCTTCATGAGCATGGTGGCCACCGATTCGAAGCCGGGAAGGTTCGACTGGATGAGGTTCGGCATCAGGAACTTGTTCCAGTCGATGCCCTTGAACCAGTCCGGCCCGAACGGCATCTTCATCGGCATGCCGGGATTGCCCAGCGGGCTGACCTTGAGGTCGCCGACATCCTTCTTCAGCAGGTTGAGGCCGTAGAAGGTGAAGAAGATCTGCACGTCCCATCCCAACGCGGCGGCGGTCGAGCCGAGGATGAAGGGGGGGTAGGCCCAGTCGAGCGTGCCTTTGGTCGCAATGATGGACATCGAAGGGGTCTTCGACGCCTTCAGCTCTTCGAGTTTCTGCGGCAGGATTTCGTCGAGGCGCTGGCGGATCAGCGCGTCCAGCGCGGCCTGGTCGGTGGGCATGTTCATGGTTGCTCCTCTCGTGCGGACAGGGTCGGAAAAGTTCGCCCCGTCGCTATATTTTATTCATTAACGAATAATGATGTTCTAAGGCAGTCCGGCTCGCCAGACGATTCTGCTTATCGGCCCATATTGGCCGCATATGCTGCGCTGCGTCAGGCTGGACAAAAAGAAACGGCCCGGAAACCGGGCCGTTCCAACGAAGGCGGGCGATTACTTGCGCTTGATGTAGAACTCGAACTCCTTGCCCTGCTCGGCCGTCGACAGCAATTCGTTGCCGGTCTGCTTGGCAAAGGCGGCAAAGTCCTTCACCGAGCCCGGGTCGGTGGCCATGATGCGCAACACCTGGCCGCTCGTCATTTCAGCCAGCGCCTTCTTGGCGCGCAGAATCGGCAGCGGGCAGTTCAGTCCCTTGGCATCCAGTTCCTTGTCGAAATTCATGATTGCTCCTCCGGAATAATTTGATCGAAACCCGCCTGCCGCACTAGCAAAGCGAAAGTCATTTCAGACGCCGCTAATATACTTTTGCCACAGGTCCAGCGCAACCCATGCCGGGCATTCGGCAGCATCGAATTTCTTTTTTCGCCCATTCAGGATACCGCCTGGTAATACAGGTTCTGCGGGTGGTTCGCCTGGGCGAAGAAGAACCAGCGCTCGGCGAGGAGGCCGAGATACTGCACGGCGAAGGCGGTCAGCAGCAGCACGCCAGATCCCGCCGCCGTCCCGCCTGCCAGCAATCCCATGGGCACGACGAAAGCCAGCAGGAGGAACAACCACTTCACCTGGCGCAGGAAAAAGGCCGGCCGGCCGTGAAAGAACTCGCGGGTGTTGAACGAACCGCCCATCGCCCCCTGCGCCTTCTGCACGATGCGCGGATGCTTGACGCCGATGGCCGTGCGCAGCGTCGACTTGGGCCGCAGGCGTGCATTGCGCAGCAGCGAGGCAATGCGGCCGACGAACGCCAGCACCGTCAGGATCATGGCCCAGCCGCCAAGGAAGCCGGTCACCCCTGGCGCCACCAGCGCAGCAAGGGCGGTGGCCAGCACGAAACCCGACGCACCACCCAGCAGGATGTAGTTGATCACCGTCAGCGGCGTATGCCATTCCTGCAGGAAACGCAGGCAGGCGTAGATCATGCCGGTGCACACGAACAGCGCAAACGCCAGCAAGGTGCCGGCCACGCCGAGCATCGCCGTGACGTTGATCGGCGCGCCGGACGGCAGCCGGGCCAGCACCGGATTGAAGCCGGTGCAGTGCGCTGCGCCATAGAGGAACACCGTGCCCATGAAGGCGGGCAGGACGATCACTTCGCGCGACAGCCAGGAAGTGCGCCATTTCGCGGCGGAACGCCAGGCGCGCTCGGGACGGCCGAGGTGGAAGAAGGAGGCGATCAGGCCGGCGACGAGAAAGCCGAGTGCCACGGCGCTGCCCAGCGCATAGAAACGGCTGTCCTGCGGCGGCAGCAGGCCGAACGCGGCATAGGACTCGACGGTAAACAGGGCGAGGAACAGCCCTTGCCCCACGCCGATGAGCGTCGTCAGGAAGATCACGGAGAAGGCGGGATGCATGGTGTCAGCCTTACCAGGAAGTGACGTCGTCGAGCGAGGGTTCGGTCATCGCCGGCTTCGGCAGCCTGCCCTCGATCTTGAGCGGGTTGTCGGCGCGCACCAGTTCGTCCTCGTGGATGCGCAGCCGGGTCTTGCGCCGCGGCAGGTAGTGGTTGGCCGGCTGTGTGCCCCATTCCGGCATCAGCTGGTAGCCGCCGCTCTCGCGGATCGCCTTCGACACTTCCGAATCGGGATCGTGCACGTCGCCGAACAGGCGCGCGCTGGTCGGGCAGGCCTTGACGCAGGCGGGCTTGCGGTCGATCTCCGGCAGGTTGGTGTCGTAGATGCGGTCGACGCACAGGGTGCACTTCTTCATTACCTTCTGCTTCTCGTCGATCTCGCGCGCGCCGTAGGGGCAGGCCCAGGAGCAATACTTGCAGCCGATGCACTTGTCGTAGTCGACGAGGACGATGCCGTCCTCCTTGCGCTTGTAGGAAGCGCCGGTCGGGCACACCGGCACGCAGGGCGGCTCCTCGCAGTGCAGGCAGGACTTCGGGAAGTGCACGGTCTCGGTGTTCGGGAACTCGCCCACCTCGAAGGTCTGCACGCGGTTGAAGAAGGTGCCGGTCGGGTCGGCGCCGTAGGGGTTGAAGTCGGAGAGCGGACCCGCGCTGCCGGAGGTGTTCCATTCCTTGCAGCTCGTCACGCAGGCG
>CAUJIV010000110.1 GCA_963205435.1 Pseudomonadota bacterium
CAATTCGACTCGCTCCACCGTCCAGGGCGCCGTCAGCCCAAGCAGTTGTCGGTACAACTCCGCGCTTTCCATCGCATGCCCTCCATGAAGACCATGCGCGAAAGCGTACTACCTACCCACAGAAATGTCTGAAGGACCTGAAATCAATTCTGGTTTTCTTTGCGTCTTCGCGCTCTTTGCGTTGAGAGAGGTTTGCTCGCTGAAGAGCGACAGGGACGTGGCAAAACCGCCTTCGACGCAGAGTGCGCGAAGGCGCCAAGAACGCAAAGATTTTCAAATCGAAATTTTCTTCGCGCCTTTGCGTCTTTGCGCTCTTTGCGTTGAAAGAGGTCGCGGCCCTTGCGTTGCAAGAGCTTGACCGGCCACGTTAGCCGCCGGGCGCGGCCGCCTCGTCCAGCCGGGCAAGCTCGAAGCAGACCTTGCCCGCCAGGTTCGCGGCGATCTTCAATTCGTAGCCGTAGAACTCGGCATGGCGGGCGGCCTGATAGAGGCCGATGCCGAGGCCGGTCTGCGAGGCCACCGGCGCGCGGAACAGGCTTTGCGCCAGTTCGCGCGGGATGGCCGGCCCGTCGTCGCAGACCGCCAGCAGCGGCCGCTCACCCCCCCTGAAGCGGACTCGCACCTGCAGTCCGGCCGAGGCCCGCTTCTTGGCCAGCGCGTTCTCCAGCAGGTTTTCCGCGGCGCTGCTGAACAGCGCCACCGGCAGCAAAACCGAATCGTCGAGCGCCTCGGCGGTGAAGCTGACGCCCGCTTGGGCGTAGCGGCTCTGCAATTCCGCCCACCAGCGCCCCGCGGGCACGAACTGCCCTTCCTCCTGTTCCGGGCGGCGCAGCTTGTCGAGGGTCAGCTGCAGGCGCTGGGCGATGACCGGCAACTGGCGCCGCAGCAGGGCCTGGTATTGCGGCGAAGCCATCTGCTCTTCGTTCGCCGCCGCCAGGCACAGGGTGTTCAGCGACTGCAGCAGGTTCTTGACATCGTGGGTCAGGCGGGCGCCGGTCTGGTGGATGGCCTTGACATAGCTCAGCTGCTGCAGCTCCTGGGCGCGCAGCTTCGCCTCGTAGAACTCGCCGAGCAGCTGCGTCAGGAGGTTGAAGTGCCAGTTGAGCGCCGGACTGAGCGGCTGCTGGCTGTAGATGTCGAGGCTCAGCTGGCCATGCCTGAACTGGCTGTGGCGGCCTTCGAGGCGGCCGGACTTGCCTGAACCTTCGGCGGACTGCCAGACGCAGCCATTGACCCAGGGCAGGCGCGCCATGCCCTCGAGCGACTGGGCGAGGAATTTTTCCGGCTCGTCGTCGCGTTGCATGTTGTCGGCGAGGCCGTGCAGCCAGCGCTCGAAGGGCAGGCCGAGCGAGAGCATGTAGCGCGAGAACAGGGTGCCGATGCCGGCGAAGCCGAGACGCGGGTTCCACGCCCAGGCCATCAGCAGCAGGAAGGCGCCGATGGTCATGATGGTGACGATGAGGGATTCGATGTAGCCGTGCTTGAGCACCAGCATGGTGGCGATGCTGCCCAGCACGAGAACCGCCAGGACGAGAAAGACGAAGGCGCTGTAGACGAAGTCCACCACCTCGACCTCCTCGTCGGCCTCGGCCTCCATCGGCAGCGCGGCCATGACGACGAAGAGCGCCGGCAGCATGTACCTGGCGAGGAAGACGAACTCCCGGGTCGGCTCGTAGCGCTCGGGCAGCACTTGCGGCACCAGCAGGATCAGCAGGACGCTGATCAGGTAGATCAGCACCAGCATGTGGAAGACCTTGGCGCCGCGGGCGGTGTAGAAAAAGACCTTGCCGCCGATCATGCCGGCCAGCGCCATGGTCCAGAAGATCAGGGTCCATTTGCCGGCCCAGAAGGTGGCGGCGCCGACGACGGCGGCGATCACCGTCAGTTGCAGGGGGCTGAGGCGCTGCTCGGCGCGGACGAAGGGCTGCCACAGGATGAACAGGCCGATATGGCCGACCAGCAGGGTGCGGCCGACGAGGCTGGCGACGCCCTCGAGCAGCAGCAGATGGAGGAGGACCAGCAAGCCCAGCAAAAGCCACTTCCGCCGCTGCTGAAGCAGGCTGATCATGAGCGCGCCATGCCGTCGCAGGAGCGAACTTGACGGGAAGACGACATTGTTGTCGGGAAATCGACAGGTTTGCGTGAAATATTGGCCATTTCAGGGCGTTTCAAGGCCTTTTCAGGCTGGCATGCGCATTGCTAAAGATGGGGCATGAAGAACTCCGAACAGGAGAATACCGTGAAAAAAACCCAGAAGGGCTTCACTCTCGTCGAAATCGCCATCGTGCTGGTGATCATCGGCCTGCTGCTCGGCGGCGTGCTGAAGGGGCAGGAACTGATCAACAGCGCCAAGGTGAAGAACCTGGCCAATGACTTCCGCAACATCTCGACCTTCGTCTACGCCTACCAGGACAAGTATCGCGCCCTGCCGGGTGACGACCAGGCGGCAGACAAACATCTTGGTGCTACAGCGTCAAATGCTTCGTCACCTGCAGGTACATTAGGAAACGGACGTATTAACGGCGATTGGAATTCAAAGACTAAAACAGATGAATCTGTCCTGTTCTGGCAGCATGTGCGTCTCGCCGGACTCGCAACCGGAACCCCCGTCGTTGGTGACCTAACCCTGGCCGACGAATATGTGCCGAAGAACTCCGACGGCGGCCGCATCGGCGTCACCGGCGATGCCGTCTTCACCGGTACGCCGGCCTGGGTGTCCAACATCTTCATCTGCTCCTCGAACATCCAGGGCCGCTTCGCCCGCCAGCTGGACACCACGGTTGACGACGGCAACACCACGACCGGCACGATGCGCGTCCTCTGCGTAAACGAATGCGAGAAGTCGGGAGCATTCGTCGAAGTGAAGCCGGAGGACGATTCGAAAGTCTATACCGTCTGCGTCAGCAACTGAGCGCTCCTGCTGTCAAAACCAAGCCCGCCTCCCGGCGGGCTTTTTTCATCCCTTCAGCAGCCGGTTTTCTCCCGCCGCCAGACCATCCGGCACGCCGAGCAGGACGACGACGTCGCCGGCCTCGAAGCGCGCCTCCGGCGTCGGGCTGACGGCGCGGATGCCGCGACGGCGGATAAGGGAGACGCTGACCTGGAAGCGCTCGAGGCCGAGGTCGGCGAGCGTCTTGCCCACTCCCCAGGCACCGTGAAAAACTGGGGTCAGACCCCAGTTTTTCGTTTGGACAGGCTCCACCTTTTTAACGCCTGGAAAAATCAGCCCCGCAGGACGGCGACAAATGCGGGCCGCGGCGCCAAGCCACCTATGCCCAAAGCGCCTCGCCAGCAACGTCCGGGGCAATCCGCAGCATTGCCTTTCGCCCCTGCTCGGCACGCGCCCGCCAACCCCTGCCACGTCCTATGGCATCGCGCCATGCCGAATTGAACACTTCGGCTTGCCCGTTCTCAAGGAAGTAGCTCGCAATACTCGCGGCCTGGAGCAGGTCCTTGGCTGCCTTGGCCCGTTCGCTGACCGGCCGTTCGCCAAACACGATGAGCTTGTGGACCGCAAAGCGTTCCGGCGCGGGCAGGTTGACCACGCAGGCGCCGAGGCTTGAGAACACGCATCCCTGGGTTGTCTGCTCCAGGGAGAATTCCATGAATTTGAGCGGCACCAGCGCAAGGTTGAGTTCCTTCATGACGACGAAACGATGTCCGCGCGCCTTGCCGGTAACAAAGTCCAGCCGCAATTCCTGGTCCTGCGGATTGCGGTACTGTGCGCCCGCCTTGCCATTGAATTGGACGATCGGCAGCAGCCCCAT
>CAUJIV010000111.1 GCA_963205435.1 Pseudomonadota bacterium
CTCGGCGCAGGTATTGGTGGCCTCGATGGTCTCGCAGTAGTTGAGGTTGTTGTCGCGGTTGATGCGGTCGAGGAAGAGGATGCCCGGCTCCGCATGGTCGTAGGTCGAGCGCATGATCTGGTCCCACAGCTCGCGCGCGCGCACCTTGCGGTAGACCCACCAGCCGTCCTCGCGCTGATAGGCGCCGCCGGCCTTGAAGTCGGCGGACGGCTCGGCCTTGTGCGCCAGCTCGACGTCGCCGTCGCGCTCGACCGCCTGCATGAAGGCGTCGGTGACGCCGACCGAGATGTTGAAGTTGGACAGGTCGCCATTGTCCTTGGCGTGGATGAACATCTCGATGTCGGGATGATCGCAGCGCAGCACGCCCATCTGGGCGCCGCGGCGGGCACCGGCCGACTCGACCGTCTCGCAGGAGCGGTCGAAGACGCGCATGTAGGAGACCGGGCCGGAGGCGCGCGAATGGGTGCCCTTGACGAAGGCGCCGACCGGGCGGATCGAGGAGAAGTCGTAGCCGACGCCGCCGCCGCGGCGCATCGTCTCGGCCGCCTGCGACAGGGCGGTGTAGATGCCGGGGCGGTCGTCGACGACCTCGGAGATGGAGTCGCCGACCGGCTGGACGAAGCAGTTGATCAGGGTCGCCTGCAGGTCGGTGCCGGCGGCGGAATTGATGCGGCCGGCCGGCACGAAACCGGTTTCCTGCGCTTCCAGGAAGAGCTTCTCCCAGTGGGCGCGCTTGTCTTCCGTCTCGACGGCGGCCAGTGCCCGCGCCACGCGCGCGCGCACCTCATGCACATTCTTTTCGCTGCCCTTGGCGTACTTTTCCAGCAGGACTTCGCCTGAAATCTCCTGTTCCGCCGGCAAGCTGTTGTCGTCCCGGAGTTTCCCCCCCTGATGTTGTGTGGACAGTGCGGCACTCATCTCTTTGTTTTCTCCGTAAGGCGGGTTGTTTCTGACCGGGGTCCAATATACCGATTCAGCCCGGTCATGTGAACAGGTTTTCAGAAAAAATTATTTCATATATATCAATGCGTTAAAAAAATGTCTTGTGTAATCAATGAGAAGTTCCCACTAGATCTAGTATGCCGCACCGCACACTAGGACTGGCGCGGAATTGCGGGGGATTTCAGGCCTTGTTCGGCGGTTCGGCCGGCTCTTCGATGCGGTAGAGGCCGGTCCGGTAAAGCTCGGGCTGGAGGGTGGCGTGGCCGATCCTGAACTCGTCCTCGAGCAACTGCCCGAGAGCGGCGAGGATGCGCGGCCAGTCGCCGAACTCGCGCAACACCACATGGGCGGAGAGCGCGGCCTGGTTCGACGACAGCGACCAGATGTGCAGGTCATGCACCGAAACGACCCCGTCGATCGTCGCCATGCGCCGGCCGACCTCGGCGAGAGACAGCCCGGCCGGCACGCCCTCGAGCAGGGCATGCACCGCCTCGCGCGCCAGGCGCAGGGTCGAGGCGAGGATCAGCGCGCAGATGAACACCGAGAGCAGCGGGTCGGCCGGGGTCCAGCCGGTTGCCTGGATGATCAGGCCCGCGGCGAGGGCGGCCACCGAGCCGAGCAGATCGCCGAGGACGTGGAGCAGGGCGGCGCGGGTGTTGAGCGTTTTCTCGCCGCGCGTCAGCAGCCAGGCGACGAGGAGGTTTACCGCCAGGCCGACGAGGGCCACCAGCGTGACTGTCAGGCCCTGCACCGGGGCCGGATGCAGCAGGCGGTCGATGGCGCTCCAGGCAATGCCGAGGATCACCGCCAGCATGAAGCCGGCGTTGCCCAGCGCGGCGAGGATGTCGATGCGCTGCAGGCCGAAGGTCAGGCGCGCCGTCGGCGGCCGCCGCGCCGCCCAGGCGGCGGCGACGGCCAGCCCGAGCGCCAGCGCGTCGGTGACCATGTGGCCGGCGTCGGAGAGCAGGGCGAGCGAGCCGGCCCACCAGCCGGCGCCGGCTTCGATGGCGGCGTAAAGCAGGGTGAGGGCGAGGGCCGCCGGCAGGAAGGCTGATCCGCTGCCGTGGGCGTGGTCGTGATCGTGGGCCATGCTCAGCCGATCAGCGCGGCGGCGTGGCCGGCGATCATGCGCTCCTCGTCGGTGGGCAGGACGAGGATCGCCAGCCGGCTGTCCGCGTTCGAGATGCGCGTGGCGTGGCGCGCGTTCGCCGCCGCGTCGAGCCGCGCGCCGAGCCATTCGGCCTGGCGGCAGACCGCGGCGCGCACCGGCGCCGCATGCTCGCCGATGCCGCCGGTGAACACCAGGGCGTCGAGGCCGCCCAGCGCCGCCGCCAGCGAGCCGAGCTCGCGCGCGATGCGGTAGCAGAACAGATCGACCGCCTCGGCCGCCTCGGCCGCCGGGCTGGCGAGCAGGACGCGCATGTCCTGGCTGATGCCGGAGACGCCGAGCAGACCGGATTCCTTGTAGAGCAGGCGAGACAGGGCGGCGGCGTCCATGCCGTGGAATTCCATCAGGTAGAGCAGCACGCCGGGATCGATGGCGCCGCAGCGCGTGCCCATCATCAGGCCGTCGAGGGCGGTAAAGCCCATGGTGGTGGCGACGCTGCGCCTCCCGCGCAGGGCGCACATCGAGGCGCCGTTGCCGAGGTGGGCGACGACGACGCGGCCCTCGGCCGCCGCGCCGAGGTGGCGCGGCAGCTCGCCGGCAATGTACTCGTAGGACAGGCCGTGGAAGCCGTAGCGCAGGATGCCGGCCTCGGCCAGCCGGCGCGGCAGCGGGAAGCGGCGCGCCAGCGCCGGCTGGGTCATGTGAAAGGCGGTGTCGAAGCAGGCCACCTGCGGCACCTCGGGCAGCAGGGCGGTGAGGGCGCGGATGCCGGCGACGTTGTAGGGCTGGTGCAGCAGCGCCAGCGGAGCGAGGGCGGCCAGCGCCTGGATATCCGCCGGCGCCAGCAGCAGCGGCGCGGCGTAGCGCTCGCCGCCGTGCACGACGCGATGTCCGACCGCGACAATCTGCCAGCCGGCGGCCTGGCCGGCAAGCCAGCCGACGAGGAAGTCGAGACAGCGCCGGTGCTGTTCGGCAGCGGACAGGCTCGCCAGCTCGTCGAACTCGCGCGCGTCGAGCGCCCCGCCCTGCGCGTCCCTTGTCCGCAGCCGCGGTCGGGCGCCGATGCCGTCGAGTTCGCCGCGCAGGACGTCCCGCGGCGGCTCCACGCCTTCGCGCGCGAAGAGGGCGAACTTGATGCTCGACGAGCCGGCATTGATCGTCAGGATGGCCTGCGTCACGGAGCGCTCCTTGCGCCGGCCGCGCCGGCGCCGCTCATGGCGCCGCTTTGCGCCGGGCGTGGGCCATCAGCAGGGCGATGGCGCAGGAGGCGGCGCGGGTCGCCGCGCTGTCGGCACGGCTGGTGAGGACGATCGGCACGCGCGCGCCGACGACGACGCCGGTGAGCAGCGCGTCGGCGAGGTATTCCAGCTGCTTGGCCAGCATGTTGCCCGACTCGAGGTCGGGCACCAGCAGGATGTCGGCGCGGCCGGCCACCGCCGAGAGGATGCCCTTGGTCTTGGCGGCGACGAGGGAGACGGCGTTATCGAAGGCGAGCGGGCCGTCGAGCACGCCGCCGCTGATCTGGCCGCGGTCGGCCATCTTGCACAGGGCGGCGGCGTCGAGGGTGGCGCGCATCTTCGGCGTCACCGTCTCGACGGCGGCGAGGATGGCCACCTTCGGCTCGGCGATGCCGAGGACGCGAGCGAGGTCGATGGCATTCCTGGCGATGTCGGCCTTGCATTCGAGGTCCGGCTCGATGTTGATGGCGGCATCGGTGATGAGCAGGGGCTTCGGATAGGTCGGCACGTCGGCGAGGAAGACGTGGCTGATGCGGCGGCCGCTGCGCAGGCCGGCAGCCGAGACGACCTCGGCCATCAGCTCGTCGGTGTGCAGCGAGCCCTTCATCAGCGCCGCCACCTGGCCGGCGCGCGCCAGGCGGACGGCCTCGGCCGCCGCGGCGTGGCTGTGCTCGACGTCGACCAGCGCCATGCCGGCGAGGTCGATGCCCTCGCGCTCGGCCACCGCGCGAATCTTCGCCTGCGGGCCGACCAGCGTCGGCACGATGAGGCCGGCGCCAGCCGCCTCGGCGACGCCGAGCAGCGACTCCTTGTCGCAGGGATGGGCCACCGCCATGGCGACCGGCGCCAGGCCGCGCGTGCGCTCGAGCAGCTTGCGGTAGCGCGCCTCGCGGTCGAACAGCGTCGCCTCCGGCAGGACGACACGCGGCCGGCGGATCTTCTCGGTCGGCGCCAGCACCTCGGCGGTGCCGTCCATGACCTTCTGGCCGTCCTGGTTGGTGCAGACGCAGTCGAACAGGATGTGGCGGTTGTGCTCGAACTTGCGCGTGGCGGTGAGCGTGACGGTGAGCGTGTCGCCAAGGCCGACCGGGCGCAGGAAGTGCAGCGACTGGTCGACGTAGATGGTGCCGGGCCCGGGCAGCTGGGTGCCGAGGACGGTGGAGATGAGGGCGCCGCCCCACATGCCGTGGGCGACCACCTCGCGGAACTGGCTGCTGCGCGCGTATTCGGGATCGACGTGGGCGGGATTGACGTCGCCCGACATGATGGCGAAGAGCTGGATATCCTCCGGCTTGAGCGTGCGCACCAGGCGGGCGCTGTCGCCGGGGCGGATCTCGTCGAAGGTGCGGTTCTCGATGTATTCCATGGCGTCGTGGTTTGCTGCTTCCCCCGTGCAATTTAACAAATATCAAGCTGTCACGGCGGCTCGCGCCAGCCGCCCGCGTGGCGAGCCTAGTCCGGCATGATCTCGTCGAAGTGGTGCAGCGCCTCGAACTCGCCGACGTCCTTGTCCGGCTGGCGCGTGTCGGGCCGGCGCACGGCGAGCAGGCGGCCGATGCCCATGGCGCGAGCGGCGCGCAGCACCGGCAGGCTGTCGTCGATGAACAGTGTGCGCGCCGGCTCGTGGTGGTGGCGCGCGCGCAGCGCCGGCCAGAAGCCGGGATCCTCCTTCGGCCGGCCCAGCTCGTGCGAGGAGAGCAGCAGGTCGAAGTGCGCCTGCAGGCCGCTGCACGCCATCTTCAGCGCCAGGCTCTTCTGGTGGGCGTTGGTGACGAGGACGACGTCCTTGCCGCGCCGGCGCAGGGCCTCGAGGAAGGGCGCCACGCCGGGGCGCACGGCGATCAGGTGGGCCACCTCACGCTTCAGGGCGACGATGTCGAGCTGCAGCTCGCGCGACCAGAAATCGACGCTGTACCACTCCAGCGTGCCGGCGCGGGCGCGGTAGGCGTCGGCCAGCAGGCGGCGCGCCTCGGCTTCGCCGAGGCCGTGCCGCTCGGCGTAGCGCGCCGGCACGTATTCCTGCCAGAAGTGGTTGTCGAAATGCAGGTCGAGCAGGGTGCCGTCCATGTCGAGCAGGACGGTGTCGATGGCGGACCAGTCGACCATCGCCGCCGCGTCGTCAGCCGGCGTCCGCCGCCAGCAGCGAGGCGCCGAGCAGGGCGCGGCGCTTCAGCCAGGGGCTGGGGCGGTAGCGCGGATCGCCGTAAAAGTCCTGCAGGTTGGCGAGGATCTCCAGCACCGTGCCCGGGCCGAGCGCGTCGCCGAGCGCCAGCGGGCCCTGCGGATAGCCGAGGCCGAGGGTGACGGCGCGGTCGATGTCGGCCGGCCGGGCGATGGCCTGCTGGGCGATGTCGCAGCCGATGTTGACGATCTGCGCCAGCACGCGCTGGGCGACCAGCCCGGCGCTGTCGCGCACCAGCGAGGCGGGCACGCCGTCGGCAGCGAAGAGGCCGCGCGTCGCCGCGCGCATCCGCGGCGCGGTGAGCGGCGTCGCCATCAGGGTGCGATGTTGATCCAGCCCGCAGAGGGCGTCGATGGCGACGGTGCGCGCCGGATCGAGACCTTCGCGCGCGGCGAGGCTGCTGGCGTCTTCGCCGAGCGGCGTGACGACGCATAGCGCACCGTCCGGTGGCGCGGCGCTCTCGTCGATGGCGCCGCCGAGGCGGCGCGCCAGCTCACGCACGCGGGCGGCGAACTGCGGTCGCGCGTCGCTGACCCAGACGCGGTCCGGCCGCGCCTGCGGCGCCGGCGGCGGCGCCACGGCCTGCGGCTTGCCGCCGGGACAGTCGTAGAAGCCGCGGCCGCTCTTGCGCCCGAGCAGGCCGCCGGCGAGGCGTTGGGCGGCAAGCGGCGAGGGACGGTAGCGCGGCTCCTCGTAGTACTGGTGGTAGATCGATTCCATCACCGGCTGCGAGACGTCGAGACCGGTCAGGTCGAGCAGTTCGAACGGCCCCATGCGGAAGCCGCAGGCCTCGCGCAGGATGGCGTCGATGACGGCGAAGTCGGCGATGTTTTCACCGGCCAGGCGCAACGCCTCGGTGACGTAGCCGCGGCCGGCGTGGTTGACGATGAAGCCGGGCGTGTCGGTGGCGCGTACCGCCGTGTGGCCGGTGCGCTCGACGAGGCGCACGAGGGCGTCGCCGACCCAGGGCTCGGTAAGCAGGGCGTCGACCACCTCGACCACCTTCATCAGCGGCACCGGGTTGAAGAAGTGGCAGCCGGCGACGCGGCCGGGCTTGTCGCAGGCGGCGGCGATTTCGGTCACCGAGAGCGAGGAAGTGTTGCTGGCGAGGATGCAGCGCTCGCCGACAACGCCCTCGAGGGCGCGGAACAGCTCGCGCTTGGCGTCGAGCCGCTCGACGATGGCCTCGATGACGACATCGCAGGGCGCCAGCTGCGCCAGCGCGGCAACTGGCTCGATGCGCGCGATTGCCTCTTCGGCCGCCTGTTGCGCGATCTTGCCCTTGGCGGCGAGGCCGGCGAGGGTGGCGGCGAGCGCCTCGCGCGCCGCGCCCGCAGCGGCGGGCGCCAGGTCGTAGAGCAGCACGCGCATGCCGGCCTGGGCGGCGATCTGCGCGATGCCGCGGCCCATGGCGCCGGCGCCGGCGACGCCGAGCGTCAGGTCGGAAGGCTTGGAATCGGCAGGCATTGGCAGCGGGATCGTTGAAGGGAAAAAGTATAGCCTGTTTGAACCCCGCCGCCGCTTCCATTAACATCGCGCCATCCACCCCGATCGAGCGGAGGCACCATGTATCGCAAGGTCTTGCTCGCCTACGACGGCTCGCAGAGCGGCCGCACCGCCCTGCTCGAATGCGCCGACATCAACAACTTCCTCAACGCCGAAATCCACCTGCTGGCGGTGGCGCCGCTGATGGCCGGCCTCTATCTGACCGAAGGTTTCGTGCCGGACACCCTGCAGGAGGACGAGAACCGCCGCTTCAGGCAGATTCTCGACGAGGGCCTGCAGCTGCTGGCGGACAGGGGCATCGTCGCCACGGGCCATGTCGTCACCGGCGAGCCGGTGGACGAGATCTGCCGGCTGGCCGGCGAACTCGGCGTCGACCTGATCGTCGTCGGCCATCGCAAGCACGGCTTCTTCATGACGCGCTGGTGGAAGGGCTCGGTCGGTTCCACGCTGATCGAGGACGCTCCCTGCAGCGTTCTGATCGCGCTGGCCCGCTGAGGCGCCGGCATCCCGCCGCGCCTCACCACAGCTTCCACCAGGGTTCCTTGCGCTCGAGGCCGCGAACGAAGTAGCTGCTGTCGGGGAAGTTGGCGCGCATGACGCGCTCGGCGTCGTCGCGCAGGTCGTTCAGGCCGAGGGCGTCGTAGGCCTTGACCAGGATGAACAGCGCCTCCTCGTTGGCCGGCGCGTCGACATAGGTCTTGACGGCGAACTGGGCGCGGTTGGCGGCGGCGACATAGGCGCCGCGCCGGAGGTAGTAGCGCGCCACATGCACCTCGTGCGAGGCGAGGGCGTTCACCAGGTACTTCATGCGCGCCGTCGCGTCGGGCGTGTACTTGCTGGCCGGAAAGCGGGTGACCAGGTCCTTGAAGGCGTCGAAGGCCTCCTTCGCCGCCTTCGGGTCGCGCTCCGACTGGTCCTGCAGGCTGATGTAGCCAAGGATGCCCTGATCCTCGTTGAAGTTCACCAGCCCCTTCAGGTAATAGACGTAGTCCACATTGGGGTGGTTCGGGTGCAACTTGATGAAGCGGTCGCAGGCGGCGATGGCCGAGGCCGGCTCGCTCGACTTGAAGTAGGCGTAGGCAATCTCGATCTGCGCCTGCTGGGCGTAGCGGCCATAGGGATAGCGCGCTTCCAGTTTCTCGAAGTACTTGATCGCCTTGTCCCAGGCGCCGTCGCCCATCGCTTCCTTGGCCGCCGAGTAGAGCCGGTTGGCCGACCAGTCGGCGGTCTCGTCCACCACTTCGGGCAGCAGGCCGCAGCCGCCGATGAGCAAGGCGAGAATAAACGCTAGACTACGCATGATGGATTCCCGGCAAGACAGCCGTGCCGATTATAGCCCAGAGAGGACGCTCGCCCTCGTCGTGCCCGCCGAGTGCGCCGGCTTGCGCGTCGACCAGGCGCTGGCGCGCCTGCTGCCGGAGCATTCACGCAGCCGCCTCGCCGCCTGGGCGAGGGAGGGCCGGATACGCCTCGACGACCGGCCCGCGGAAGCCAGGCGCAAGGTGTGGGGCGGCGAGCGCATCGTCGTCGCCGCGGCGCCGGCGCCCGCTGAAGCGGCGCGGCTGGCCGAGCCCATCCCGCTGACGGTAGTGTTCGAAGACCCCCACCTGCTCGTCATCGACAAGCCGGCCGGGCTGGTAGTGCATCCGGGCAGCGGCCACTGGCAGGGCACGCTGCTCAACGCCCTGCTGCATCACGCGCCGCAGCTGGACGGCCTGCCGCGCGCCGGCATCGTGCACCGCCTCGACAAGGACACCAGCGGCCTGCTGGTCGTCGCCAAGACGGAGCAGACGCAGACCGGCCTCGCGCGCCAGTTGCAGGCGCGCACGGTGAAGCGGCTCTACCTGGCGCTGGCGCGCGGCCGTGTCGAGCGCGACGGCAGCGTCGATGCGCCGATCGGCCGCCACCCGCGGCAGCGCACGCGCATGGCGGTGGTGGGCTCGGGCCGCGCCGCGCGCACCCATTACCGCGTGCTCGAGCGCTTCCCCGACGCGACGCTGCTCGAATGCGCCCTGGAAACCGGGCGCACCCACCAGATCCGCGTGCATCTCGCCGCCCTCGGCCACGCCCTGGTCGGCGATCCGGTCTACGGCGCGAAGCGCCGCGGCGACAGCCCCCTGGCGAGCTTCCCGCGCCAGGCGCTGCACGCCTGGCGGCTGGCGCTGCGCCACCCGGCAAGCGGCGAGGAAGTGTCCTGGGAGGCGTCGCCGCCGGAGGATTTTTCGCGGCTGCTCGAAGGCCTGCGGAAGGAAGCCGGATGAACGGCTGGCTGCTGCCCGAGTGGCCGGCGCCGCCCGCGGTTCGCGCGCTGGTGACGACACGCGCCGGCGGGGTGAGCCGCGGGCCGTACGCCTCCCTCAACCTCGCCGACCACGTTGGCGACACCGCCGCCGCCGTGGCCGAGAACCGCCGCCGCCTGTGCGCCCGTCTGCCGGCCGAACCGCTGTGGCTGCGCCAGGTGCACGGCAGTGCCGTGGTCGATGCCGCGGCAGCGGCGCCGGATGCCGAGGCCGACGCGGCGCTGACCCGCCAGCCCGGCACGGTATGCGCGGTGCTGACGGCGGACTGCCTGCCGGTGCTGCTGTGCAGCCGCTCCGGCAGGACGGTCTGCGCGGCGCACGCCGGCTGGCGCGGCCTCGCCGGCGGCGTGCTCGAGGCCGCCGTCGCGGCGCTGGCCGAGTCTCCGGAGGACCTTCTGGCCTGGCTCGGCCCGGCCATCGGTCCGCGCGCCTTCGAGGTCGGCGACGAGGTTCGTGCCGCCTTCCTCGCCGCCGCGCCGCAGGCCGAGGCCGCCTTCGCGCCGGCGGCGCCGGGCAAGTGGCTGGCCGACCTCTATCTGCTGGCGCGGCAGCGCCTGCAGGCCGCCGGCGTCGTTCGAATCTTCGGCGGCGGCCTGTGCACCTTCAGCGACGCGGCGCGCTTCTACTCCTATCGCCGCGACGGGATCACCGGCCGCATGGCGGCGCTGATCTGGACGGAATGATGGAAAGAAAAAACCACCTCGACTCGACCGCCATGACGCTGATGGTGGTGCTCTGCTTCGCCTGGGGGATCCAGCAGGTGGCGATCAAGGTCGCCAATGGCGGCATCTCGCCGGTGCTGCAGGCCGGTTTGCGCTCGCTCGGCGCCGCCGTCCTGGTCCTCGCCTGGTCGCGCGCGCGCGGCATCCGCCTCTTCGATCGCGACGGCTCGCTCGGCGCCGGACTGCTCTGCGCCCTGCTGTTCGCCGGCGAATTCACCTTCATCTACTGGGGGCTCAACTACACGAGCGCCTCGCGCGGCGTCGTCTTCCTGTACACCGCGCCGTTCATCGTCGCCCTCGGCGCCCATCTGTTCATTCCGGGAGAAAGGCTGCGCCCGCTGCAGTGGCTGGGGCTGGCCTGCGCCTTCGCCGGCATCCTTGCCGCCTTCGGCGAATCGCTCGGCCTGCCGACGAGAAGCCAGCTGCAGGGGGACGCCATGCTGTTCCTCGGCGCCGTGTTGTGGGCCGCCACCACGCTGCTGATCAAAGGCGGCCGGCTGGCGAAGATCGCGCCGGCCAAGACGCTGTTCTACCAGCTCGCCGGCTCGGCGCTGCTGCTGCCGCTGGTTTCCCTGGCGCTGGGCGAGCCTGGCATCTTCGATCCGACACCGCTGGTGCTGACCTGCCTCGCCTACCAGACCGTGCTGGTGGCCTTCGCCAGCTATCTCGCCTGGTTCTGGCTGATCGTGCACTATCCGGCCGGCCGCCTCTCGGCCTTTTCCTTTCTGACGCCGCTGTTCGGCGTGCTGGCCGGCGCGCTGCTGCTCTCCGAGCGCGTCAGCTTGGCGCTGGCCGCGGCGCTGGCGCTAGTCGTGCTGGGCATCTGGCTGGTCAATCGGCCATCGCGATGAGTCCGCCGCTGATGGCGGCCCCGACTGCGGCGACTGTTGCTTTCTGGCGTGCCTTGGCTCGAGGCGTCGCCAGCCGGCAGCCGGAGCACCGGCGCCAGCGCGTATAATCCGCGCTTCCCCCTGCCTTCCTGCCATGTCCGTACTCGCCTGGATTCTCGTCGCTTCCCTCGCCGGCGGCGCGCTGTCGGTGCTGTGTGCCGCGGCCTTCGCCCTGACGGCGCGCGGCGCCTGGGTGCCGCATCTGGTGAGCTACGCCATCGGCGCACTGCTCGGCGCCGCCTTTCTCGAGGTGCTGCCGCAAGCCGTGGCGGCGCAGGGCGACATCGAGACGACCGCCGCCATCGTGCTGGCCGGCATCCTCGGCTTCTTCGTGCTGGAGAAGCTGGTGCTGTGGCGGCATTGCCACGACGACCATTGCGAAGGCCATGAGCCGCGCGCGCCGGCCCACGACCACGGCCGCAGCGGCCTGCTGATCCTGGTCGGCGACACTTTCCACAATTTCGTCGACGGCGTGCTGGTCGCCGCCGCCTTCATGCAGGACGTGCGGCTGGGGCTGATCACCGCGCTGGCCATCATCGCCCATGAGATCCCCCAGGAAGTCGGCGACTTCCTCATCCTGCTGCATTCGGGCTATTCACGGCTGAAGGCCTTTCTCTACAACCTGCTCTCCAGCCTGGCCACCCTGGTCGGCGGCTGTCTGGCCTACTTCGCCCTGTCGCCGGCGCAGGGCGTGGTGCCGGTGTTCCTCGCCTTGGGTGCCGCCAGCATGATCTATGTCGCCGTCGCCGACCTCATCCCGGGCTTGCACCGACGGCCCGAGTTGCGCGCCACGATCCAGCAGGTGCTACTGATCGGCGCCGGCATCGCCACCGTGCGTCTTGCGCACGGACTGGTCGAGCGCCTGCCTGTCTGAAGAACTGCGCCCGCCGCGGATGGCGGCCCGGCGTCGCGCCGGCGTGCCGGCGAGCCAGAGGAACAGCGCCAGCGGCGCCAGGCCGTAGAAGAAGAAGGTGAGCAGGCCGGCGGTGAGGCTGGACTCGGTCAGGGCCATCATCAGGACCACCCAGAGCCAGCCGATGGCGACGATGTACATGGGCGGATTCTACGCCGCCCGCCGCCGTTGACAGCGCCTATGGTGCAGTGCAAAATCGGCCATCGATCCGGCGGCCGCATCTTCCCTCGGCGCGGCCGACAGAGGGAGAGGCGGTAGATGCCCGGTAATCCACGGCCCGACGCGGCCGTCTTGCAGAATCCCTTCGAAGCCGGCCGGGCCTTTGCCCAGGGTCTCATGGATCTCATGCTGCGACAGCAACCCGGCGGCGCGGCACCGCTGCCGCAGATGCCGGCGAACGAGGCGATCGCCAGCCTGCAAAAGGAATTCGCCGAGCGCCATGCCGCGCTGTGGCAGGGCATGCTCGCCGGCGGTGCGAACGGGGCGGGCATGGAGGTCAAGGATCGGCGCTTCAGCGCGCCGGAGTGGGGACAGAGCCCCTACTACGATTACCTGCGCCAGGCCTACCTGATCAACGCCGAGTTCAGCGAGCGCCTGGTCGAGACCCTGCCGATGGCCGACGAGGCGGCGCGCGAGCGGCTGAAGTTCTTCACCCGCCAGTTCATCGACGCCCTCGCCCCCTCCAATTTCTGCGCCACCAATCCCGAGTTCATCCAGACGGCGCTCGAGACTCGCGGCGCCAGCATCGCCGCCGGATTGCAAAACCTGCTCGCGGATGTCGGCAAGGGGCGGATCTCGATGACCGACGAGGCGGCCTTCGAGGTCGGTCGCAACCTGGCGACTACACCGGGCCAGGTGATCCACGAGAACGAGCTGATCCAGCTGATCCAATATGCGCCGGCGACGCCGCAGGTGCGCGAGCGGCCGCTGCTGATCGTGCCGCCCTGCATCAACAAGTTCTACATCCTCGACCTGCAGCCGGAGAACTCCTTCGTCCGCTACATCGTCGAGCAGGGCATCACCGTGTTCCTCGTCTCCTGGCGCAACCCCCAGGCCGGCCTCGGCCATCTCGGCTGGGATGACTACCTGGAGCAGGGCCCGCTGCAGGCGCTCGAGGTGGCGCGCCAGGTGAGCGGCTCGGAGCAGGTGAATGCCCTCGGTTTCTGCGTCGGCGGCACCCTGCTGTCGGCCGCGCTGAGCGTGGCGAAGGCGC
The DNA here is from genome assembly GCA_963205435.1 of Pseudomonadota bacterium. Taxonomy (GTDB): domain Bacteria; phylum Pseudomonadota; class Gammaproteobacteria; order Burkholderiales; family Rhodocyclaceae; genus Desulfobacillus. The sequence continues at coordinate 13,015 of CAUJIV010000111.1, forward strand.
GCGGCGCCGACCCGGTCGCCAGCCTGACCCTGCTGACGACGCTGCTGGATTTTTCCGACGGCGGCGAGATCGTCCACTATGCCGACGAGGCCGCCGTCGCGGCGCGCGAGAAGGCGATCGGCGGCGGCGGCCTGCTGCGCGGCGCGGAACTGGCGGCGGCCTTCTCCAGCCTGCGCGCCAACGACCTCGTCTGGCAGTATGTCGTCGGCAACTACCTGAAGGGCGGCAAGCCGCCGGCCTTCGACCTGCTCTACTGGAACGCCGACAGCACCAACCTGCCGGGGCCCTTCGCCGCCTGGTACCTGCGCAACCTGTACGTCGACAACGCCCTGCGCGTGCCGGGCCGGCTGGAGATGTGCGGCACCACCGCCGACCTCGGCCGCCTCGACATGCCGGCCTACGTCTATGCCAGCCGCGAGGACCACATCGTGCCGTGGAAGAGCGCCTACCTGTCGCGCGGCCTGCTCGGCGGCGAGACGACCTTCGTCATGGGCGCCAGCGGCCACATCGCCGGCGTGGTGAACCCGCCGGCCAAGGGCAAGCGCAGCCACTGGCGCAACGATGCCGAGGCGGCGGATGCCGACGAGTGGCTGGCCGGCGCCAGCGAGCACAAGGGCAGCTGGTGGCCGCACTGGATCGACTGGCTGAAGGGCCATGCCGGCGCCGAGCGGCCGGCGTCGAAGAAGCCGGGCAGCCGCCGGCACAAGCCGATCGAGGCGGCGCCGGGGCGCTATGTCAGGGAGAAGGCCTGAGCAGGCGGCCGCCCGCAAGCTTTCGTGAAATGACCGGCCGCGCAACGGGGAGACGCGGCGGGTCGTGAAAAGCAAATCCCCGCCAATCAAAGGAGAGGATCATGTCGAGAGTCGCGCTGATAACCGGAGGCATGGGCGGCCTGGGCGAAGCCATCTGCATCAAGATGGCGGCGCTCGGCTACAAAGTGGTGACCACCTACAGCCCGAGCAACAACAAGGCTGGCGACTGGCTCAAGCAGATGCAGGCGCAGGGCTTCGATTTCCGCGCCTATCCCTGCGACGTCGCCGACTTCGATTCCTGCAAGGCCTGCGTCGATACCGTGACGCAGGAGATTGGCGCGGTCGACGTGCTGGTGAACAACGCCGGCATCACGCGCGACATGACTTTCAAGAAAATGGGCAAGGCCGACTGGGACGTGGTGATGAAGACCAACCTCGACAGCGTCTTCAACATGACCAAGCAGGTGATGGACGGCATGATGGAGCGCGGCTGGGGCCGCGTCGTCAACGTCTCCTCGGTGAACGGCCAGAAGGGCGCCTTCGGCCAGACCAACTATTCGGCGGCGAAGGCCGGCATGCACGGCTTCACCAAGGCGCTGGCGCTGGAAGTGGCGCGCAAGGGCGTCACGGTGAACACCATCAGCCCGGGCTACATCGGCACCAAGATGGTGATGGCGATCCCGCAGGAAGTGCTCGATTCAAAGATCCTGCCGCAGATTCCGCAGGGGCGGCTGGGCAAGCCGGAGGAGGTGGCCGGCCTGGTGGCCTATCTCGCCTCCGAGGAGGCGGCATTCGTCACCGGCGCCAACATCTCGATCAACGGCGGCCAGCACATGTTCTGAGGCGGCCGCCGGCGCCGCGCAAGGTTTTTTGTTGTCAATGGGAAGCAAGCGATGTCGAAGAAGGTAGCGCTCGTCACGGGCGGCATGGGGGGGTTGGGCACGGCGATCTGTCGCGCGCTGGCCGAGGACGGTTTCGTCGTGGTGGCCAACTGCCTGCCCGGCTTCGCGCAGAAGGAGGACTGGCTGGCGCAGAACCGCTCGGACGGCTTCGACTTCCACGCCGCCGAGGGCGACGTCGCCGACTACGCCTCCTGCCAGGAGATGGTGGGGCGCATCGAGTCGGAGATCGGCCCGGTCGATGTGCTGGTGAACAACGCCGGCATCACGCGCGACAACCTGTTCCGCAAGATGCAGGCGAGCGACTGGAACGCCGTCATCAACGTGAACCTCAACAGCGTCTTCAACATCACCCATCAGGTGCTCGCCGGCATGGCCGAGCGCGGCTGGGGCCGCGTCATCAACATCTCCTCGGTGAACGGCGTCAAGGGTCAGTTCGGCCAGGCCAACTATTCGGCGGCCAAGGCCGGCATCCTCGGCTTCACCAAGGCCATCGCCCAGGAGGTGGCGAAGAAGGGCGTCACGGTGAACGCCATCGCGCCAGGCTACGTTGGCACCGACATGGTGATGGCGATCAAGCCCGAGGTGCGCGAGCAGATCGTGGCGCAGATCCCGGTCGGCCGCCTTGGCAAGCCGGAGGAGATCGGCAAGCTGGTGGCCTACCTGGCGTCGGACTACGCCGGCTACATGACCGGCTCGACCCTGTCCATCAACGGCGGCCTGCACATGTGCTGAGGGCGCCACCCGCGGCGGCTGCCGCGGGCCATCATCGAAGGGGGCTGCATGGCTGGACCAATCCGACTGATCAAGAAATACCCGAACCGCCGTCTCTACGACACCAAGACCAGCGCCTACATCACGCTGGCCGACGTCAAGGAACTGGTGCTGGCGAGCGAGGAGTTCCAGGTCGTCGACGCCAAGAGCGGCGAGGACCTGACGCGCAGCATCCTGCTGCAGATCATCCTCGAGGAGGAAACCGGCGGCATGCCGATGTTCACCAGCGACCTGCTGTCGCAGATGATCCGCTTCTACGGCAACGCCATGCAGGGCATGATGGGCAAGTACCTCGAGGGCAAC
>CAUJIV010000112.1 GCA_963205435.1 Pseudomonadota bacterium
CGCCGCAACAAGCCGCTGCGCGGCGTGTTGTGGCTTCGGCCACCCGTTTCGCGGGCTTAACATCGCTTTGCGATATTAGCCTTCGCCGCAAGAAGCCAAGCTGCGCTTGGCGTCTTGTCAGTCCGCTGCTCTACCAACTGAGCTACCTGGCCTTTAAATCTCTCTTGCCTTCACAACGGCTGCGGATTCTTGCGAGAAGTTATTGCGCGACGCAGCAAAACAGACCGCAGCTTGTCGTGTCATCCATCATCGCAGGAGCCAGCCTTGCGAGAGGCGCGATTATACTGGTTCCGCCACGAATCACAAAGCCCCGGCCGGCCAGACGGACAACAGCGTCCCGACGTGTTTGCGGCCTCGCCGGAGCCATCCGGGAAGCAGTCCTTTTTACCTTGGCAGAGCAAAAGCGTTTTCTGATTTTGCATCGCACAATGAGATTGGACGTGTCAAAACCGTGAAAACAATCACATCGCTGTAAGGAATCTGTCAGTTTGCCGCAACGATAATGCAGGCTGCCCGGAGATTGCTGCTCCAAGGAATCGCGGGCGAGGAGAGCGGTGCGCGCAAGAGGGGAAGCCCCGGGCGCATTGAAACGCCGGCTCTGAGCGGCCCGCCACGGCGGGCGCCGCGGCGGCACTGTCAAACAAGGAGGGCTCGCTTCCATGCAACTGACCGAAAAGCACAAGGAGTACTGGCGCAAGAACCTGCGGGTCTCGGGCATCCTGCTCGCGATCTGGTTCATCGCCACTTTCGTCGTGGGGTGGTTCGCCCGCGACCTCAACGAGTTCACGGTCCTCGGACCGCTCGGCTACTACATGTCGGCGCAGGGCTCGCAGCTGATCTACATCGCGATCATCCTGTTCTACGCCCGCTACATGAACCGCCTGGACCAGGAGTACGGCGTCCAGGAAGAGGAGGAGGCCTGAGATGGCACAAGTCAGCCAAAAGCAGTTTTACGCCAACCTGAAGAAGTATTACAGCTTCTACACGCTGGGCTTCCTCGGCTTCATCGTGCTCATCGCCATCCTCGAGCAGATGGGCGTGTCGGTCAAGGTGCTGGGCTATCTGTTCCTCTTCGCCACCATCGGCCTGTACGCCGGCATCGGCATCATGTCGAAGACGGCCGAGGTGTCGGAGTACTACGTGGCAGGGCGGCGCGTGCCGGCAATCTTCAACGGCATGGCGACCGGCGCCGACTGGATGAGCGCGGCCAGCTTCATCGGCCTCGCCGGCACCTTCTACCATGCCGGCTATGACGGACTGGCCTTCGCCATGGGCTGGACCGGCGGCTACTGCCTGGTGGCGATGCTGATCGCGCCTTACCTGCGCAAGTTCGGCCAGTTCACCATCCCGGACTTCCTCGGCACCCGCTACGGCGGCCACTTCCCGCGCATCATCGGCGTGGTCGGCGCCATCGTCGTCTCCTTCACCTACGTCGTCGCCCAGATCTACGGGGTGGGCATCATCGTCGGCCGCTTCACCGGCCTCGAGTTCGGCATCGGCGTCTTCGTCGGCCTCGCCGGCATCCTGGTCTGCTCCTTCCTCGGCGGCATGAAGGCGGTGACCTGGACTCAGGTGGCGCAGTACATCATTCTCATCGTCGCCTACCTGATCCCCGTCGTCTGGCTGGCAGCCAAGGACACCGGCGTGCCCTTCCCTTGGGTCTCGGCCTACACCTCGGCCCTGCCGGCGATCGCCAAGATGGAGAAGGAACTCAACGACAAGACGACCGCGAGAGGAGCGGCGGAGGAGTCCGTGCGCGCCATCTTCCGCGATCGCGCGGCTGCGGCAGACGCCAAGCTGAAGGGTCTCGAAGCCGGCGGCGACGGCTACCTTGCCGCGGAGAAGCAGAAGCTGGAAGCCAAGGTGGCCGAGCTGAAGGGAGCCGCGGCGCCCGACGTCAAGGCCATCGAGGCCGCCGAGAAGGCCGTGAAGGACTTCCCGGCCGATGCCGCGGCAGCCAAGGCGGCATGGACCAAGGCCAAGGCCGGCGCCACCGCCAAGGCCGCGCCGGTGATGGCCCATGTCGAGCCCTTCGCCGGCAAGGACGATGCGACGCGCGACAAGAAGCGGAAAAACTTCCTCGCCCTGATCGCCTGCCTGATGATCGGCACGGCCTCGCTGCCGCACATCCTGATGCGCTACTACACGACCCCCTCGGTCAAGGAGGCGCGCTACTCGGTGTTCTGGTCGCTGTTCTTCATCCTCTGCCTCTACCTGACGGCGCCGACCCTGGCCATCCTGGCCAAGGAGGAGGTCTACGCCAACGTGGTGGGCACCAGCTTCGCGCAGCTGCCCGCCTGGGTAAGCAACTGGGCGGCGGTGGACAAGACGCTGATGGCGGTGACCGACATCAACATGGACGGCATCGTGCAGCTGGCGGAGATCACCATCGGCGGCGACCTGATCGTGCTGGCCACGCCGGAGATCGCCGGGCTGCCCTACGTCATCTCCGGCCTCGTCGCCGCCGGCGGCCTCGCCGCCGCGCTGTCGACCGCCGACGGCCTGCTGCTGACCATCGCCAACGCGCTGTCGCACGATGTCTACTACAAGATCATCGATCCGAACGCGCCGACGGTGCGCCGCCTGGCGATCGCCAAGGGCCTGCTGCTGGTGGTGGCGCTGTTCGCCGCCTGGGTGACCAGCATGAAGCCGGGCGACATCCTGTTCCTGGTCGGCGCAGCGTTCTCCATCGCGGCCTCGTGCTTCTTCCCGGCGCTGGTCTGCGGCGTCTTCTGGAAGCGCGCCAACTATCTCGGCTCCGTCCTCGGCATGCTGGCCGGCTTCGGCATCTGCGTCTACTACATGTACATCACCTATCCGTTCTTCGGGGTGAATGCGCCGCTGTGGTGGGACATCGCGCCGATCTCGGCCGCCGTCTTCGGCGTGCCGGCCGGCTTCGTCGGCATGATCGTCGGCACGCTGGTCTCCCCGGCGCCGGCCAAGGAGATGCAGGACTTCGTCGACCATGTGCGCTATCCGCACCTTGCCGGCGGCATGGACACGAAAGGCCGCTAAGAACGAGGAGGGGGAAACCCCTTGTCTGGCCCGCCGCGAGGCGGGCCCTTTTTTTGAGGGCGCCCGGGCGGCGCCTTCAAAAAAAGCGGGCAATCAGCGACGCGGCGTCTGCAGGAACTCCCGCACTTCCTTCGGCACGGCGTCGATGAGGTCGACGCGGCCGCTGTCGCGGATGAATTCGAGCGCGCGCTTCGGCTCGAAGCCGGCCAGGCGCTCGACGATGCGGGCGACCTCGTCGGGCCGGTTGCCATGATGGCAGGCCATGGCCCATTGATAGTAGGCCTCGCCGTTCATCGGCTGCAGCTCGGCGCACTTGGCGAAGGCGGCGGCTGCCTCGTCCTGCTCGCCGAGGCGGGCATGGGCGAGGCCGAGGCCGTACCAGGCGCGATCGAGGATCGGCTTCAGGCGGACCGCCTCGGTGAAGGCGGCGATCGCCTCGCGCGAGCGCCCGGCCTGCTCCAGCACGAAGCCGTGGTTGAAGCGGGTGTCGGCGTCGCCGGGAGCGAGGCGCAGGACTTCGGCGTACCACTTGGCGGCGACATCGAGCTGCAGGCGGCGCACGGCGATATGCGCCAGGTGGCGGGCCGACTGGGCATCGTCCGGCTTGGCGCGAAAGGCGCTGAAATAGGCGTCGAACGCCTGTTGCTCGCGGCCGAAGACATGCAGCAGCCAGCCGCGGGCATAATGGCGCCAGTGCTCGTAATTCATCCGGGGCTCCGGCAAGGCGAAGGCAGGAAAGATACCATGGCTCACCCCGACATATTCATCGTCACCCTGCTGCGCGCGCTGGTCGAGGTGGCCCTGCTGTCCCTGCTCGGCCAGGGCGCGGTCGGCCTGCTCTCCGGCGCGCGCCGCCACAAGAACCCGATCTACGTCCTCTTCCAGGTGATCACGCGGCCGGTGGTGCGCTTCACCCGCTGGATCACGCCGCGCGTGGTCATCGACCGGCATGTGCCCTTCGTCGCCTTCTTCCTGATGCTCTGGCTGTGGATCATGCTGGCCTGGATCAAGCGCAACCTGTGCGCGATCAACGGGCTGGCCTGCTGAGGGCGGGCCGGGGCGGCTGATCACAGGGTCGGCTGGAATTTCTCCGGCGACTGCGCCATCAGGTTGGCCAGGGTGAAACGGCGGCGGGGGAATTCCGCCCGCGCCAGCGTGCCGCGCCCGCGCGGGCCGGGCTCGAGCGCAACGCGACCGCGGTGCAGCTCGGCGATCTCGCGCACGATGGCGAGGCCGAGGCCGCTGCCCGGCGCCTCGTTGCCGAGGATGCGGTGGAAGCGCTCGAAGACCAGCTCGCGCTCGCCCTCGGGAATGCCCGGCCCGTCGTCCTCGACTTCGAGAACGGCCCGCTCGTCGGCGCGCGCGCGCACGGTGATGCGGCCGCCCGGCTGCGTGTATTTCACCGCGTTGTCGATCAGGTTGCCGATCAGCTCGCGCAACAGCAGCGCGTTGCCTTCGATCGGCAGCGGCCAGCCGCTGCCTTCGAAGCCGAGGTCGATGCGCTTGGCCATGGCCTGCGGCGACCAGTCGAGGGCGACCTGGCGGGCCAGCGCCTCGAGGTCCACCTGCTCGATGGCATGGGTCTTCTCGTGGCTCGCCTCGGCGCGGGCGAGCAGCAGCAGCTGGCTGATCAGGTGGGCGGCACGGTCGGTGCTCTCGGCGATCTGCTGCAAGAGGATGCGCAGGTTGTCCGGATCGGTCTCGGTCAGCGCCAGCTCGGTCTGCATCTTCAGGCCGGTGAGCGGCGTGCGCATCTGGTGCGCCGCGTCGCCGATGAAACGCTGCTGCGCCAGCAGGTTCTGCTCGAGCCGCCCCATCATGTCGTTGAAGGCGCGGATCACCGGCTTGACCTCCTCCGGCACGCCGGCCGTCGGGATCGGCGACAGGTCGGTCGGCAGGCGGCGGCGGATCTTGTCGCTGAGGCGGTTGAGCGGCGCGATGCCGCGGCCGAGGCCGATCCACACCAGCAGCACCGCCAGCGGAATGACGGCGAAGTGCGGCAGGGTGACGCCGGAAAGGATGCGCCCGGCCAGCGCATTGCGCTTGTTGCGCGTCTCGGCCACCTGCACCAGCAGCGGCGGCCGCTCGGCGACCGGCTTGAGATAGAGATAGGCGATGCGCACCTTCTCGTCGCGGATCTCGCCGTCGCGGAAAAGCACCTGCTCGGGGACGATCTTCAGCGGCGGCTCCGGCCAGCCAATCACCACGTCGCCGGCGACCAGCTCGTTGCCGAAGCCGAGCACCTGGTAGTAGAAGGTATCGAGCTCGTCGCGGCGCAGGATGCTGCTGGCCTGCGGGTGCAGGTTGACCCGCACCTTGTCGTTCGCCACGCTGACGAGGCGGGCGACGGTCATGGCATCCTCGGCCAGCGACTGGTCGTAGGGGTCGTCGGCGATGCCGCTGGCGACGTTTTGCACGAGGAAGACGCTGAGCGGCCAGATCAGCAGCAGCGGCATCAGCATCCAGTCGAGGATCTCGCCGAATACCGACTGGCGCTCGGCCTCGTCCTGGCGCCGCCGCAGCAGCCGGTCGCTAAGCGCCATCCGGCCGGTCCAGGCAGTAGCCGAGGCCGCGCACCGTGTTGATGCGCACCCCGCTGTCCTCGAGCTTCCTGCGCAGGCGATGCACGTAGACCTCGATGGCGTTGGTGCTGAGCTCCTCGCCCCAGCCGCAGAGGTGGTCGACGAGCTGGTCCTTGCCGACCAGGCGGCCGGCGCGCAGCAGCAGGATTTCCAGCAGGGCGAGCTCGCGCGCCGACAAATCCACCGGCTGGCCGTCGAGGCGCGCGCTGCGCTCGGCCTGGTCGTAGGTCAGCGGGCCGAACTCGATCCGCGTCGGGTTGCCGGTGCCGCGCCGGGTGAGGGCGCGCACGCGCGCCTCGAGCTCCGGCAGGGCGAAGGGTTTGGTCAGGTAGTCGTCGGCGCCGGCGTCGAGGCCGCGCACGCGCTCCTCGAGGCCGTCCTGCGCGGTGAGGATCAGCACCGGCAAGGGCGACTTGCGCGCGCGCAGCCGGCGCAGCACCTCGATGCCGTTCAGCCGGGGCAGGCCGAGGTCGAGGATGAGCAGGTCGAACGGCTGCGAGAGCAGGGCGGCATCGGCGTCGCTGCCGCTGCTGACGTGGTCGACGGCGTAGCCGGACTTGCGCAGCGCGCGCAACAAGCCGTCGGCAATGATGCGGTCGTCTTCGGCCAGCAGGATGTGCATCGTCCGGGTGGCGCCGGCGGGCGGTCAGCCGGAACGAAGGACGCCGGCGCGCGACGCGGCAGCGCGCAGACGAACCCTCCTCCCCTGGCCTTTGCGGGTTTTGCTGTAAACGGCGTCCGAGTCCATTTACATGCCCTTCGGCTTTGCTTTGGTCGGCGAACTATAGCATGCAAGAAAATGCCGGCGCCGGGCCGGCAGACCAAAAACAAACCCCGCCGAAGCGGGGTCTGTCGTGGTTTGCAAGGGCGCGGGGACAAGCCGAGCTTCTCCCCGCTCCTCGAGCGGAGCTGCAGGTCGCGACGCGACTTACATGTCCATGCCCATGCCGCCCATGCCGCCCATGCCGCCCATGCCGCCCATGCCGCCCATGCCGCCGGCCGGCTTCTCCTCGACCAGCTCGGCCACCATGCATTCGGTGGTGAGCATCAGGCCGGCCACCGAGGCGGCGTTCTGCAGCGCCGTGCGGGTGACCTTGGTCGGGTCGAGCACGCCCATCTTCACCATGTCGCCGTACTCGCCGGTGGCGGCGTTGTAGCCGTAGTTGCCCTTGCCTTCGTCGACCTTGTTCACCACCACGCTCGGCTCGTCGCCGGCGTTGGCGACGATCTCGCGCATCGGCTGCTCGAGGGCGCGCAGGACGATCTTGATGCCGGCCTCCTGGTCGTGGTTGTCGCCCTTCACCTTGACCGCGGTGCGGGCGCGCAGCAGGGCGACGCCGCCGCCGGCGACGATGCCCTCTTCCACCGCGGCACGGGTGGCGTGCAGGGCGTCCTCGACGCGGGCCTTCTTCTCCTTCATCTCGACCTCGGTGGCGGCGCCGACCTTGATCAGCGCCACGCCGCCGGCCAGCTTGGCCACGCGCTCCTGCAGCTT
>CAUJIV010000113.1 GCA_963205435.1 Pseudomonadota bacterium
CCGCTCCTATAACGCGAGGTCTTGCGAGCCCCCGCTTTCTCCCTCAGGACGTATGCGGTATTAGCCTGACTTTCGCCAGGTTATCCCCCATTACAGGACGCGTTCCGATGCATTACTCACCCGTTCGCCACTCGCCACCAGGAGGTTACCCCCCCGTGCTGCCGTTCGACTTGCATGTGTAAAGCATGCCGCCAGCGTTCAATCTGAGCCAGGATCAAACTCTTCAGTTCAATCTCTGCTTGTAGTACTTGCTCATAAAGAATCACAGAGTCCCAACTTCGAATTCAAGCTGGAACTAATCAATCAGCATGAGCACTCTTGCCAATCCTCACCGGGAACGAGTCCCCGGCGTCCGACCGGAAAAGCACCCACACCTATCGGCTGTTCAGTTTGTTAAAGAACGATGCTGCGGAGCAGCGAGAGCCGTGCATTATACAGCTTGGCGCAAGCGGGTCAACAGCTTTTGCGGATTTAATTTCGCGGCAGCCGCCTGGCCGTGCAAATCGGCCTCAGGACAGCGAGACGCGGGCGAATTTGCGCTTGCCGACCTGCAAGATGGCCGTGGCGCCCGGCTTGAGGACCAGGGTGCGGTCGCTCAGCCGCTCGCCATCGATGCGCACCCCGCCCTGCTCGATCAGGCGCAAAGCCTCCGAGGTGCTGGCGGCCAGACCGGCCTGCTTGATCAGTTGCGCGATGCCGATGCCCTCGGCGGCGCATCGCACCGCCACCTCTTCGATGTCCTGCGGCAGCGCGCCCTGCCTGAAGCGCGCCTCGAAATCCGCCAGGGCGTCCTCCGCCGCCTGACGGGAATGGAAGCGCTGCACGATCTCCTGGGCAAGCAGCACCTTGACATCCCGAGGATTGCGGCCGCCGGCCACATCGGCCTTGAGGCGGACGATCTCCTCGCTGGAACGGAAGGAAAGCAGCTCGTAGTAGCGCCACATCAGGTCGTCGGATATCGACATCAGCTTGCCGAAGATCTCCCGCGGCGGCTCGTCGATGCCGACATAATTGCCGTACGATTTGGACATCTTGTTCACCCCGTCCAGCCCCTCCAGCAGGGGCACCGTCAGGATGCACTGCGGCGGCTGGCCATAATGCTTCTGCAGCTCGCGGCCGACCAGCAGGTTGAACTTCTGGTCGGTTCCGCCCAGCTCGACGTCGGCCCGCATGGCCACGGAATCGTATCCCTGGCACAGCGGATAGAGGAACTCGTGGATGGCGATCGGCTGGTTGCCGGCATAGCGCCGGGCGAAGTCGTCCCGCTCCAGCATGCGCGCCACGGTGTATTGGGCCGCCAGCCTGAGCATGCCGGCCGCGCCGAGCGGCTCCATCCAGGCGGAATTGAAGCAAACCTCGGTTTTTTCGGCGTCAAGGATCTTGAAGACCTGCTCGCGATAGGTCTTGGCGTTTTCGAGGATCTGCTCGCGCGTCAGCGGCGGGCGGGTCGCGTTGCGCCCGCTCGGATCGCCGATCATGCCAGTGAAATCGCCGATGAGGAACATGACGTGATGGCCCAGTTCCTGGAAGTGGCGCAGCTTGTTGATCAGGACCGTGTGCCCGAGGTGCAGGTCGGGGGCCGTCGGATCAAATCCCGCCTTGATGCGCAATTGCCGGCCGCTTGCCAGCCTTTCGATCAGCTCGACTTCCACGAGCAGTTCATCCGTGCCGCGCTTGATGAGGGCCAGCGCTTTCTCGACATCTGCCATGATGGTTTATGAAGTTTGGCTAGGGCCTGCTCTCGATTAATCTTGGGTTAATTTAATCCAGAACAGGCCTTAACAGCGGTTTTTTGATAGACTTCCGAGAATTTTCCTGGCGGGAACACACACCATGGAAGAACGGCTCGGCATTCTAACGCATCTGCAAGCCCTCCGTGACAGGCGCCCGCGCCACGTCTGGAGCGCGGCAATCGTCGCCTGTCTTTCGCTGTTTGGCATGGTCGCCGCCTTCGGCACGGCACCGGACAGCGCCGAGATCAAGGACTACCAGCGCACGGTCATCGAGCCGCTGGCCCTCGTCACCGATGAGGCCGCCACCGAAGAGGGGATCTTCGTTCGCGCCGAGCGCATTCAGCGCGGCGACACGGTCGCCGCCCTCCTCTCGCGCCTGGGCGTGCAGGATGAGGCAGCCTTCGCCTGGCTGCGCCAGCAAGCCGCGACGCAGGCCCTGTTCCGCCAGCTTCGGCCCGGCAAGACGGTCACCGCCAAGACGACCGAAGCCGGGGAGTTGCTCGCCCTGACCTTCCCCCTCAACGGCTCTGGCGACAACGTGCTGCAGGTCGAGCGGCGCGACGGCCGGCTGCAGGCAGCCGAGCAGGCCCTCTCCCTGGCCCCGCAACTGGTCATGAAATCAGGGGAAATCCGCACTTCGCTCTTTGCGGCAACCGACGCCATCGACATGCCCGACAGCATCGCCATACAAATGGCCGACCTGTTCTCAGGCGACATCGACTTCCATCGCGACCTGCGCAAGGGCGATATGTTCAGCGTCGTCTATGAACTGCTGCTCGACGAGGGGCGACCGGCGCGCTCCGGCCGCATCCTCGCCGCCGAGTTCATCAACAACGGCAAGGCCTACCGCGCCATCTGGTTCGCCGGCAAGGACGGCCAGGGCTATTACACTTCCGATGGCAAGAACATACGCAAGGCCTTCCTGCGTTATCCCCTCGAGTTTTCGCGCATCACCTCGGGATTTTCCAGCGGACGTTTCCACCCCATCCTGCAGACATGGCGCGCACACAAGGGCGTCGATTATGGCGCGCCGATCGGCACCCGGGTCAAGGCCACCGGCGACGGTGTCGTCGAGTTCGTCGGCCGGCAGGGCGGCTACGGCAATCTGGTCGTCATTTCCCATCACGGTCGCTTCACCACCCACTACGGGCACCTGAACGGCTTCGCCGCGGGCATCCGCAAGGGGGCGCGCGTCAGCCAGGGCGACATCATCGGCTATGTCGGCCGCACCGGCTGGGCCACCGGGCCGCACCTGCACTACGAGTTTCGCATCAACAACGTTCATCAGAATCCACTGGCGCTGAACCTGCCCAGCGCCCCGCCGCTGGCTCCTGCGCAACTGGCCGCCTTCCAGCAATTCGCCGCGCCGCTGGTGCATCGCCTCGACCGGATTCAAGGCCTGGATCTGGCCCTGATCGACTGAGCGCCCTCTCATCGGGCGGCGCGGGATGACTCCGGGCAGCACACCCGAAGGCAGGCCGGAGTTCTACATCGGCCTCATGTCGGGGACGAGCCTCGACGGTGTCGATGCGGTGCTGGCGGATTTCACCGCCCCGCGCCTGCTGGCTACCCATTATTTGCCATACGGCGACAGCCTGACAGGTCGGCTGCTGGCCCTGCAGGATGCGGGCGCAGACGAACTGCGCAGGGCGGCCCTGCTCGGCATCGAGCTGGCCGGCCTCTACGCCGAGGCAAGCCGGGCGCTGCTCGACAAGGCCAACCTTTCACCGCAATCCGTCGTCGCCCTCGGTTGCCACGGGCAGACTGTCCGCCATGCTCCAGAGGAAGGCTACAGCCTGCAGCTGGGCAATCCCGCCCTGCTCGCCGAATTGAGCGGGATTACGGTGGTGGCGGATTTTCGCAGCCGCGACATCGCCGCCGGCGGCCAGGGCGCTCCGCTGGTGCCGGCCTTCCACGAGGCGCTGTTCGGATCGGACGGGCAACACCGGGTCGTGCTGAACCTGGGCGGCATGGCCAACGTCAGCAATCTGGCACCCGCCGCGGCCACCACCGGTTTCGATACCGGCCCAGGCAACGTCCTCATCGACGCTTGGTCGCGACGCCACATCGGCCAGCCCTACGACAGGGACGGCGCCTGGGCCGCCAGCGGCCGTATCCTGCCGCAACTGCTCGAGTCGCTCCTCGCCCACCCTTATTTCTCGTCCGCGCCGCCGAAGAGCTGCGGCCGCGAGCAATTCAATCTCGAATGGCTGGAGTCCTTGCCGGGCGTGCAGCCTGCCGCGCCGGCCGACATCCAGGCGACGCTGCTCGAACTGACGGCCGGCTCGATCGGCAACGCGATCGAGCGCTGGTGCGGGCAGCCGGAAGAAGTGATCGTCTGCGGCGGCGGCGCCCACAACCGCTTTTTGCTGCAGCGCCTGGCCGCGCACCTGCCGCAGGCGAAGATCCTGGACAGCGAAGCGTGGGGAGTCGGCCCGGACTGGGTCGAGGCCATGGCGTTTGCCTGGCTGGCCCGGCAGACGATGCGCGGAAAGGCGGCCAGCCTGCCCGCCGTCACTGGCGCCAAGGGTGCGCGCGTCCTCGGCGCGATCTACCCGGCCTGAAAAGAACAGGGGGGAGTCGAAGCCCCCCCTGTTCAGGACATTCGCCTGCGATTCAGACGTTGAAGGACGAGCCGCAACCGCAGGTCGAAGAGGCGTTCGGGTTCTTGATGACGAACTGCGAACCCTCCAGACCCTCGGTGTAGTCGATCTCCGCGCCGACAAGATACTGGTAGCTCATCGGGTCGATCAGCAGGGTGACGCCGTTCTTCTGCATGACGGTGTCGTCCTCGTTCTGCACTTCGTCGAAGGTGAAGCCGTACTGGAAGCCCGAGCAACCGCCGCCCGTGACGAAGACCCGCAGCTTCAATTCGGCATTGCCCTCCTCGTCAATCAACTCGCGCACCTTGCTGGCGGCATTGTCCGAAAAGTTGATCGGCGTCATTTCGCTGACTGCGTTCATTCTCTGCTCCTCGAGTCGTATCGATCCTGCTTCAATATATTTGCGGGAGAAGGTCCTGTCAATTGCTGGAGGCCAGCTTGAGCTCAACGGCCTTTGCCGCCGCCTCCTGGTGATCCAGCCTGCCCTGGATGACTGCGCCCAGATGCATTTCCAGGCTGCTGTACTGGACATCCCCCGTGACACGGGCACGCGGCTGCAGTTCGAGAAATTCGCTGGAGAACACGGGACCGATGACGGTGCCGTTGATGACCAGATGAGAAACATGGATTTCCCCTTCGATCCGGCCATTCTCGCTGAGAACCAGGGTGCCGCCGCCATCGCCCGTCGAACGGACATTGCCTCTTATCTCGCCATCCACCCGCAGTCCGCCGGCGAAGATCAGGTCGCCCTCGATTCGAGTGCCCGCGCCGATCAGGCTGTCGATGCGGCTTTGCGGCTTGCTCGATTTGTCCTTGCCGAGAAACATCGCTTGCCTCCTTCCCTCAAAGCGCGACGGTCTGCGTGGCGCGCGTCGAGCCATTCTGCATCAGGCGGGCTTCAACGCTGGTCACGCGAGATCCCGCAGGGATTTGGAACGACCCCTCGATCCGGCGAAAGTACTTGAAATCGACGGCGAAATGCTGGCGATCCGGATCATCCGGGCGCGGCAAGGTCATCATAGCACTTTTGCCCTGCTGCTGTAGATGGACGACCAGCTGGATCTGGCCATGAAACTCGCGGTCTTTCCTGTCCCCCTGGGCGACGGCAAGAAAGCGGTAGCGATAACGCCCCTCCGCCCCCTCCGGCTCGACGCTCAGACGATTGATGCTGAGGGTGGAACTTCTGCTTTCCGCCGAGGCCAGGCTTTCGAAAAAAGCCAGCTCCTCCTTGAGATGGCCGTTTTCCTGCTCGAGGACCTTGACTTGACGGGCGAGCTGCTCCTGGGCCGTACGCTCGATCTGCATGTTGCTGTCGGCAGCATTGGCCAGCGCGCGCATTTTCGCCGCTTCCCGCTTCTGCGTTTCGAGATTTCCGCGCAAGGCAGCGATTTCCTGCTCCGTCTCGCTCCTGTCGAAACCGGCGATCTTGCGGCCGGCGTCGTAGATCCATCCCGCCAGCGCGATCGAGATCGCGAGGACGGCGATCGTCGCCAGTATGCGCCAGTGCCATGGAATGTGAGTGCGCACCGCGACCCTCGGCGCCGAAATGCCGAAGCGGCTGCGCAGGCGGCGCAGCGCTACGGCAAGACGGGGATCTGGGTAAGCCCGGCGCATTCTTCAAAACCGAACATGATGTTCATGTTCTGCACGGCCTGGCCGGCCGCACCCTTCACCAGGTTGTCGATCACGGAAAGAATCACCAGGGTGTCGCCGCCATGCGGCCGGTGCACGGCAATCCTGCACAGGTTCGCCGAGCGCACGGAACGGGTGTCTGGATGGCTGGCGAAGGGCAGGACATCGACGAACGGCTCGCTCTGATAGCGGGATTCATACACCGCCTGAAAATCCGCTTCCCGCGCGATCCGGGCATAGAGCGTGGCGTGGATGCCGCGAATCATCGGCGTCAGGTGCGGCACGAAAGTCAGCCCGACAGGCTTGCCCGCGACCAGCGACAGGCCCTGGCGAATTTCCGGCTGATGCCGGTGACCGGGCACCCCGTAGGCCTTGAAATTGTCTCCGGCCTCGCAGAACAGGCTCGACAGTTCGGCCTTGCGGCCGGCCCCGGACACGCCGGACTTGACATCGGCGATCAGGTGATCCGTTTCGATCAGTCCGGCTTCGACGAGAGGCAGGAAACCCAGCTGGACGGAGGTCGGATAGCAGCCCGGATTGGCGATCAGGCGCGCCTGCCGGATTTTTTCACGGTTGACCTCCGGCAGCCCATAGACGGCCTCGGCGACGAGCGCTGGCGCGGCGTGCTTCATGCCGTACCACTTTTCCCATTCAGCGATGTCCTTGATGCGGAAGTCCGCCGCCAGGTCGATGACGCGGACGCCGGCGTCGAGCAGGGCCTGCGTCTGGGACATGGCGATGCCGTTCGGCGTGGCGAAGAAGACGAGGTCGCATTCGTCCAGCGGCGCCGAACGGGGATCGACAAAACTCAGGCTCAGACGCTTGCGCAGGCTGTGGAACATGTCCGCCACGGCGACGCCAGCCTCGCCGCGCGAGGTGATGCAGCGCAGTTCCACCTGCGGATGCTGTGCCAGCAGGCGCAGCAGTTCGACGCCCGTGTAGCCGGTGCCGCCTACGATGCCGACCTTGATCATTGCCTTCCTCGCAAAAACTGACCCATGTTAATTCATCGCTTCCCGATCGGGCAATGCCGGCCGGGAAAACAAAAAAACCGCCTGGCGGCGGTTTTTTGCGGCGCCCGCGGGCGTCAGCGCTTGGAGAACTGCTTTCTTCGCCGCGCCTTGTGGAGGCCGACCTTCTTCCTCTCGACCTCGCGCGCGTCGCGGGTGACGAACCCGGCGCCGGACAGGACCGGCTTGAGGGTCGCGTCGTACTCGATCAGCGCGCGCGTGATGCCATGTCGCACCG
Source organism: Pseudomonadota bacterium (assembly GCA_963205435.1). GTDB lineage: Bacteria > Pseudomonadota > Gammaproteobacteria > Burkholderiales > Rhodocyclaceae > Desulfobacillus. The sequence continues at coordinate 7,217 of CAUJIV010000113.1, forward strand.
CGCCGGCCTGGCCGGACTCCCCGCCGCCGCTGACATTGACGAGTATGTCGAAGGTGGTGGTGTGCCGGGTCAGCTCGAGCGGCTGGCGCACGACCATGCGGCCGGTCTCGCGCGAAAAGAATTCGTCAACCGGCTTGTCGTTCACCACCAGCTTGCCGCTGCCGGATTTCATGAAGACCCGGGCAACCGCCGTCTTGCGCCGGCCGGTTCCATAGTAATAGTTGACCGCCATCAGTTTATCTCCAGCGAGCGAGGTTGCTGGGCGGCGTGGGGGTGGCTGCCGCCGGCATAAACCTTCAGTTTCTTGATCATGGCATAGCCCAGCGGTCCTTTCGGCAACATGCCCTTGACGGCCTTTTCCAGAACGCGCGCCGGCGCCCGCTGCTGCAGCTTGGCGAAAGTGTCCTCGTAAATCCCGCCCGGATAACCGCTATGCCGGTAATAGATCTTCTTCTCCGCCTTCGCTCCGGTGACGCGCAATTTTTCGGCGTTGACCACGACGATGAAATCACCGGTATCCACGTGCGGCGTGTAGATCGCCTTGTGCTTGCCGCGCAGACGGCGGGCGATCTCGGCCGCCAGCCGGCCGAGCACCTTGTCGGTCGCGTCTACGACATACCAGTCGCGACTGACCTCATGCGGCTTGGCGGAAAACGTCCTCATGGCGGCACCTCGGAGCTTGATTGCTTGCGAAGAAAGCTGCGGATTGTACTTTAATTCCAAGAATTCTGTCAAAAACCTGTCGCCTGTCCTTGGCGTCCGCCTCGCCAGGCCACATCTCAAAAAAAAAGCGCGATCCGCTGGGATCGCGCCTAATCCACACCAAAGGAGGAGGGTGGAGGAGACAAAAGCCAAAATCCGCTTGCAACATGCAAGCTTCTGAATGCCGTGACTGGCGATCAGTATCTCAGAAATATTTGTGCATTGCAAGAAAATTATTCGAGCAACTCTTAAAAATCATCCATATGTTTCCTGATTCTGGTCATTAAAGCATAATTCCTTGTATATAAACAATTTAAATGCTCTTGTATAGCATTGCAAACATGCAACATAATTTCAGAACCCTCTACACATCCGCATGATTCTCTTGCTGATTATGCGCCGCACAAGTTCAGGCCCGATGGTATTTTGACAGTTTGGATAAAATCGGTCTGTTCGACTCAGGCTGGAAGGAAGTGAGGCGGCATGGACTGCACGGTTCAATGGCTGGACGATCTTGGCATGGCATTCGTCGCGCGGACGGGAAGCGGGCATCTGACCATGATGGACGGAGCCCCGGAAGGGGGCGGAAACAATCTGGCTCCCCGCCCCATGGAACTCATCCTTGCCGGCGCCGGCGGCTGCTCGGCCTATGACGTCGTTTTGATCCTCAGGAAAGGCCGCCAGGACATTTCAGGCTGCGAAGTTCGGCTTCAGGCCGAGCGGGCCGAGAGCGACCCCAAGGTGTTTCGCAAGATCCACTTCCAATACACGCTCAGGGGAAAGGGCTTGAAGGCCGACGCGGTCGAGCGTGCGATCAGGCTGTCCGCTGAAAAGTACTGCTCGGCCTCGATCATGCTCGGCAAGACGGCAGCCATCACGCACGGTTGGACCATCGTCGAAGAGTGACTCTGGCGACGCCCTAAAGCCGATACGACGTCGTCGTCATCAATCTTGCCGCCAGCTTCATGGCCAGCTTGGCCGGCAGCGGCAGTGGCCGCGCGCCGAGGCCCTCGGCAGTGGCCGCGTGTCCGGCTTCTTCGCGCCTCATCTGCTCGATCACGGCGCGCGACTTGGCGTCGTTCCCCGGCAGGCGCTGCAGATGCCCTTCAAGATGCCGCTCGACTTGCCTCTCTGTCTCGGCCAGGAAGCCGAGGTTCAAGCCTGCGCCCAGCCTGCCGGCCAGCACGCCGAGGAACAGGGAACCGGCGTACCAGATGGGATTGAGCGCACTCTTGCGCCCGCCCAGTTCGGCCAGGCGGCGCTCGGTCCATGCCAGGTGATCGGATTCCTCCTCGGCAGCCCGTCGCAACGCTTTTTTAAGCGATTCGTCGCGCGAGGCCAGAGCCTGGCCCTGGTAGAGGGCTTGGGCGCATATTTCTCCACAATGGTTTACGCGCATCAGCGCGGCGGCATGCCGCTTCTCCTGCGGCGCGAGCGGCAACTCGGCGAGGGATTCGCCCGGCATGGCGCGCACGCCTCGGGCAGGCGCCAGCACGGCGCGCAGCGCCCTGTCGAACTCGATGATCCAACCGTCCATCAACAAGAGAGCCCGCTCTCGGCCTTCATTCGACGCCACGGGCAAGGGGATGTCCGCCGCGCCGCAGCGCATCTACCCCCTCCTCCGCCTTGAAGATGGGCGTTTGTCCGGGGCAGAAGTACTCCTTGGAAAGCACGGACTGATAGCTGTCCGGTCGCAATGCCTTCCAGTCGGACTGGCGCGCCTTCGCCCAGGAGCCATCCGCACGACCGAAGCCGTAGTGCCTGCCCAGCCTGGCCTCGCAGCGCAGCCCCTCGAAGCTGATGTTCGTCGCCCCTCCGGGCGTCTTGATCACGACCACATAGCGCACCACCCGGTCGCCGCCAACGGTCAGCGTCGCCGCGTCCACGTAATGCCTGTTGCGTGAGGCTGCACCGGCATCGAACTCGATCAGGTCGGCCGGCTGCGGGAAGGCGGGAAACGCGACCTCCTGCTCGCTCCATTGCTTTTTTTCATCGTAATATTCCCCGTACTTCTTGTCCCCAGGGAACTGTTGCGCCACGGCCGAGCCGGCGAGCACGAGGAGGGCCGTGAAGGGTGGCAGGATCCTCATCGCGAGCACTGGCGCCGGCGCACCGGATGGGCGATCCCGCCGCATGCCCGCCGTTTCACCTTGGCCATCCACAAAGCAAGGATCCTTTCCCTGCCTCAACGCCCCAAGGCCGCTTCGATCTCGGCGAAGGTCGTGGCGGGCTGGACGGGATGAATCGGACTGCCCAGCTGCAGGGCGATTCGCGATGTGGAAAAAATGCCTCTCACCCGCTGCTGTCCCGTCTCGTCCCGCTCCGCCACCAGCGCATGCTGACGACCGCTTGCCTTGAGGGTTGCGACGACGTGCCCGACTTCGGCGGAAAGAACGTCGGCGTAGGCTATCACCTCGAGCTGATCGCCGGGCGTCATAATGTCGCGCGCCCGCACGTCCTCATGGCGGATGCCCCGCCCGCGCACGATCTGCATCGGCTTCTCCCCCAGGGTGTCGGTCGAGGTGATGATGCCGATAATGCGCCGCTTCTCGTCGGCCACCAGCAGCGAGCGGACCGTGTTGCGCATCATCGCCTGGTTCACAGCCTTCAGCGAGGCATCCGGCCCGATCGTGATCGCCTGGATGCGCTTGAGGTCGGTCATCACTTCCACGGCCGGGGAATCGAGCGTGACCCGGGGCAGCGGTTCCGCTTCTACCCGGTAGTAGCTGGCGCTGCGATCCAGCTTGTGCTGGCCAAGCGTCCTGTAGTGTTCGCGAACCATGCTTCCTCCTTTCGAATGCTCGCCGGGATCTGCAAAATCCCGCAGGCGCGGGCCGGCAGGCCCCGCGCTTCATTCTCGGCGGAAAAAAGACGGAACGAAAATGGAACCTGCGGATCGCCCCATTGAGCGGGCTGATCGGGCCGCCGCAGGGCGCTCAAGGCTGCGCGCAATCCTCCGCGACCGGCCACTGCGGCTTGCGGTCGGCCGGATGGCGAAAGGCGAAGCGGGACAGCTCGATCAGCGCCTGCTGATACACGTCGCGCTTGAACTCGATCACCGCGTCGAGCGGCACCCAGTAGTTGCTCCAGCGCCAGGCGTCGAACTCCGGACGGTCGCTCGTCCGCAGGGAAACGTCCGTGTCACGCCCGATCAGGCGCAGCATGAACCAGATCTGTTTCTGGCCTCGATAGGTATTGCGCCATTCCCGCCGAATCCACTGCTTCGGCACCTCGTAGCGCAGCCAGTCCCGGGTGCGCCCGAGAATCCTGACATGCTCCTGCTTCAGGCCGATTTCTTCATGCAATTCGCGGTACATCGCCTGCTCGGGCGACTCCCCGTGCTTGATTCCGCCCTGCGGGAACTGCCAGGAATGCTCCTTGATGCGCTTGCCCCAGAAAACCTCGTTCCTGCCATTGATCAGGACGATGCCGACGTTCGGGCGAAAGCCTTCACGATCGAGCATGATTGCCATCCATCAAAACCGTACCGGTTCCATTCTTCCACAATTCGCCGCGCTTTGAAAGCGCGCCCGGCGGCGCCGTCTCGGGAGATCGATCGCCTGCTGTAAAATGCGGTCTTTTGCCAGGATCGGATCCATGCGCGCCACGCAATTCCTCATCGCCACGCTCAGGGAGGCGCCGGCCGACGCCGAGGTGGTCAGCCACCGGCTGATGCTGCGCGCCGGGATGATCAGGCGACTGGCGGGAGGCATCTACAGCTGGATGCCGCTGGGCTTGCGCGTGCTGCGCAAGGTCGAGAACATCATCCGCGAGGAAATGAACCGAGCCGGCGCCATCGAGATCCTCATGCCGGCCGTCATTCCCGCGGAACTGTGGCAGGAAACCGGCCGCTGGGAAAAATACGGCCCCGAGCTGCTTCGCATCAAGGACCGCCACCAGCGGGACTTCGTCATCGGCCCGACGCACGAAGAGGTCGTCACCGACATCGCTCGAAGGGAAATCGGCAGCTACCGGCAGCTGCCGCTGCACCTGTACCAGATCCAGGCTAAGTTCCGCGACGAGATCCGCCCGCGCTTCGGCGTCATGCGCGGGCGCGAGTTCCTCATGAAGGACGGCTATTCCTTCCATGCCAGCTTCGAGGACCTGCAGCGCGAATACCGGAACATGCACGACACCTACACGCGCATCTTCACCCGGCTGGGGCTCGGGTTCCGCGCCGTGGCGGCCGACACGGGAGCCATCGGCGGCACCGGCTCGCACGAATTCCACGTGCTGGCCGACTCGGGCGAGGATGCCATCGCCTTTTGCCCCGAGTCCGACTACGCCGCCAACGTCGAGCTGGCCGAGGCGCTCGCGCCAGCGGCCGCGCGCGGCGCGCCAGCCGAGGCCATGCGAACGGTCGCGACACCCGGCAAGACGCGCTGCGAGGAGGTCGCCGCCCTGCTCGGCCAGCCCTTGGCGCGCACGGTCAAGGCGATCGCCGTCATGCACGACGAGCGGTTCTGCCTGCTGCTGCTGCGCGGCGACCATAGCCTGAACGAGACGAAGGCCGGCAAGCTGCCGTTCCTCGGCCCTTTCCGCTTCGCCAGCGACGAGGAAATCGAGCGCCACATGGGCTGCCGGCCGGGCTATATCGGTCCGGTCGGCATCACCCGTGACATTCCCGTCATTGCCGACCGGGCGGTGGCGCAGATGAGCGACTTCATCTGCGGCGCCAACGAAGCCGGCCATCACCTGACCGGCGTCAACTGGGGCCGCGACCTGCGCGAGCCTGACCATGTCCACGACATCCGCAATGTCGTCGAGGGGGATCCCAGCCCCGATGGCAAGGGACGGCTGTCGATCTGCCGCGGCATCGAGGTCGGCCACATCTTCCAGCTGCGCACCCGCTACTCCGAAGCGATGAAGGCCAGCTTCGTCGACGAGTCGGGGCAGCAGCGCGCCATGGAAATGGGCTGCTACGGCATCGGCGTGACGCGCGTCGTCGCCGCCGCCATCGAGCAGAGCCACGACGCGCGCGGCATCGTCTTCCCGCGAGCCATCGCGCCCTTCGAGATCGCCATCGCGCCGGTCGGCTACAGCAAGAGCCAGGCCGTGCGTGAGGCCGCCGACGCCCTTCACGCCGATCTCGCCGGCGCCGGCTTCGACGTCCTGCTCGACGACCGCGACGAGCGCCCAGGCGCCATGTTCGCCGACCTCGAGCTGATCGGCGTGCCGCACCGCATCACCATAGGCGAGCGCGGCCTCAAGGAGGGCACGGTCGAGTATCAGGGCCGTCGCGATGCCGGCGCCGCCAGGATTCCACTCGCCGAAATCGGCGCTTTCGTACGCCAGCGCCTCGCCTCGTGAAAGCCGCAGGGATCGCCCTGCCCCTGCTGGCGCTCGCCGCCGGCCCGGCGCTGGCCGGCGCGCAGAAATACGAGCCCCTGGCCGCCAGCGTCCAGGCCGCATTGCACGCGGCCGTTTCGGACCATCGGCCGCCGCTCAGTTCCTTCCAAACACCGATGGAGGCGGTCGACTGGCTGGAGGACATGTCCGCCCGCATCGCAAGGCGGCTGCCCGACCGCAAGACGCGGCTCGACTTCCTGCGAACCGTTCATTACGAGGCCAAGCGCGCCGGCCTCGATCCACAATTGGTTCTGGCGCTGATCCAGGTGGAGAGCGGCTTCAAGAAATACGCGGTTTCATCGGCTGGTGCCCGCGGCTACATGCAGGTCATGCCGTTTTGGGTCGGGCTGATCGGCACGGGCAGCGACAACCTGTTCCATCTGCGCACGAACCTGCGCTATGGCTGCACGATCCTCAAGCACTACCTGGAAATCGAGAAGGGCGACCTTTTCCGAGCACTCGGCCGCTACAACGGGAGCCTCGGCCAGCCGGGCTATCCGGAAGCCGTCCGGGCGGCCTGGCAGCGGCAGTGGCTGTATGACCCTGACGCGAAAAGCCGGACGACGCGACAGGGCCAATCCGGCAAGCCCTGAAGCCTGCCCTCACATGCCGGGCAACAGGCCTTTCATGCCGCGCAGCATCTTCTGCATGCCGCCCCGGGAGAGCTGCTTCATCATCTTCTGCGTCTGCTCGAACTGGCTCAGCAGGCGGTTGACTTCCTGCACCTGAACGCCGGCGCCGGCGGCGATGCGCCGCTTGCGCGATGCCTTGATCAGCTCGGGCTTCGCCCGTTCCTGCGGCGTCATCGAACAGATGATCCCCTCGAGGCGGCGCACCGCCTTGTCCTCGACCTGCGAGCCGGCCTGGCGGGCGGCCTGGGCGAACTGCGCCGGCAGCTTGTCGAGCAGGCCGGACAGGCCGCCCATCTTGCGCATCTGGCCGATCTGCTCCCTGAAGTCGTTCAGGTCGAAGCTCTTGCCGGACTTCAGCTTCTGGGCGAATTCCTTCGCCTTGGCCTGGTCGATGCCGCGCTGCGCTTCCTCGATCAGGCCGAGCACGTCGCCCATGCCGAGTATGCGCGACGCCATCCGCTCGGGATGGAATTCCTCGAGGCCGTCGAGCTTCTCGCCGACGCCGGCGAACTTGATCGGCTTGCCGGTCACCTGGCGCACGGACAGGGCGGCGCCGCCGCGGGCGTCGCCGTCCAGTTTCGTCAGGACGATGCCGGTCAGGGGCAGGGCTTCGCCGAAGGCGCGTGCGGTGTTCACCGCATCCTGGCCCAGCATGGCATCGACCACGAAGAGGGTTTCCGTCGGGCGCAGCGCATCGTGCAGCCGGGCCACTTCCTGCATCATGGCTTCATCGACGGCAAGGCGGCCGGCAGTGTCGAAAAGCACGACGTCGTAGTAGTGCCTGCGCGCATGGTCGAGGGCGGCCGTGGCGATGGCGACGGGCTGGTCCGTCGCCTGCGTGGCATAGAAATCGATTCCGGCCTGCTCGGCAACCAGTTTCAGCTGCTGGATGGCGGCCGGCCGGTAGACGTCGGCGCTCACGGCGAGCACCTTTTTCTTCATGCGCTCCCTGAGGAGCTTGCCGAGCTTGCCGGCAGTCGTGGTCTTGCCGGCGCCTTGCAGCCCGGCCAGCAGGATCACCGCCGGCGGTTGCACGGCGAGGTCGAGTCCCTGTCGCGCGCCGCCCATGAGTTCGGCGAGCTCGCGATGCACCACCCCGACCAGGGCCTGGCCGGGCGAGAGGCTGCCGGCAACCTCCTGGCCGACCGCCTTTTCCCTGACGCGAGCGATGAAATCCCGGACCACCGGCAGCGCGACGTCGGCCTCGAGCAGCGCCATGCGAACCTCGCGCAAGGCGTCGGCAATGTTTTCCTCGGTCAGTCGCGCCTGGCCGCGCAGCGTCTTGACGACGCGCGACAGCCGCTGGGTCAGGTTGTCGAGCATGCTGTTCCGATCGCCCGGGGAAGAAGGTAGACTGGCGGGATGCTCGACATTCTACCGCATCTGTTTACCGCCTCGCTGTACGTCTTTCTCGGCTTCCACTTCTGGCGCACGCGCTGGAGCACGGCCGCCACGCCGACTTCACCGGGCATGCGTGGCTGGGAGCGGCTGCTCCTCGCCCTTGCCCTGCTGCTGCAGGGCTGGCTGCTCTACTCGGAAATCTTCGGCATCGGCGAGATGCGCATCGGCTTCGCCTCGGCCCTGTCGCTGATGTTCTGGCTCGCCGTGCTGATCTACTGGGTGGAGAGCTTCCACGCCCGGCTGGAAGGCTTGCAGCCGCTCGTGCTGCCGCTGGCCGGAATCTGCACGCTGCTGGCCGGCTTGTTCCCCGGGCCGCACCTGCTGCCGAATGCCGCGACGCCGCTGTTCCGCGCGCACTTTCTCATCTCCATGGTTTCCTACAGCCTGTTCACGCTGGCGGCGCTGCATGCCATCATCATGGCCGTGGCCGAGCGCCGCCTGCACCGGGGCGAGCTCAGCCGTCCGCTCACCAGCCTGCCGCCGTTGCTGGCGATGGAAACCCTGCTCTTCCGGCTGATCCTCATCGCCTTCGTCCTGCTCACGCTGTCCCTGGCTTCGGGCATCCTCTTCTCCGAGGAACTCTTCGGCAAGCCGCTCGAATTCAGCCACAAGACGCTCTTCTCCATCCTGTCATGGGCGATTTTCGCGGCGCTGCTGGTCGGCCGCCACGTCAGGGGCTGGCGCGGCCGCAAGGCGCTTTATTGGACTCTGGCCGGTTTTGCGACCCTCCTTCTCGCCTATGTCGGCAGCCGCTTCGTGATCGAGGTCGTCCTCGGCAAATCCGGTTGAAAGATAAAGTATTTGACCGGACGGCCGTTACTAGGCCCTGTACCACCGAAATTATCGAGCAAGCGACTCAACAACTTGCTCCAAGAGACTGATAGTCTTTACAAAACACCCTTGTAAAGGCATCATCGCCGGAGGTGGGCGGCGAGGCCGGAACTTGGCGAAAAGGATGGCAGCGACACTCCAGACAACTCTTACCGGCTTGGCGCGCGCGCTGGTACAGCAGGGGCGGCTCAAGGAGGCCGAGGCCGAGGCGTTCGTCTCGCAGGGCGCCAACTCGGGCAACGGCTTCGTCGGCCAGGTCATCGCCAGCGGCAAGATCAGCGCCACGGAGGTCGCCGCCTTCGCCTCGGAGACCTTCGGCTATCCCCTGCTCGATCTCGATGCCTTCGACGAGGCGCTCATCCCCAAGGATGCCATCGACCGCAAGCTGATGCACAACCACCAGGTCGTCGCGCTGAACAAGCGCGGCAACCGCATCGCTGTCGCCCTGGCCGATCCGACGGCCCTGCGCGCGCTCGATGAAATCCGCTTCCAGACCGGCATGGCGGTCGATCCGGTGGTGGTCGAAGCCAACAAGCTCGCCCCCCTCGTCCAGCGGCTGTCCGAGACGGTCGAGGCCAAGCTGAACGAACTGGCAGGCGACGATCTCGACCTGCAGCTGGCCGATGAGACGGAGGAGAGCGCCGGCGCCGAGGTCGGGACGGTCGATGTCGATGACGCGCCGGTCGTGCGCTTCATCCAGAAGATCCTGCTCGACGCCATCAACGAGGGGGCGTCCGACATCCACTTCGAGCCCTACGAGAAATACTACCGCATCCGCTTCCGCACCGACGGCGTCCTGCGCGAGATCGCCCAGCCGCCGCTGGTGATCAAGGAGAAGGTCGCCTCGCGCATCAAGGTCATCTCGCGCCTGGACATCTCCGAGAAGCGCGTGCCGCAGGACGGCCGCATGAAGCTGGTGCTGTCGAAGACCCGGGCCATCGACTTTCGCGTCAGCACCCTGCCGACCCTGCACGGCGAGAAAATCGTCATGCGCATTCTCGATCCGTCCAGCGCCATGCTCGGCATCGACGCGCTCGGCTACGAGCCCGAACAGCGGGCGGCGCTGATGAGCGCCATCGAACGGCCCTACGGCATGATCCTGGTCACCGGCCCCACCGGCAGCGGCAAGACCGTGTCCCTGTACACCTGCCTCAACCTGCTGAACAAGCCCGGCATCAACATCTCAACTGCCGAAGACCCGGCGGAGATCAACCTGGCCGGCATCAACCAGGTCAACGTCAACGACAAGGCGGGGCTGACCTTCGCCGTCGCCCTGCGGGCCTTCCTCCGCCAGGATCCGGACATCATCATGGTCGGCGAGATCCGCGACCTGGAGACCGCCGAAATCTCGATCAAGGCGGCGCAGACCGGCCACCTGGTCCTGTCGACGCTGCACACCAACGACGCGCCGACCACCCTCGAGCGCATGAAGAACATGGGCATCGCGCCCTTCAACATCGCTTCCAGCGTCATCCTGATCTCGGCGCAGCGGCTGGCCCGCCGCCTCTGCTCCTGCAAGAAGCCGGTCTCCATTCCGGTCGAAGCGCTGGTCGAAGCGGGCTTCGCCGAACACGAGCTCGACGGTAGCTGGCAGCTGTTCGGACCGGGCGGCTGCGACAAATGCAAGGGCAGCGGCTACAAGGGGCGCGTCGGCATCTACCAGGTCATGCCCGTGTCGGAAGAGATCCAGCGCATCATCATGACCAACGGCAACTCGATCGACATCGCCGAGCAGGCGCAGAGGGAAGGCATCAAGGACCTGCGGCAGTCCGGTCTGCTCAAGGTCAAGCAGGGCGTGACCTCGCTCGAGGAAGTCC
>CAUJIV010000114.1 GCA_963205435.1 Pseudomonadota bacterium
CGCCAAGCGCGCGGCCGACGCGTATCGCGACGTCGTGGCGGACCGGCCCGACGACGCCAACGCCTGGTTCCGCGCCGGCCAGGCAGCGGCGCGGCTCGGCCGCACGGCGGAAAGCGCCGCCGCCGGGCGCGCTCGCCTGGAGGGCACGCTGGCGCGGCGCGCGCAGGGGCCGCGGCCGCCGCTGCCGGCCGGGCTGCTGGCGCGCTTTCGCGAGCGCGCCGAGGCGCAGTCGAGCACGGTCGACATCGTCGAGCGGCTCGACGAGGCGCCGGCCGCCGTGGCGCGCTATCTCGACGCGCTGAGGCTGCCGCGCCGGGCCGCCGCCTGGCCGGAGTTGGCCGGCCTCGACTGGGCCGGCGCCGGCCTCGAGGTGGAGGGACGCACCGCGCGCGGCGACGACCTGGTCGGCATCACTAGCGCGTTCTGCGCCGTGGCCGAGACCGGCTCGCTGGCGGTCTGCTCGGGCGCCGCGACGCCGGCGGGCACGCGCCTGCTGCCGGAGACGCATGGCGCCGTCGTGGCGGCGGCGCGCATCGTCGGCGGCATGGAGGAGGCGTGGGCGCTCTTGCGCGCCGCGTCGCCGCAGCTGCCGCGCGCGGTGAACTTCATCTCCGGACCGTCGCGCACCGGCGACATCGAGCAGACCCTGGTGCTCGGCGCGCACGGCCCCTACCGCGTGCACATCGTCGTCGTCAGGCAGGCCTGAAGCGGCGTTCGGGGTGGTCCTCGGCGATCCAGTTCTGCCGCCACCAGGCCTCGATCATGTCGCGCGTCCACGGCTGGTATACCAACACGGCGTCGAGGGCGCTGGCCACCTCGGCCATGCTCTGCGGGCGGCGGTCGGGATCCTTCTCGAGGCAGCGGCCGATGAGCGCGTCGAACTCGACCGGCACCGCGCCGGGGGCCTTGTCCGAGGCGAGCGGCGGCACCGTGTGCAGCACCTGGTAGATGAGGTCGTGCTCGGTCTCGGTCTCGAACAGGCGGCGGCCGGTGAGCAGGTAGTAGCCGACGGCGCCAAGGGCGTAGATGTCGGCGCGGACGTCGGCGTCGGCCGGATTGCGGATGCGCTCGGGCGACATGTAGAGCGGCGTGCCGAGGATGCGCAGCGTGCCGGTGAGGTCGCGCGTCTGCTCGCCGGAGATCTGCTTGACGAGGCCGAAGTCGAGCACCTTGACGACGTCGCGCTCGCCGCGCACGTCGCACAGCATGATGTTCTGCGGCTTGATGTCGCGATGCACCAGCCCGCCGGCGTGCGCTTCCCACAGCGAGGCGCAAGCCTGGCGCAGGATCCAGGCGGCGCGCGCCGGCGGCAGCGGCCCGTAGCGCTCGACCAGGTCGGCCAGCGACAGCCCCTCGAGGAACTCCATGGCGTACCAGAATTCCCCGCCTGGCCCCGTGCCGTAGTCGTAGATGACGATGGTGTTCGGATGCGAGAGGCGGCTGGCGAACTGCACCTCGCGTTTGAAGCGGGCGACCCATTCGTCAGAGGCGCTGTGCGGCTTGAGCACCTTCACCGCCGCCGGCCGCTTGAGCATGCGGTGCTGCGCCAGGTAGACGTTTGACAGCGCCCCCTCGCCGATCTGGCGGACCAGCCGATAGGGGCCGAGCTGCTTCGCCCCGCCGCCGCGCCGCAACAGCCCGGCCAGCACCTGCGGCGGCAGGAAGCCCGACAGCCAGACCAGGCCCATCAGCACGACGACGACGGCGAAGCCGATCTGCAGGTAGGTGAGCGGGGCATAGGCTTCGCCCGCCGCCATCTCGACCGCCACGCCGATGTCGTGCTCGGCGAGCCAGCGCCAGGCGCCGATGACATCTTCGCCGAGATAATTGGGGTAGGGCGCGAGCAGCAGGCCGGCGCGCGGCTCGCCCGAGGCGCGCGAGGCGATCGCCGCGGCGGCCAGCCGCGTCAGGGTGTCGCTCGCTGGCAGGACCATGCGGTGGTCCAGGCTGCGCTCGGACAGGGCGTCGGCATGACGGCTCTCCGAGATCAGCCAGCCTTCGGAATCGAAGGCCAGCGCCTCGCCGGTCTGGCCAGGACGGGCGGCGAGGAACAGCGCCTTGAGGCGGTCCTGCGCCGGCGCGCCGAGCGCCAGCAGGGCGACCGGCTTGCCGCCTTCGCCCACCACCGCCGCCGCCGTCCAGGCGCGACCGAGCAGCGAGGGCCCGGCGCCGCTGCCGCTGCGGTAGGGCCGCACGAAGACCGTCCTGCCCTCGAGCGCGGGGCCGAGGGCGGCGAAGAAATCGCGCGTCACCCTCTGGCCGACGCGGTGCGCGTCGCTCGAGGCGAGGATGCGTCCGCGGATGTCGAGAACGTGGGCGGAGGTGATGCCCATGCTGCCGGCCTCGCGCAGGACCCGCTCGATGATGCGCGCGCCTTCGCCCTGGTCTGCGCCGCCGCGCGCCAGCCTGCCTATGGCGGCGCGCAGGGACGGGTCTTCCGACAGCTGCGCCGCCTCGCGCCGGCCTTCGGCGATCCACTGCTCGAGCGCCTCGATCTGCGTGTCGAGCAGGGCCTTCAGGCCGGTGGCGCGGATCTCGCGCAGCGATTCACCAACGCCGCGATAGGCCCACAGGCCGATGCCGAGCAGGGCGGCGAGCAACAGCAGCAGGGCGAGGTGCGCGCGTCGCGGCGAAGGATCCACGTCAGCGAGGTTAAGGCATGCAAAGGTCGGCGACAACCCGTTGGATCATGAATGACAGCCGATGCGGGCCCGCCGTGCGCGCAAGACAGAGAAAACAGCCGAATTGCATCGAATTTCTCCTATAATGCAACAACAATCATGAAATTTCTTCCATCCTGCAGGATTTATCGCGCAGGATCGCGCAAGCTCGATTGCATGACAGGCAGCGCCGGGCAGGGCGGCTGTCACGGCCGGGCGCATCGAGGGTCTCTCAGAATCCTGCCTCGCGGCAGGCACGGCTTCCGCCGCCAGCCGCCCTGAGCCGACGGCCAGCGGGGGAGCGGGCAAGATTGCCCGGCAGGGTGCCGGCAAGACCGTGCGACACGGGGAAAGACGAGGCATGGATGACTGAGATGCTGACGGCGGTGCTGGCGCAGATCGCCTGGCCGCTGGCGCTGGCGCTGGCTTGGCTGGCCGGCGAGTTCGGCCATCGCTGGCTGGCCCTGCCGCGCATCAGCAGCTACGGTCTGGCCGGCTTCGCCCTGGCGGCCAGCCAGGGCGGCTTCCTTCCCGACCCGGCCGGCGGGCCGGTGGCGCTTCTGGCGGACGTCGCCTTCGCCCTGATCCTGTTCGAGCTCGGCTACCGCATCAACCTGGGCTGGCTGCGCGCCAACCCCTGGCTGCTGATCACCGGCATCGCCGAGGCCTACCTGGCGTTCTACGCGGTGTTCGTCGTCACCCAGGCGCTGGCCATGCCGCTGCTGCCGGCGCTGCTGCTGTCCTCGATCGCCATGGCGACCTCGCCAGCGGCGGTCGTCCGCGTGGTGAACGAGGAGCGCAGCTCGGGCCAGGTGAGCGAGCGCACGCTGCACTTGTCGGCCTTCAACTGCGTGCTCTCCCTGGTGGCCTTCAAGGCCGTGGTCGGCTACGGCGTGCTGTCCAGCGCCGGCAGCGTCCTCCAGGCGCTGTGGAGCAGCCTGGTGGTGGTGCTGGCCTCGGCCGCCCTCGGCGCCCTGTTCGGCGTGCTGGTGCCGGCGCTGCTGCGCCTGCTCGGCGGCCTGGCGCGCAACGCCACCGTCGTCTTCGCCCTGGCGGTGCTGCTGCTCACGGCGCTCACCGACGCGGTAAAGCTGTCGCCGCTGCTGGCGGCGCTGGCCTTCGGCCTGGCGGCGCGGCAACGGCGCGTGGTGCTCTCGCAGGTGCAGCGCAACTTCGGCGCGCTGGGCGACCTGCTCACCGTGCTGCTCTTCGTCTTCATCGGCGCCATGCTCGACTGGCGCCAGGCGCTGGCCGGCCTGACGCTGGCCGGCGCCGTGGTGGCGGCGCGCCTGGCGGCGAAGACGCTGGCGTGCGCGCTCTTCGCGCGCCTGAGCGGCGTCAGCTGGCGCAAGGGAGCGCTGACCGGCCTCGCCCTGACGCCGCTGTCGGCCTTCGCCATCCTGCTGCTCGAGCAGACGCGCCACCTCGGCCTGGCGCTGCTCGACGACGTCGCCGGCGTGATGGCGGTGGTGCTGCTGCTCGAGCTGCTCGGCCCGCTGCTGACGCGCTGGGCGCTGGTCTGGGCCGGCGAGACGCGCCGGCGCGAGGAGGCCTGAGCGTGCCGCTCGCTCCGTTCAAGCCGGCGACGGCGCTGACCATGGGCGTCGAGCTGGAGCTGCAGCTGGTCAATCCGTCCGACTTCGACCTGTCGGCCTCGGCCAGCGACATGCTGCACCTGCTCGGCCGCGACCGCTTCCCCGGCGACGTCAAGCCGGAGATGACCGAGAGCATGATCGAGATCGCCAGCGACGTGCATACCCGCCACGCGCCGCTGCTGGCCCAGCTCGAGGCCATGCGCGACGCCCTGCTGGCGGCGGGCGACCGCCTCAACGTCGCACTCTGTGGCGGCGGCACCCATCCGTTCCAGCGCTGGTTCCACCAGCGCATCTTCGCGCAGCCGCGCTTCCGCGAGCTGTCCGGCCTCTACGGCTACCTCGCCAAGCAGTTCACCGTCTTCGGCCAGCATGTGCACATCGGCTGCGCCGCGGCCGACGAGGCGCTCTACCTGCTGCACGCGCTCAACCGCTACCTGCCGCACTTCATCGCCCTGTCCGCCTCCTCGCCCTTCTTCCAGGGCGTCGACACGCTGTTCGACTCGGCGCGCCTCAACTCGGTGTTCGCCTTCCCGCTGTCCGGGCGCGCGCCCTTCCTGCTGCGCTGGGAGGAGTTCGAGCAGGACTATTTCGCCAAGATGGAGAAGACCGGCGTCGTCACCAGCATGAAGGACTTCTACTGGGACATCCGGCCGAAGCCGGAGTACGGCACCATCGAGCTGCGCGTCTGCGACACGCCGCTCGGCGTCGGCCGCGCCGCGGCGCTGGCCTGCTACCTGCAGGCGCTGTGCCGCACGCTGCTCGAGCGGGCGGAGCCGGCGCCGGCCGAGGACGACTATCTGGTCTACAATTACAACCGCTTCCAGGCTTGCCGCTTCGGCCTCGACGGCGCGCTGGTGCACCCGAAGAGCAACGAGACGCTGTCGCTGCGCGAGGACATCCTGGCGACGCTGGAGCGGCTGGCGCCGCACGCGGCGGCGCTCGATAGCGGCGCCGCGCTGGAGGAGCTGCGCCAGGTCGCCAGCGCCGGCAACGACGCCAGCCACCTGCGGCGGCAGCACGCCGAGACGGGCAGCATCGAAGGCGTCGTCGATGCCGCCGTGCGGCGCTTTCGCGAGGAGTCGGCATGATCGGCAAACGGCGCCCGGTGCGCATCGGCCTGTCGGCGCGCATCTTCCATCCCGAGCAGAACGCGCGCGGCATCCGCAGCAAGACGCTGCAGGTGCTCGAACAGTCGGTCGCCCAGTGGGTGATGGCGCGCGACGTGCTGCTGCTGATGATCCCCTCGGTGGTGCGCGACAGCATCCTGATCCGCAGCAACATCCGCCTGCGCGACTACGCCGAGAACCTCGACGGCCTGATCCTGCAGGGCGGCTCCGACATCAGCCCGCTGGCCTACGGCGAGGAGCCGCTGCGCCCGGAGTGGAAGGGCGACGCGGTGCGCGATGCCTACGAGCTGGAGCTGCTGCACGAGTTCATGGAGGCGAGAAAGCCGGTGCTCGGCATCTGCCGCGGCATGCAGCTGATCAACGTCGCCCTCGGCGGCACGCTGTTCCAGGACCTGCCGACGCAGCACCCCGGCGCCGTGGCGCACGAGAGCGAGGCCTACGACCGCAACCTGCATGCCGTCGCCCTGGCCGAGGAGGGCCAGTTCGCGCGCTGGTTCGGCGAGACGAAGGGCGGCCAGGTGGTCTCGGTGCATCACCAGGGCATCGACCGGCTCGGCCGCGACCTCGCCGTCGAGGCGACGGCGCGGGACGGCGTCATCGAGGCGATCCGCTGGAACGGCCGCGGCTTCGTCTGCGGCGTGCAGTGGCATCCGGAGTTCCACCAGCAGGCCGGCGCCGGCCTGCTCGACTGCGCCCCGCTGCTGGAGGCCTTCCTCGCCGCGGCGCGGCCCTGAGCGCGGCGCCGGCCGCGCTGCCCGGGCCGCTCAGGCCGCGCCGCGCGCGTCCGGCAGCGGCAGCTCCTGCTGCGGCGAGGGCGCCGGCCCGGCGGCGCCGGCCTTCTGCAGCGCGCCGACGCGCACGCCGAGCAGGCGCAGCTTGCGGTCGAGCGGCACGCGGCGCAGGCATTCCCCCGCGGCGCGGCGGATGGCGGAGGCTTCAGACACCGCCGTCGCCAGCGTGTTGTCGCGCGTCACCGTGCGAAAGTCCTCGTAGCGCAGCTTGATGCCGACGGTGCGGCCGGCGTAGCCGTCGCGCTGAAGGTCCTGGGCCAGGCGCCGGCACAGGCCGCTGAAGATCTCCGAGAGCAGCTGGCGGTCGCGGCGCGGATGCAGGTCGCGCTCGAAGGTGGTCTCGCGGCTGAGCGACTTCGGCTCGGCGTGCGTCACCAGCGGGCGCTCGTCGACGCCGTGCGCCGCCTCGTGCAGCCAGAGGCCGCCGGCGCGGCCGAAGTGGCCCTGCAGGAAGGCGCAGTCGGCGGCGGCCAGCTCGCCGATGGTGGCGATGCCGAGGCCGGCGAGGCGGGCCGCCGCCTTCGGCCCGATGCCGTTGATGCGGCCGACCGGCAGCGGCCAGACGCGGGCGCGAAAGTCCGTCTCGCCGAGCAGGGTGAGGCCGTCGGGCTTGTCCAGCTCGGAGCCGATTTTCGCCAGCAGCTTGTTCGGCGCCACGCAGATCGAGCAGGTGAGGCTGGTCGCCGCGGCCACCGCCTGCTTGATGCGCCGCGCCAGCGCCTCGGCGGGACCGGGCAGTCCGCCGAGGTCGATGTAGATCTCGTCGATGCCGCGGTCCTCGATGCGCGGCGCGACGGTGGCGGCGGCCGCCTTGAACAGGCGCGAGTAGTGGCGGTAGGCGTCGAAGTCGGCGGCGAGGAGGACGGCCTGCGGCGCCAGCCGCGCCGCCTGCATGAGGCCCATGCCCGAGCGCACGCCGTGGGCGCGCGCCTCGTAGGTGGCGGTGGTGACGACGCCGCGGCCGCGGTAGTCGCCGAGGCGGCCGACATCGGCGTCGCCGCCGAGGGCGCGGCGGCCGCCGACGACGACGGCCAAGCCGCGCAATTCGGGCCGCCTGAGCAGCTCGACCGAGGCGAAGAAGGCGTCCATGTCGAGGTGGGCGATGCGGCGGCCGGGCGCGGCCTCCGTTGCGCGCGGCGCCCGCGCGTCCGCCGTCACGAGGAGCCTCCGCGGGCGGGCGGCGGGTGCAGCACCAGGCCGACCCGGGTGATCGCCTTGCCCGTCGTCTCGCGCACGACGAGGTCGATGTCGCCGAGCGTGACGCGGTCGCCGACCACCGGCAGGCCCTTGAAGCGGCGGGCGATCACCTCCGCCAGGCTGAGCTCCGACAGCTCGTCCGGCGGCGCGATGCCGTAGGCCTGGCAGACGTCGGCCAGGCGCGCCGCCGGGTCGAGGTCGAAATCGCCGAAGAAGCGGCGCTCGGCCAGCGGCCCGGGCAGCGGCGGCGCGGCGAGGCGGCCGCTGAGGGCGTCGATGTTCTCGCTGCGGACGAGGACATAGACGAGGTCGCCGCCGGCCAGGCGCACGCCCTCGAGCGGCAGCGGGCGCCCGTCGCGGAAGACGGCGACCAGGCGCTCGTCCTCGGCGAGGTTGAGCTCGTCGGCGCCGGCGCCCCCGAGCGGGCTGTCCGGCGGCAGCCGGTAGCCGGCCAGCTCGAATCCTGTGTGGCCCTCGATGTCGAGCGCCACGCGCTGGCGCGCCTCGAAGACCGGCGGCAGCTCGAGCCCGAGCAGGCGCGCCAGCGGCGCGATGGTCCAGCCCTGGAAGACCAGCGAGGTCAGCACGACGAAGAAGGCGACGTTGAAATACAGCTGGGCGTTTTCCAGCCCGGCCATCAGCGGGAAGATCGCCAGCACCACCGGCACGGCGCCGCGCAGGCCGACCCAGGAGATGAAGAGCTTCTCGGCAAAGGGCGCGCGATAGGCGAGCAGCGACAGCCAGACGGCCAGCGGGCGGGCGACGAACATCATGCCGGCGGAGACGAGCAGGGCCGCCGGCGCGACGACGACGAGCTGGCTCGGCGCGGAGAGAAGGCCGAGGACGAGGAACATGACGATCTGGGCGAGCCAGGCGAGGCCGTCGTGCACGCCGAGGATGTCCTCGCGCGCGTGCACCGGCCGGTTGCCGAAGACGATGCCGGCGGCGTAGATGGCGAGGAAGCCGCTGCCGCCGGCCTGGCCGACGAGGCCGAAGATGAACAGGCCGCCGGCCAGCGCGAGCAGGGGATAGAGTCCCTCGGCGAGGTGGATGCGGTTGACCAGCCAGGCGAGGAGACGGCCGCCGAGGATGCCGCCGGCGAGGCCGACGCCCATCTGCTGGGCGAAGAAGACGCCGATCTGCCAGGACGGCGCATCGCCGCTCGCCAGCAGCGACACCAGCGCGACGGTGAGGAAGATGGCCATCGGGTCGTTGCTGCCGGACTCGATCTCGAGCACCGTCGCCACGCGCGGCTTGAGGCTGATGCCCTGGTTGCGCAGCAGGGAGAAGACGGCGGCGGCGTCGGTCGAGCCGACGATGGCGCCGACCAGCAGGCCCTGCAGCAGGCCGAGGCCCAGCACCCAGGCGGCGAAGGCGCCGGTGATGGCGGTGGTGATGACGACGCCGAGGGTGGTCAGCGAAATGGCCGGGCGGAAGCCGAGGGTGAAGCTGGTGAAGCGCGTGCGCAGGCCGCCGTCGAAGAGGATCACCGCCAGGGCGAGGTTGCCGACGATGTAGGTGGCCTGGAAGTCGTCGAAGCGGATGCCGCCCGGCCCGTCCTCGCCGGCGAGCATGCCGACGACGAGGAACACCAGCAGCAGCGGCGCGCCGAAGCGGAAGGCCCAGGCGCTGACCAGCACGGCGGCGACGAAGAGGATCGCGCCGGCGAACAGCAGCTGGTTGGCGGCCTCCATGGCGCCCGCTCAGTCCGGCTGCCGCGGCCGTGGCGGGCTCATGGCGCCAGGCGTTCGGTTGCCACCAGGACGTCGCAGGCAGTCTCGCTCAGCACGTGCTTGGTGACGCTGCCGAGCAGCAGCTCTTCCAGCCCGCCCAGGCCGCGCTTGCCCATGACGATGAGGTCGGGTCGCATTTCCTCGGCCAGCTCGCGGATGCCGGCCGCGGGGTGGCCGTGCAGCATGCGCTGGAGGAAGTCGGTGCCGCTGGCGCGGCGCGGCTCGAGAAAGGCGCGCAGCGCTTCCTGCGCCTGGCTGCGCGCGGCGGCCTGGTAGATCTCGAGCACCCGGTCCTCGACGCTGGCATAGCGCAAGGTGCTCTCGTAGGGCGCCTCATAGACATGGGCGACGGTGACCTCGGCGCCGCCGGCGATCGCCTGCGCCCAGTCGAGGGCGCGCGCCGACGAGGCGGAGAAGTCCACCGGCACGAGCAGGCGCCGGTAGGGCGCCTGCGGCGCCTGCTTGACCACCAGCACCGGGCGCAGGCTGCGGTGCAGCAGCTTCTCGGCAGTGGCGCCGATGAACAGCTCGCGCACCAGGTCGGCGCCGAAGCCGCCGACCACCACCAGCGCCGCCTCGCAGGCGTCCGCCGCGGCGGCGATCTCGACATGGGCGCGGCCGACGCGCACCTCGGGGTCGATTCTGACGCCGAACTGGCGGCCGAGCCGGCTCGCCCGCTCGTCGAGCTCGGCGCTGGCGACCTCGATCAGCTTCTGCTCGGTCTCCGGCGGCGTGCGCTCGACGAAGATGCTCATCAGCGCCTCCAGCGGCAGGCGCGGCACCACGTGCAGCAGCGCCAGCCGGCCGGCGCCGAGGAACTGCGCCAGCATGGCGGCGCGCGTCTCGGCGCGGGCGGCGGCCGGCGACAGGTCGGTGGCGACGAGGATGCTGTCGGGCTTGTCTATGGCGATTCTCCCGGGGGCGCGGTTCAGTGGCGCGACGCGGCGGCGCCGCCTTGGCGGCTCATGGCGCCGGGTCCGCCGGCGCGCCGCCGTCGCCGACCAGCATGTTGCGCAGCTCGCCGAAGCGCTGCGCCTCGCCAGCCGCCGGCGCTGCCGGCGGCGCCAGCCGGGCGGCCTCGGCCTGAGCCGCGGCGAGGCGCTGCGCCAGCTGGGCCTTGTCCCTTTCCAGCGCGTCGACGCGGCGGCGCAGCCGCGCGCCGCCCCACTGGCCGCGGATCACCGCCGGCGTCGACAGCAGCGCGGCGACGAGCGCGCCGAGGCCGAGCGCGACGAGCAGCACCAGCGCCAGCGTGCTGTCGAAGCGCCAGACGAGGAAAGTCACCGTCACCGGCACGTTGTTCTGCAGGGCGAAGAGCACGGCGCCGATGGCGACGACGATGCCGAAGATGAGCAGGAGCTGCATGGGAGGCCTCCGCTGTTCTGGCAGGCGCCGCCGCGGCTGCGGCCGCGCCCGCAGCCGAAGCTTACCAGCAGAACGTCGCCGCGTCGGCGTCGCGACGGGTGCGCTCAGGCAGCGCCGTTGCGATAGAGCCAGCCGCGCCGCGTCGCCCATTTTTCTGCCTCGACGGCGAAGAACACCAGCGTCGAGGCCAGCAGGCAGATGGCCAGCTCGGCGGCGGACAGCGGCGCGGTCTTGAAGACGGCGTTCGCCGCCGGCAGATAGATTGTCGCCAGCTGCAGGCCGAGGGTGAGCGCGACGCTGGCCAGCAATGGCGGGTTGCTGCGGAAGCCGATCGCGAAAATCGAGTCCCGCTCGGAGCGGATGGCGAGGGCATGGCCGAGCTGCGACAGGCACAGCACGGTGAACACCATGGTCTGCCAGTGCGTGCCGCTGTGGTGGATCGACCAGGCCTGCAGCGCCAGGCAGATTGCCGCCATCAGCAGGCCGACCCAGAGCATGTGCTGCCACAGGCCGCGGGCGAAGAGGCTTTCCGCCGGCGGCCGCGGCGGCCGCCGCATGATGTCGCGCTCGGCGCGCTCGGCGGCCAGCGCCAGCCCGGGCAGGCCGTCGGTGACGAGGTTGATCCAGAGAATGTGGACCGGCAGGAGCGGAATCGGCAGGCCGAGGAAGGGGGCGAGGAACAGGGTCCAGATCTCGCCCGAGTTGCAGGTCATGGCGTAGCGGATGAACTTGCGGATGTTGTCGAAGATGCGCCGCCCCTCGCGCACGGCGTGCACGATGGTGGCGAAGTTGTCGTCGAGCAGCACCATGTGCGCCGCCTCGCGGGCGACATCGGTGCCGCCGCGGCCCATCGCCACGCCGATGTCGGCCGCCTTTAGCGCCGGCGCGTCGTTCACGCCGTCGCCGGTCATGGCGGCGTGTTCGCCCGCCGCCTGCAGCGCCTGCACGATGCGGATCTTCTGCTCGGGATCGACGCGGGCGTACACGCGGATGTCCCTCACCTGCGTGGCGAGGTCCGCATCGGTCATGGCGGCCAGCTCGGCGCCGCTGACGACGCGGCCGCCGCCATCGACGATGCCGAGCCGCTCGGCGACGGCGCGCGCGGTGGCCGGATGGTCGCCGGTGATCATCACCGGCACGATGCCGGCGGCACGGCATTCCGCCACCGCCGCGGCGGCCTCCTCGCGCGGCGGGTCGAGCAGGCCGGCCAAGCCAAGGAAGGTGAGGCAGCGCTCCGCGTCCGCGGCGTCCGCCGGCAGCGTTTCGCTGCGACGCTCGGCGAAGGCCAGCACGCGCAGGCCGCGTGCCGCCATCCGTTCCGCCTGCGCCAGGGCGGCGCCCGTTTCGCCGCGACACAGCGGCAGCACGGCTTCCGGCGCGCCCTTGACGCAGACCAGGCAGCCTGCCGGCGCGGCATGCACGGTGGCCATGCGCTTGCGCGCCGGGTCGAAGGGGAACTCGCCCCGCCGCGGCCACTCGCGCTCCAGCGCCGCCCGCTCGAAGCCGTGGGCCTGCGCCGCCTCCAGCAGCGCCACCTCGGTCGGATCGCCGGCGAGGTTCCCGTCCGCGGCGGGCGCGGCATCGTTCACCAGCGCCAGCGCGCGCAGCAGGGCGGGCCAGGACGCGCCGCGCTCGTCGCCGTCGCCCGTCCAGAAGGCCTCCACCCGCATGCGGTTCTGCGTCAGCGTGCCGGTCTTGTCGGTGCAGATGAAAGTGACGGAACCCAGGGCTTCCACCGCCGGCAGGCGGCGCACGAGGGCGTTCTGCCGCGCCATCCGGGCGGCGCCGAGGGCGAGCGAGATGGCCACCACCGCCGGCAGCGCCTCCGGAATGGCCGCCACGGCGAGGCTCACCGCGGTAAGGAACATCAGCGCCGGCGGCTCGCCACGCGCCAGGCCGGCGAGGAACAGGATGGCGCACAGCGCCAGCACCGCCCAGGCGATGCGCGCGCCGAAGCGGGCCAGCCGCTTCTGCAGCGGCGTCTTCACGTCCTCGGCGCGCTCGAGCAGGCGGGCGATGCGGCCGAGCTCGGTGGCGAGGCCGGTGGCGACGACGACGCCGGCGCCGCGGCCGCTGGCGACGAGGGTGCCCTTCCAGGCCATGTTGGCGCGATCGCCGAGCGGCAGGCGCGCTTCGGCGATGGCTTGCGCGCGCTTCTCCGCCGGCTGCGATTCGCCGGTGAGCGCCGCCTCGGCGATGGCCAGCTGCGCCGCTTCGATGAGACGCAGGTCGGCCGACACGACGTTGCCGGCCTCCAGCAGCACGATGTCGCCAGGCACCAGCTGCTCGGCGGGCAGTGTTGCCACCGCGCCGTCGCGGCGCACGCGCGCCAGCGGCGCCGCCATCCTGCGCAGCGCCGCCATGGCGCGCTCGGCGCGCCACTCCTGGGCGAAGCCGAGGGCGGCGTTGAGCAGCACGATGACGACGATGGCGAAGGTGTCGAGCAACTCGCCGACGAGGCCGGAGACGACGGCCGCGGCGATCAGCACCAGGATCATGAAGTCGGCGAACTGGCCGGCGAGCATGCGCATGGCCGAGCGCGCCTCGCCTTCCGGCAGGGCATTCGGCCCGTGCCGCGCCAGCCGCGCCGTGGCCTCGGCGAACGTCAGCCCCTGCGGGCCGGCGTCGAGGGCGGTGAGCGCCTCACCGATGCTTCGGGTGTGCCAGGGCCGCGGCTCAGGCGCCATGGCGGTAGAGGACATAGCCGTTGAGCAGGTAGAGCGCCAGCAGGAACACGCTGACCCAGCTCAGCTTGCGCCAGAGCGGTCCGTGCGGCCGGTAGAACAGGCCGATCAGCGCGACCCCGGTCATGACGATCGCCGTGATCGCGCTGAGGGCATGCGCCTGCGAGACGCCGGCGAGTAGGGGGCCGTCGGCGTAGAACAGGTCGTCGACGGCGAGGATGGCGATGTTGAACAGATTGCTGCCGAGCAGGTTGGCCACCGCCATGTCGATGGCGCCGAGCCGCACGGCGGCGACGGTGACGGCGAGTTCCGGCGCCGAGGTGGCGGCGGCCACCAGCAGGGTGCCGACGAAGGTGTCATGCCAGCCCATCTGCCGGGCGAGGTCGGCGCCGATGAAGGGCAGCCAGATGCCGGCGGCGACGACGACGGCGGCGGACAGGGCGAAATCGGTGGCGGCCCGGCGCAGGCTGACGTCGGGATGGCGCTGCGCCACCTCCTCGACGAAGTCGGCGATCTCGCGCCGCTCGTAGCGGTACAGCAAGCGCATGGCGATCAGGTAGAGCAGGACGATGAGGGGCGTGTAGGCGCCGATGCGGCCGAAGGCCGGGCTCTCGCCGCGGCCCTCCAGCAGCAGGGCGAAGGCGGCCGTGCCGATGAGGAGGATGCCGAAGCCGGCTGAAAGGACGTGGCCGCGGCTGGCGCGGCGATAGAGGGATTCGCGCCGGTACAGCAGATCGACGACGACGAGGATGGCCAGGTTGAAGACGCAGCTGCCGAAGACGTCGCCGACGGCGATGTCGGGCACGCCGGCGACCGTGACGGCCGAGAGGCCGGAGGCCAGCTCCGGCAGCGAGGTGACGGTGGCGAGGAGAACGAGGCCGACCCAGCTGCCGCCGAGGCCGGTCTTCTCGGCGAGGATGTCGCCATGGCGCGACAGGCGCGCGCCGGCGAAGCCGATGGCGGCAAGGCAGGCGAGGAAGCTGAGCCAGGTCGTCATGCGCGGACGGCTGTGGCGGGCACGGCGGCCCGCCGGCGCGCGAGGCCTCGAGGGCTACTTGATGAGCGTCACCGGCACTTCGGCGAAGTGGATGACCTTGGTGGCGACCGAGCCGAGCAGCATGCCGGCGACGGCGCCGAGGCCGCGCGTGCCCATGACGATACTGTCGCAGCCCTTCTGGCGGGCGAAGCTGGCGATGGTCTCGGCGACCGGACCGATCAGCACCTGCGAGGCGTGGCTGACGCCGGCAGCCTCGAGCAGTTCGCGCGCCGGGCGCAGCGCATCGCCGCCACGGCTCTCGCTCATCGCCTCGACTTCCTCCGGCTTTATGAAGCGGCGCACGTGGATGTCGTCGATCTCGGGCTGGACGTTGAGCAGCAGCACCGTCAGCGACGGGCAGGAGGCGGCCAGCGCGATGGCATGGCGCACGGCGCGCTCGGCGTTGGCCGAGCCGTCCACCGGAACAAGGATCTTGCGCATGGGGCGGGTACCTCCGATCGGGATGCGGTCGGCCGGATTATCCCATCCTTCGCCGCGAATGGGCCGGCGGCGGTCGGCGCGGCGGGTGCCGGGTTTGCCGCGGCGGATGCTAGAATCCGCCGCTGCTGCCCCCAGGAGCCCGCCATGCACACGATCCGGTTGATGCCCGCGAGAGCCGCGAAACCCGCGAAAACCGCGCGCGCCGCCCGTGCGCTCCTTCGCGCGCCGGGCGCCGCCGCCCTGCTGGCCTTCGCCGGGGCCGCGCGCGCCGCCGACGGCCCGGCCGTCGCCGGCATCCCGGTCGACTTCATCCTCTTCGCCCTGACGCTGCTCGGCGTCGCCCTGTTCCACCACCACGTGCTGAAGGTGGCGCTGTCCGGGCTGGCCGTCATCACCCTGTACAAGCTGGCCTTCACCGGCTTCAAGTTCGGCCCGGGGCTGGCCGGCCTCGGCGCCCACATGCAGCACGAGGCGGTGCTGCTGATCAACCTGTTCTTCCTGCTCATCGGCTTCGCCCTGCTGGCGCGCCATTTCGAGGACAGCGGCGTGCCCGAGGCGCTGCCGAAGCTGCTGCCGCAGGGCTGGCTCGGCCCCTTCGCGCTGCTCGCCATCATCTTCGTCCTGTCGGGCTTCCTCGACAACATCGCCGCCGCGCTGATCGGCGGCACGGTCGCCGCCGGCGTGTTCAAACGCAAGGTGCACATCGGCTACCTCGCCGCCATCGTCGCCGCCTCCAACGCCGGCGGCGCCGGCAGCGTCGTCGGCGACACCACCACCACCATGATGTGGATCGACGGCGTCAGCCCGATCGACGTGCTGCACGCCTATGTCGCCGCCGCCGTCGCCCTGGTCGTGCTCGGCGTCCCCGCCGCGCGCCTGCAGGACGGCTACCAGCCGATCCTGCGCAACCTGCAGGCCGGGCAGCGCATCGACTGGGCGCGCGTCGGCATCGTCGCCTTCATCCTCGTCGCCGCCATCGCCACCAACGTCACCATGAACGTCAGGTACCCGGCGCTGGCCGACAGCTTTCCGGCGCTCGGCGTCGCCGTGGTGGCGGCGCTGCTGGTTTCCGTGCCGCTGAGGAAGCCCGAATGGAGCCTGCTGCCGGATGCGACCAAGGGCACCCTCTTCCTGCTGGCGCTGGTCACCTGCGCTTCGATGATGCCGGTGGAGAAGCTGCCGGCGGCCTCGTGGCAGACCGCCCTCGGCCTCGGCTTCATCTCCTCGGTGTTCGACAACATCCCGCTCACCGCGCTGGCGCTCAAGCAGGGCGGCTACGACTGGGGCGTGCTCGCCTACGCCGTCGGCTTCGGCGGCTCGATGATCTGGTTCGGCTCCTCCGCCGGCGTGGCGCTGGCCAATATTTTCCCAGAGGCGAAATCGGTCGGCCAGTGGCTGCGCCACGGTTGGTTCATCATCGTCGGCTACATCGTCGGCTTCTTCGCCCTGCTGCTGACGCTTGGCTGGGAGCCGCACGAGCCGCACAAGACGGATGTCGTGCCGGCGGCCGTGCAGCTGGCGCCGCCGGCGCGGGATTGAATTCGCGCCGGCCCGCCGCGGCCGGATCGCGCAGCGGCAGGCCGGCCGGCGAACGGTCCGGGCGGAACGCGGCCCCGGCCGCAAGCCCGGCATAAAATCGCGGCTGACCGGATCCCCCATGCCCGAAGGCCTCAGCGTCGTCCTGCTCCTGCTCACCGCCGCCGTCCTCATGGTGGCGCTGGCCAAGGCCGCGCGCCTGCCCTCGATCCTCGCCTACCTGGCCATCGGCATCGCCGTCGGCCCGCACGCGCTGGGCTGGCTGCGCGAGAGCGAGCAGACCGAGCGCCTGGCCGAGTTCGGCGTGGTGTTCCTGATGTTCTCCATCGGCCTCGAATTCTCCCTGCCGCGCCTGGTCGCCATGCGCTGGCAGGTGTTCGGCCTCGGCGGCGCGCAGGTGGCGGCGACGCTGCTGGCGACCCTGGCCATCGCCCATCTCGGCGGCATTCCCTGGCAGGGCGGGCTGGCGCTCGGCGCGGCCTTCGCCATGTCCTCGACCGCCATCGTTGCCCGCCTGCTGGCCGAGAAGCTCGACCTGCACTCGGCCTCCGGACGGCGCACCATGAGCGTGCTGCTGTTCCAGGACCTCGCCGTGGTGCCGCTGCTGATCATCATCCCGGCGCTGGCCGACGCCTCGCGCCTGGCCGCCACGCTCGGCCTCGCCCTGGCCCAGTCGGCGGCCATCCTGCTGCTGGTGACCCTCGCCGGGCGGCGCCTGATGCGCTGGTGGTTCGACCTGGTGGTGCGGCGCAAGTCGGCGGAGCTGTTCATGCTCAACGTGCTGTGGCTGACCACGGCACTGGCCTATTTCACCGAGCGCGCCGGCCTGTCGCTGACCCTCGGCGCCTTCCTCGGCGGCATGCTGATCTCCGAGACCATGTACCGCCACCAGGTCGAGGCCGACATCCGCCCCTTCCGCGACGTGCTGCTCGGCCTGTTCTTCATCACCATCGGCGCCCAGCTCGACTTCGCCGTCGTCTGGCAGCGCTTCGACTGGGTGATGCTGGTGCTGGCCGGCCTGGTGCTCGGCAAGGGCGTGCTGATGCTGGCCGTCACGCGGCTGGCCGGCGCCGACACGCCGGTCGCCTTCCGCACCGCCGCGCAACTGGCGCAGGCCGGCGAGTTCGGCTTCGTCCTGCTCACCCTGGCGAGCCAGCAGCGGCTGCTCGGGACGGAGGTGGTGCAGCCGGCGCTGGCCGGCATGCTGCTGTCGATGCTGGCGGCGCCTTTCGTCATCGAGCGCTCGCGCGCCATCGGCAAGCGGCTTTCCGCCGACGCCTGGCTGCGCCAGGCCGCCGCCCTGCAGGAGGTGGCCGCCCACGCCATGGGCATCGAGAGCCACGCCATCGTCTGCGGCTACGGCCGCAGCGGACAGGGCGTGGCGCGCTTCCTCGAGCGCGAGAAGATCCCCTTCATCGCCCTCGACATGGACGCCCAGCGCGTGCAGCAGGCGCTCGCCGCCGGCGAGAACGTGGTGTTCGGCAACGCCGACCGGCGCGAAGTGCTGCTGGCCGCCGGCCTGGAGAGGGCACGCATCGTCGTCCTCACCTTCCCCGACGTGCCCGCCGCGCTGAAGACGCTCGGCCTGATCCGCAGCCGCCGGCCCGAACTGCCGGTGGTGGTGCGCGCCGCCGACGACGCGCATCTCGACGAGCTGAAGCGCGCCGGCGCCAGCGAGGTGGTGCCGGAGGTCGCCGAGGGCAGCCTGATGCTGGCGGCGCAGACGCTGACGCGGCTCGGCGTGCCGCTGCGCCGCGTGCTGCGTGACGTCGAGGAGGCGCGCCGCCAGCGCTATGCCGCGCTGCGCGAGCGTTACCGGGAGGCTGCGGCGGACGATGCCGCCGCCCCGGCGGCGGCGCCAAAAGCCGCGCCATAGGTCCCAAGCAACGCCCGAACAAGCCCTGCATGGCCGCGCCGAGGTTGGACTTGGGGCGGCGGAGTGACTATATTGGATTGACTCGGCCTGCCTGCGACGGCGGATCTCCGCCGGCGACGTTCCAACGCCACGAAAGGAGTTCGCCATGAAACTCGCCGTACTTGCTGCAACCGCGCTCATCGGCGCGATGCTTGCCATGCCCCTCCTCGCCCAGCCCGGTCCGGGCATGGGGCCCGGCATGGGGCCGGGTAGCGGGATGGGGCCGGGCATGGCCGGCATGGGCCGCGGCGCCAGGGGCATGCAGTTCCGCTTCAACCGCGACAACACGCCCGGCTGGCGCCTGATGACGCCCGAGGAGCGCGCCGCCCACCATGACAGGATGATGGCGGCGAAAACCTACGAGGAATGCAAGGCCGTCCAGGGCGAGCAGCATCAGCGCATGGCGGCGCGCGCCAAGGAGAAAGGCCAGACCCTGCGCGGCCCGCGCCAGAACGCCTGCGATCGCATGAAGGCGCGCGGCCTCTTCCAGTGACGGAGGCTTGTTCGCGCCGGCCGAAGGCGGATGGGCGGGCGCCAGCCTCCGGCGGCAGGTTTTTTTGTGGCGGCGGTTGATCCGCCGGCCATTAAAGTTTAGGATTGATGCATCTTTGGCACGAAGCCGGATCGTCCGATTCCGGTCCCCGCCGTAAGAGACACGCGAAGAGGAGCCCGAGCTCCCGCAAAACCAATCTCAATACATCAGAGGAGAAATCATGAGCAACGAGGGCAAAAGCCAGGACAAGAAACTATCCCGTCGTTCCTTTCTGAGCAAGGCCGCCGCCGGTACCGCTGGCGCCGCCGCGCTCGGCTTCCCCATGATCTCGGTGGCGCAGACGCCGATCAGCATGCGCTGGCAGTCGACCTGGCCGGCGAAGGACATCTTCCACGAATACGCGCTGGACTTCGCCAACAAGGTGAACAACATGTCCGGCGGCCGCCTCAAGATCGAGGTGCTGCCGGCCGGCGCCGTCGTCAAGGCCTTCGACCTGCTCGACGCCGTCGCCAAAGGCACGCTCGACGGCGGCCACGGCGTCGTCGCCTACTGGTACGGCAAGAACTCCGCCGTGGCCCTGTGGGGCTCGGGCCCGGCCTGGGGCATGGATCCCAACATGGTGCTGGCCTGGCACTACTACGGCGGCGGCAAGGAGCTGCTCGACGAGATCTACAAGGGCCTCAACCTCGACGTGCAGTCCTTCCTCTACGGCCCGATGCCGACCCAGCCCTTCGGCTGGTTCAAGAAGCCAGTGACCAAGGTGGCCGACCTGAAGGGCATGAAGTTCCGCACCGTCGGCCTCGCCGTCGACATGTACAAGGACATGGGCTGCGCGGTGAACCCGCTGCCCGGCGGCGAGATCGTGCCGGCCCTCGACCGCGGCCTGATCGACGCGGCCGAGTTCAACAACGCCAGCTCCGACCGCCTGCTCGGCTTCCCCGACGTCGCCAAGAACTGCATGCTGCAGAGCTTCCACCAGTGCTCGGAGCAGTTCGAGATCCTCTTCAACAAGAAGAAGTACGACGCGCTGCCGGCCGACCTGAAGAACATCATCAACTACGCCGTCGAGGCCGCCTCGGCCGACATGTCGTGGAAGGCGATCGACCGCTACTCGAAGGACTACATCGAGATGCAGGAGAAGCAGGGCGTCAAGTTCTGGAAGACGCCCGACGCCATCCTGCGCGCCCAGCTCGAGGCCTGGGACAAGATCATGGCGGCGAAAGGCTCCGAGAACCCGATGTTCAAGAAGGTGAACGACTCGATGCGCGCCTTCGCCCAGCGCTCCTGCCGCTGGCAGAACGACACGCTGGTCGATTACAAGATGGCCTACAACCACTTCTTCTCCAAGAAAGCCCCCGCCAAGAAGGGCTGAAAGCCGTCCCCAGTCCCCGTCCGGCCGGCGCCGGGCGGGGTTCCCTGTCCAGGGATAAGCCATGCAGAAGCTGCTGCTCCTCGTCGACAAGGCGAGCACCCTGGTCGGCCATGTCACCGGCTGGACCATCCTCGTCCTGACCCTGGGAATTTCCTGGGAGGTGTTCTCCCGCTACGTGCTGAACCGGCCGCACGGCTGGATGCTCGACGCCCAGATCATGCTCTACGGTTTCATGTTCATGATGGCCGGCGCCTATACCCTGGCCAAGGGAGGCCACGTGCGCGGCGACATCCTCTACGGCTTCTTCAGCCCGCGCACCCAGGCGACGATCGATCTCGTGCTCTACATCCTCTTCTTCCTGCCCGGCGTCTTCGCCATGACCTATGCCGGCTGGACCTTCGCCAACGAATCGCTGGCGATCCGCGAGACCACCTTCAACCCCGAGCCGCTGCCGCTGTATCCGCTGAAGTTCGTCATTCCCGTCGCCGGCGCCATCCTCATGCTGCAGGGCCTGGTCGAGATCGCCCGCTGCGTCATCTGCCTGCGCGAGGGCGCCTGGCCGTCGCGCGAGGAGGACGTCGAGGAAGTCGACCTCGACAAGCTGAAGGAGATGGTGCACGTCAGTGACGAGGACCTGGCCGACCTCGACGAGTACGCCATCCGGCAGGAAGAAGAGGAGAAGCGCCCATGAGGATCGAGCTGCGCTTCGGCTTCGGCCTGATGGCGGCGATCCTGCTGCCGACCCTCCTCTTGATGCCGTGGGGCGACATGAGCAACGGCCACCTCGGCCTGCTCATGCTCTCGCTGGTGGTGGTGGCGATCATGATGGGCTTCCCCACTGCCTTCACCCTGATGGGCATGGGCGTGCTCTTCGCCTGGTTCGCCTACCGCCATGCCAATCCCGAGATCGCCCTGCAGCAGACGCTCGACCTGATGGTGCAGCGCACCTACGCGGTGATGAGCAACGACGTGCTGATCGCCGTCCCGCTGTTCGTCTACATGGGCTATCTGGTCGAGCGCGCCAACCTGATCGAGAAACTGTTCAAGAGCATCCACCTCGCCATGGCGCGCATCCCCGGCTCGCTCGCCGTTGCCACGCTGATCACCTGCGCCATCTTCGCCACCGCCACCGGCATCGTCGGCGCCGTGGTGACACTGATGGGCCTGCTCGCCTTCCCGGCCATGTTGCGCCAGGGCTACGACATCAAGCTGTCGGCCGGCGCCATCACCGCCGGCGGCTGCCTCGGCATCCTCATCCCGCCCTCGGTGCTGCTGATCGTCTATGGCGCCACCGCCGGCGTCTCGGTGGTGCAGCTCTACGCCGGCGCCTTCTTCCCCGGCATCATGCTGGCCGGTCTCTACGTCGGCTACGTCATCCTGGTGGCCAAGCTGAAGCCGCACATGGCGCCGCCGCTGTCGGCCGAGGAGCGCATCGTCAAGCTGCCGGCGGGCAGCCAGGCGGTGGCCGATGCCCACGGCCGCAAGGCCCTGCCGGCCCTGATCGGCGCCCTCAAGGGTCGCGTGAACGAGGCCGTGCCGGCATCCTTCCTGCTGCGCCAGCTGTTCATCGTCCTGCTGCCGGCCGCGGTCTGGTTCGGCAGCATGGGGCTGGTGTACAAGGTCGTCACCGCGCCGCCGGAACAGCTCGACGTCAGCGGCCTGCAGGAAATGGGCAGCGGCGCGGCCGTCACTCCGGAGGAGGGCGGCGAGGAAGGCCGTGCCGAAGCCATCGGCGAGCCGCCGGCCGACGAGGACGAGGCCGAGGGCGCCGAGGAGCCCCCCGCCGCCGGGGCCAAGGAACCGCCGGCCGAGGAAGCCAAGACGCAGGCGGAGGCGCCTGCCGCGGCGGAAGAGGCTGCGGCCGAGGCGCAGCCGGCGCCGGAGAGCTTCTGGATCATCTTCGCCGTCGGCACCGCCGCCGTGCTGTTCTTCTACTGGATCTTCGATTTCGCCCGGCTGGAAATCTTCAAGATGCTGCTGGGCTCGTTCTTCCCGCTCGCGGTGCTGATCCTCGCCGTGCTCGGCTCGATCGTCTTCGGCCTGGCCACGCCGACCGAGGCGGCGGCGGTCGGCTCGCTCGGCGGCATCCTGCTGGCGGCGGCCTACGGCCGCCTCAACCTGGACGTCATGAAGGAGTCGGTGTTCCTCACGGCGAAGACCTCGGCCATGGTCTGCTGGCTGTTCGTCGGCTCCTCGATCTTCTCCGCCGCCTTCGCCCTGCTCGGCGGCCAGGAACTGGTCGAGAAGTGGGTGCTCTCGCTCGACATGACGCCGGTGCAGTTCATGATCCTCGCCCAGTGCATCATCTTCATCCTCGGCTGGCCGCTGGAGTGGACCGAGATCATCGTCATCTTCATGCCGATCTTCATCCCCCTGCTGCCGCACTTCGACATCAATCCGCTGTTCTTCGGCCTGCTGGTGGCGCTCAACCTGCAGACGGCCTTCCTCAGCCCGCCAGTGGCGATGGCGGCCTTCTATCTGAAGGGGGTGGCGCCGCCGCACGTCACGCTCAACCAGATCTTCCTCGGCATGATGCCCTTCATGGGCATCCAGATCATCGCCGTCGTGCTGCTCTACCTCTTCCCCGGCATCGGCCTCTGGCTGCCGAGCATCCTCTACCAGTGACGGCGTGAGCGCGGCGGGCGGCCCCGAAACCCGGGTAGCGGCCTGGCTCGCGGCGACGGCCCGCCCGGCGGGCCGTTTTCCTGAACGACGCCGCGGCGGCTGAGGCGTCCGTGCGGCGCCTGGCCCTCCTGCTGCTTGCGCTCGTCACGGCTGCGTCGGCAGCGGCGCCGCCCTCACTGACTCTCCACTACTTTCGCGCCGAGGGCTGCCCGCATTGCGAGGACGCCGGCGCCTTCTTCGCCCGCCTTGCCGCCGAAGAGCCGCGCCTTGCCGTGCGTGACTACGAGATCGGCCGCGACGTCGGCAACCGCGCGCTGTTCCAGGCGGCGCTCGACGCCCTCGGCGTGGAGGAGGGCGGGGTGCCTCTCATCTTCGTCGGCGACTGGGCCACGCTGGGCTATCACAGCGACGCCAGCACCGGCGCCGAGATCCGCCGCCAGGTAGCGCGCTGTCTGGCTGCGCCCTGTCCCGACGTCCTCGAGACGATCCGCAGCGGCCGTGCGCCGGCCGCGACGTCGCTGCACGCTGCCGGCAGCGGGCTCCTGAGCCTGCCGCTCGTCGGCGAAATCGAGGTCGCCACGCTTTCCCTGCCGCTGCTGACGCTGGCGCTGGCCGGGCTTGACGCCTTCAATCCCTGCGCCTTCTTCGTCCTGCTGTTCCTGCTCTCGATGATGGCCCACCAGAAGAGCCGCGCACGCATGCTCGCGGTCGGCAGCATCTTCGTCGCGTTCTCCGGCCTGATGTATTTCGCCTTCATGGCGGCCTGGCTCAGCCTGTTTCACATTCTTGGCCAGCTCGCCTGGGTGACGCTGGCGGCCGGCCTGCTCGCCCTTGTCGTCGGCGCCCTCAACATCAAGGACTTCTTCGTCTTTGGCCGCGGCGCCAGCCTCTCCATCCCCGAGTCGAAAAAGCCCGCCCTGTTCCGCCGCGCGCGGGCGGTGCTGGCGGCCGACAAGCTGCCGGCGATGCTCGCCGCCACGGTGTTTCTCGCCATCGCCGCCAACTTCTACGAGTTGCTGTGCACCGCCGGCTTCCCCATGGTCTACACGCATCTGCTGACCCTGAACGAGCCCTCGCTGCTGGCGCGCCATCTCTACCTCGTTTTTTACAATGTGGTATATGTGTTGCCCTTGGCAGCGATCGTCGCCGTCTTCGCGCGCACTCTTGGCGCGAGGAAGCTCGGCGAGCGCGAAGGTCGCCTGCTGAAGCTGCTCTCCGGCACGATGATGCTGGAGCTGGGCGTGCTGCTGCTTTTCGCGCCGCAATGGCTCGGCCGCCTCGGCGTAGCGCTGGTCCTGCTGGCGCTGGCGATCGGCCTGACCTGGATCGCCGCGCGGCTGACGCGACCGAAGGAGGAAGTACGGTCATGAATCCGACGCGAGGACTCGCCGGTCTGCTGCTTGTCCTTGCCCTGGCCGGGCAGGCGATCGGGGCGCCAGCCCTGGCGAAGACAGCGGGTTCGACAGCCGACCATGGCCGGTTCAAGGAGTTGCAGGGTCCGTTCGCCAGCGGCGAGGAAGTCACCGCGGCCTGCCTGCG
This sequence comes from Pseudomonadota bacterium, assembly GCA_963205435.1. Lineage (GTDB taxonomy): Bacteria > Pseudomonadota > Gammaproteobacteria > Burkholderiales > Rhodocyclaceae > Desulfobacillus. Next base: position 24,110 of record CAUJIV010000114.1, read on the forward strand.
ATGCCATACCGAGGCGGCGAGGCAGGTGATGGCCACCCGCCACTGGACCTGGGACTATGTCAATCCGGTCACCGGCCAGCGCCTGGGCAAGAAGACCATGCTCAACAGCTTCTGCATCGCCGATCGTTCCAACGAGGCCTTCTGCAACGCCTGCCATGTCGGTTACGGCTGGAAGGATGACAGTTTCGACTTCACCTCGGAGCGCAACGTCGACTGCCTTGCCTGTCATAACACCGGCGCGTACGCCAAGATCCCCGGCCTCGCCGGTCATCCGCCTTATGTGCGCATGGAATATCCGCCGAAGTCGGGCCAATTCGTCGAGGCCGTCGATCTGGCCGCGGTCGCCGCCCGCGTCGGACCCAGCAGCCGCGCCACCTGCGGCGCCTGCCACTTCTACGGCGGCGGCGGCGACGGCGTCAAGCACGGCGACCTCGATTCCTCGCTCGTGCAACCGCCGCGCGCACTCGATGTGCACATGGCCGCCGAGGGCGCCAACTTCACTTGCGCCACCTGTCACCAGACCGAGGGCCACCGGGTCGCCGGCAGCCGTGTCGCGCCCACTTCCGCCGATCCGCACGGGCCTCTCGTGCGCGGCGCGCGCAGCGGCCGCAATCCGGCGACCTGCCAGGCCTGCCACGGCGAACGCCCGCATGCGGAGGGGCCGGGCGCGGGCCTCGCCGGCAGCATCGGCAGCGGCAGCCGCCGCAACGACCACGCGAGCACGCTGGCCTGTCAGGGCTGCCACATCCCGGCCTTCGCGCGCGGCGGCGTACCGACGAAGATGGCCTGGGACTGGTCCACCGCCGGCACGCTCGACAGCGCCGGCAAGCCCTTCGTCCGGCGTGACGCGCGCGGCCATGTCGTCTTCGACAGCAAAAAGGGCGATTTCGTCCTCGGCGAAAACGTCGTGCCCGACTACATCTGGTTCGACGGTCGCGTCGAATATACCCTCGTTGCCGACCGCATCGATCCCGCCGCCATCGTGCCGATCAACCGTTTCGGCGGCAACCGGCGCGACCCGGCGGCACGCATCTGGCCGGTAAAACGCTTCCGCGGCAAGCAACCTTACGATCTCGAGTATCTGACGCTGCTGGTGCCGCACACGGCCATCCCCGACGATACCGCCCTGTGGTTCAATTTCGACTGGGACAAGGCCCTCAAGGCCGGCACCGCCGCCGCCGGCCAGCCCTTCAGCGGCAAGTACGGCTTCGTCGCCACGGAGATGCTGTGGCCGATCACCCACATGGTGGCGCCGAAGGAGGACGCCCTCGCCTGCGCCGCCTGCCATGCCCGCGCAGGACGCCTGCGGAACGTTGCCGGCGTGTACCTGCCCGGACGCGATGCGGCGGCCTGGCTCGACCGCGCCGGCTTCGGACTTGCCGCCCTGGCGCTGCTCGGCGTTTTTGGCCACGGCGCGTTGCGCCTGCTGACGCGCGGCCGGCGCAAGGAAGAGAAGCGGTGAGGCGGGCAGCCGGCAGCGCGCGGCGGCACGCCGCGGCCGCGCCCGAGGCGGCAGGCGGATTCTCGCAGACCCCGGCCCGGCGCCGGGGGGAGGCGGCCCGGTGAGCGAACGAATCTACATCTTCAAGCGCTTCGAGCGCTTCTGGCATTGGACGCAGGCGCTGCTGATCATCGCCATGCTGATCACCGGCTTCGAGATCCACGGCAGCTGGCAGCTGGTCGGCTTCGAGCGGGCGACGAGCGCGCATGCGGTCCTTGCCTGGGCGCTCATCGTGCTGTGGCTTTTCGCCATCTTCTGGCACTTCACCACCGGCGAATGGCGGCAATACCTGCCGACGCTGAAGAACGTCGACGCCATGTTCCGCTACTACGTGCTGGGCATCTTCACCGGCATGCCGCACCCCTTTCGCGCCACGCAGCTGAAGAAGCACAACCCGCTGCAACGGCTCGCCTATCTGCTGGTCAAGCTGGCGATCCATCCGCTGCTCTGGCTGAGCGGGCTTGCGTTGCTCTACTACCCGCTCTGGCGCGATGCCGCCGCGGCGCCACCGCTGGCGACGGTGGCGCTGCTGCACACGCTCGGCGCATTCATGATGCTGGTTTTCCTGATTGCCCATGTCTATCTGGCTACCACCGGCCACACGCCGCTGGCCCACATCAAGGCGATGCTCACCGGCTGGGAGGAAGTCGAATAGTGTTGCTGCCGTCAAAGGAGGAGGAGATGAAGGGATCAGCCAAGAGATGGATGCGACTGGCCGTGGCGGCACTGTGCCTGACCGCCCCTTCCGTGTTCGCCGCAACCGATTTCGCCGCCGCCGAGCGGCTGTTCGCCGAGCATTGCGCCGTTTGCCACGGCGCCGACCGCGGCGGCTACATCGGCCCGGCGCTCAACCGCGACGAGACCAAGCTGTCGCCGGCCGAGGTCAATGCCAAGATCCAGGTCGGCACCTCGAACACCCTGATGCCGCAGCACCCGGTCTGGCCGCGGCGGCTGACGGCGGTGCAGCGGGAAAGCCTCGCCGCCCTGATCACCCAGCAGCCGAGGCGCGAGCTCGACTGGGGCATGGAGGACATCCGCAAGTCGCTCGCCGTCCTCGCCGACGAGGCGAAGCTGCCGGCAAAGCCCGTTTACCGCATCGGCGACCTCGACGACCTGATGGCCGTCATGGGCCGCGGCCACTACGCCGCCGGCAAGGACGCCAAGGTGGTGTTCTTCGACGGGCGCACGCACAAGAAGGTCGGCGAGGTGCCGACCGGGCACGCGCCGCACCTGATGGACTTCCACCCGCGCGAGCCGCGCTGGGCCTATGTGCGCGACGACATGGGCTGGATCCACAAGATCGACCTGTATTCGCTGAAGACCGTGCGCAAGGTGCGCGCCGGGCTGAACGGCATCTCGCTGGCGCTGTCACGCGACGGCCGCTACCTTGCCGCCGGCTCCTATGTGCCGCACACCGCGGTGATCTTCGACGCCGCCACGCTCGAGCCGCTCAAGCTGCTGCGGCTCGCCGGCACCGATCCGGACGGCAGGATGGTCGAGTCCGACTCGGGCATGATCACCGGCACGCCCTTCGCCGATCTCTTCGCCATCGCCCTCGAGCAGTCGGGCCAGGTGTGGATCATGGACCTCGACAAGCCGGACCTGCCGGTGACCCGCATCACTGATGTCGGCCGTCACCTGCACGACGCCTTCCTCTCGCCCGACGGCCGGAGCCTGGTGGTCGCCTCCTACGACGACCATGTCAACACCGTCATCGACCTCGCCGAGCGGCGCATCGTCACCAAGATTCCCTCCGGCTGCAAGCCGCACCTGGGCTCGGGCGCGGTGGTCGAGTCGAAAGGCCGCCTGCTCGGCATCGGCACCAACATCGGCGAGGAGGACTGCAAGGCCTTCGAGGTCACCGTCTTCGACATGAGCAGCTACGAGGTGGTCAAGCGCATCCCGGTGGCCGGGCCGACCGAATCGCCGGCGGCCCATCCGAGGTCGCGCTACATCGCCGTGGACATCGTCGGCAGCGGCCCCAACGCCAACCTGATCCAGTTCATCGACAAGGAGCATCTCGACGTGGTGAAGACGCTGGCCGTCGCCGGCACCATGGGCCACTCGCACTTCCCCGAATTCACCGCGCGCGGCGACTTCATCTACGTCAGCGCCCGCGGCGGCGGCGACCGCACCGCCGGCCTCGAGAAGGGCCGCGTCGTCGTCATCGACAGCGCCACGCTGGACATCGTCAAGCGCCTGCCGGTCGATGTGCCGGCCGGCGTCTTCTCGCGCGCGCGCGCGCGGGCGGTGGTGGTGGGGATGCAGCCGGAGGCGCGCTGAGGCGAGGCCGCGGGCGGCCTACGCCACCCGCGACAGCTCGGCGCGCGCCGCCGGCGCGCCGCCGCTGTAGACATTGAGATACTTCAGGCAGATGACGCGCAGGCAGGAGGCGATGTTCTTGTCGTTGGCCAGCAGGCAGCCGTCGTGCACCTTCTCGACCAGGCGCGGCAGGGTGATCCTCGATTCGTGCGCCATGTCCTCCAGCACGTTCCAGAAGGCGCGCTCGAGGCAGATGGTGGTGCTGTGGCCGTAGATGCGGAAGCCGCGCTTCTCCGGGATGAACTCGTTGATCTGCGAGGTGGTGCAGGCATTGAACATGTGATCCAGCACATCGTTGATTTCGCTGTAGATATTCATGCGGCGCACCCTCCCGCGAGGTGTTGGCAATAAATACCACCACCCGCATCGACCGGCCAATAGAATCCGCAGCATACAAGAAGGCGCCGGTCTAGGGAATCCGGCCCGAGGAGGAGGAGACAGGCGCGCCCGGGCCCGCTCGTCTTCATCGCCCCGCGAGGGGGCGCCAGCCCCGTTCGGGGCCGCCTGTCAGGAGGCATGATGGAGTTTTTCCGCAAGACCCTGGATCCGGTGTTCGCCCTGGCGGCCATCGCCGTCCTCGACATCTTCCTCTTCCTGCTGCTCGGCGCCTGGACGGTGGGCGGCGGCGAGACCATGATGACCGGGCTGCTGGCGCAGGCGGTGCTGGGCGAGGACCTGATGCGCATCCCCTTCTGGAACATCGTCTTCCGGCCGCACGCCGACTACTGGAAGATCTACATCAGCTTCGGCATGTTCTTTGGCGCCTTCGTCGGCGCCGTGCTGTCCAAGGAATTCTACTGGCGCGTCCCGCGGCGCGCCTCGGAATGGCTGATGATCACCCTCGGCGGCCTGCTGATGGGCTTCGGCATCCGCCTGGCCTACATCTGCAACGTGTCCACCTTTTTCGGCCTGCTGCCGGAGATGAACCTGGGCGGCTACCTCGCCATGTCCGGCATCCTCGCCGGCGCCTGGGTCGGCTCGGTCATCTACAAGAAAATCCTGGAAGGTTGAGGAGACGCCCATGACCCCTGTCGTCGAATGCCTGGTCGCTTTTCTGTTCGGTTCCGTTGTCGGCCTGCTGATGCAGCGATCGCGCTTCTGCAACACGGCGGCGCTGCGCGATGCCATCATGTTCAAGACCTATCGCAACACCAAGGCGATGCTGATGGCGATGATGATCCTCACCGTCGGCTTCACCGGTTTCATGAGCCTCGGCGCCGGCCATCCGATGCGCTTCGACGTCGGCCTCAACACCTTCGCCGGCCTGTTCCTCTTCGGCATCGGCATGGTGCTGGCCGGCGCCTGCACGGTGTCGACCTGGGTGAAGACCGGCGAGGGCAACCTCGGCACGCTGTGGGCGCTGCTGTTCACCTTCGTCGGCATGTTTCTCTTCTCGCTGGTCTGGTCGTGGAACTGGTGGCCGCCGGCGCCGCAGAGTATGACCGGCGAACCGAACCTGCCGGCGCTGCAGCTCGGCTTCGCCAACGCGCAGACACTGCAGGAGAAGCTGGGCGTGCCGGCGCTGGTCTTCGGTCTCGTCCAGTTCGCCGTGCTGCTGGCCCTCTACCGCGCCATCCTGCGCCGCGAGCGGGCGCAGCACGAGAAGCACGCGCAGCACCAGAAGGAAGCGTCGGAAACGGCATAGGAGGCAGACATGGGACTGTTCGGATCGAAGAAGAAGGCCGAGGAGACGGCCGGCGGCGGCGAGGCGGTGCTCTCCGACGGCAGCCGGGTGCAGGTGGCGCGGCGCGTCGATTGCATCGGCGACTCCTGCCCGCGGCCGCAGCTGATGACGAAGAAGGCGGTGGGCGAGATTTCCTCCGGCGGCGTCGTCGAGGTGCTGGTCGACAACCCGACCTCGGTCGAGGCGCTGCCGCCGATGTGCGACGAGCTGAACGCCACCCACCTCGAAACCATCAAGGACCCGAACTGCTGGCGGGTCTACATCCGCAAGGACTGAGCGCCATGTCCGTGTTGCCGGCTTTTGCGGTCCTTCCCCTGCGGCGGCGCGCGGCAGCGGTCGTGCGTCTGGCGGCCCGGGGCGCGCGGGCGGAGGCGTGCCGATGATCGCGCGCCTCCTCATGCGGCTGTTTGTCGCCGCCTCGCTCGTCGCCGTCGTCGGCGGGCTCGGCTATGTCTATGTCAAGCCGCCCGAGGGCATGCATGTGACCAGCGAGGGCGTGCCCTACCTGTCGCCGCCGGTGGTGCATCCGGTGACGGGCGAGGCGGTCACGCTGGAAGTGCTGGTGCATCACTACAAGGGAGGCGGCCGATGAGCCTGGACCTGCAGACCCTGGCGCAGATCGTCATGTTCGGCGTGGCCATGGCCGTCATGGCGCTGGCCTTCTTCAGCGACTCGCTGTGAGGGCCCGGCCATGATGAGCCGCGACAGCCTGATCTTCTGCGGCGCGGCGCTGGCCGTCACCCTGGCGGTGTGCACCGTCGGCTTCCGGCTGGCCGCCCTGCCGGCCGACGCGGTCCAGGCGGCAAGCCAGCCGGCGCCGCCGGAGACACTGCCCGACATCGACATCGGCGGCGGCTTCGGCAAGGTGTCGGTGATCGAGCTGATCGGCTTCTACATGGAAAACCCGCCAGCGCCCAAGGGCGGCGGCGGGGAGGGCGCGCCGGCCGCCAAGCGTTTCGGCGGTTGCTGAAGATGTCATGAAGCGCCTGCTCTTCCTCGCCCTGATCGGCGTCGCGGCCGCGGCGGTCGCCGGCGAGAACTTCGCCTACGTGCGCGCCGTTCCCGAGCAGGCGGATCTGGTGGTGGTCGATGCACGCCCGCAAGCCGAATGCCAGGCGAAGAGCCTGCCCGGAGCGCGCTGCCTGCCGGCCGGGGACTTTCTCGGCCCGCACCGGCGCTTGCCGGGCGCGCGCGACCTGCTCTGGCTGCTCGGCACCGCTGGACTGACGGGCGAGGAGGACGTGCTGGTCGTCGGCGGCGAAGCGCAGGCGCGCGATTTCCTCGCCGGCCTGCTCTATCTCGCCGGCCAGCGCAGCGTGAACGTGCTGGCCGAGCCGCTCGGCCGATTGCTTGGCGAGAGCGCCGCTCCCGGACGCGGCCGCGGCATGGTGCGCGAGGCGGTGTTCGCGGCGCCGATGCGCGACGAACTGCTGCTGATGCGCGACGAGTTGCGCGGCGAGCTGGCGGCATCCGCGCTGCCGCTGCTCGACGGCCGCGCCGAGGAAGAATACTGGGGCGAGCGGGCGCGCGCCGCGCGCGCCGGCCATCTGCCGGGGGCCATCAGCCTGCCGGCGGCGCGATTGCGCGGCGCGCCCGATGCGGCCGCGCCTGCGCTGCCACCAGGCCCGGCGCTGGCCTATGCCCATGACGCCTACGAAGGCCTCGCCTATCTCACCCTGCTGCGCGCCGGCCATGGCGTGGCGGCGCGGCTGTATGCCGAGGGTTGGGCCGAATGGGCCGCCGATGGCGCGCTGCCGGCCGACAGCCTGGCCTATCCCGAGCAGCCGCTGGCGGCCGTCGTGGCGGCAAGCCCGCCGCAGCCTTCGGCAGGCTGGCCTTCTGCGGTCCTGTTCGGCGCCGCCCTGCTGATCGCCGCCGCGGCCTTCGCCGGCGGCTGGCTGGCGCGGCCGAGGCCGGCCTGATGGACATCTTCTTCCATGTCGGCAGCGAGGCCGGCGCGCGCCTGCTGGCGCCGCTGGCGCAGGCCTGCCGGCGCGGCAACCACGCCTTCGCCGCCTTCTTCACCCATGACGGCGTGCGCGGCCTCGACGATGCCGGGCTGCTGGCGGCGCTGGAGGGCGCGCGCGCCGTCGTCTGCGAGGAGTCCTGGCATCGCTTCTGCGCCGGGCGGTCCTGCCCGGTCGAGCTGGGCAGCCAGACCAACAACAGCGCGCTGATGGGCGAGGCGAGGAAGGTGGTGAGCCTGTGAGCGCCGAGAAGAAACTGCTGGTGCTGGCCCGGCGCGACCACGCCGAGGCGATGCGCGTGGCGGCAGGGTTGACGATTTTCGGGCATGCTGTCGACCTGGTCTTCATGGACCGCCCGGTGGAGGAGAGCGCCGAGAACGCCGCCAACGCCGAGCTGCTGGAGCTCTCCGGCATCGAGCCGCGGACGACGGTGGCGGCGATGGCCGGCGAGCTGCCGCTGCTCGACGCCGCCGGACTCGCCGCGGCGCTGGCCGCGGCCGATGGGGTGCTGAGCCTGTGAAGCTGCTTGAACTGAATGCCGGTCTGTTCCCCGACGCCCAGACCGTGAGCGCCGCCCTGCGGCAGATGGAGGCGGCGCATCGCGTCGTCTCCATCGATGTGCGGCGACGGGACATGACGGACGGAGACTGGGACGGCGTCATCGCCGCCATCCTCGCTTCCGACCTGACGATAACCCTCTGAGAAGGAGACAGGGCATGAGAGCACATGTTTCGACGAGATGGGGCGGGCTGCTGGCGGCGCTGCTGCTTCTGCTGCTGACGGCGCGCGGCGCGCTGGCGAACGAGCCGCTGGTGTCGATCGAATGGATGAAGGCCAACCTGGGCAAGCCGGGCATCGCCATCGTCGACTTCCAGCCGCCAGCCGAGTACCTGCGCGGTCACATTCCCGGCGCCGTGAACAGCAACTACGCCAAGGATGGCTGGCGCGAGGAGCGCGCCGCCGACAAGATTCCAGGCATGTTCCCGGAGAAGCTCGACAAGCTGCTCGCCCACATCGGCAGCCTCGGCATCGACAACAACACCCACGTCGTGCTGGTGTCGACCGGCCTCAACACCATTGACATCGGCATGGCCACCCGCGCCTACTGGACCTTCAAGGTGCTCGGCCACGACAACGTTTCCGTCCTCGACGGCGGCATGCTGGAGTGGACCCGCGAGCAGGACAAGAGCAAGGCCAATCCGATGCAGGCCGGCGCGCAGAAGGCCGAGCAGAAGACCTTCAAGGCCAACCTGCGCAAGGAGATGCTGGTCAGCATGGCCGACGTCGAAAAGGCGCAGAAGAGCGGCATCCTGCTGGTCGACAACCGGCCCGAGGACCAGTACGTCGGCATCACCCGCTTCCATGTCCCGGACTACGGCACGCTGGCCGGGGCGAAGAACCTGCCGATGGGCTGGCTGCTGGAGAACGGCATGGGCCGCTTCCGCAACAAGTCGCAGCTCGAGCAGCTCTACAAGCTGGCCGGCGTGCCGACCAGCGGCGAGCAGATCAGCTTCTGCAACACCGGCCACTGGGCGACGATCGGCTGGTTCGTCTCCAGCGAGCTGCTCGGCAACAAGAAGGCCAGCATGTATGACGGCTCGATGGCCGAGTGGATGCGCCTGAACAAGGGCAAGGGCATGGACAGGAAGGTCGTGCTCAACTGAGCGCGCCCCGCCGCATCCTCCTCGCGCTGGCCGCCGCGGCGTCGCTCGCCGCGGCGGCGGCGCAGGACGAGCACGCCAGGCGCCTCGGCGCCGAGCTTGCGGTGATGGCGGGCGACCTGCGCCGCCTGCAATCCCGTCCTGAATCCGCGCTGCAAGCCGAAGGCCTGCGCGCCCGCATGGCCGGCGCGCTGTCCTCCCTGCCGCTGCTGCTGCGCCGCGCCGGCGCCTGTCCGCGGCCGTCCGCCGGCGATTGCGCCGGCATTCCCGCCTTGCGCGCCGCCCTGGCGCGCGGCGACCTTTCTGCCGTGGCCCGCGGCCTCGAGGCCCTGCGACGCAAGCACCCCTTCGACGCCGGCCAGATCCTCGCCGGAGGGGCGACGCCGGAGCGCCTGCGCCTCGGCGCCGCCCTGCACCGCCAGGTCTGCGCCGGCTGCCACGATGCGCCGGCCGCCGACGCGGCGCTGCCCGCGCGCGACCTGTTCGAGGAAGCCCGCCGCCTGCCGCGCGAGGAGTTCGCCGCGCGCCTGCTGCTCGGCGTGCGCGGCGACCGCGGCACCAGCTGGCGCAACCCCTTCAGCGACCTGGAACTTGCAGCGCTGCTGGCCCATTACGAGACGGGCGGCGGCGATGGCGGGGCACAACGCTGAAAACGGCGGATTGACGCCGCGTCAACCGCGCGGCGCGGTATGATTGCCGCACGCGCCCGGGCGGCCGCATGCGCCGCGCAGCCCGCCGGACGCGGCATCGCGCCGCGCGCCCGGCCCGACCGGGCCTGACAACGGGGCTGATCAACCATGAAACCGAAAATCGCCGTCACCCGCCAGATCTTCGAGGAGGTGCTCGAGGAGTTGCGCGGGCATTTCGAGGTCGACGCCAACCAGGAGGACCAGCCGCTCGAGGGCGCCGCGCTGGCGGCGCGGCTGGCCGACAAGGACGGCGCGCTGATCCTCGCCAGCGACCGCATCGACGCCGCGCTGGTCGCCGCCTGCCCGCGGCTGAAGGCGGTGTGCAACATCGGCGTCGGCTACAACAACATCGACATCGCCGCCTGCAGCGCCGCCGGCATCCTCGTCACCAACACGCCGGAAGTGCTCAACGACACCACCGCCGACCTGGCCTTCGCCCTGGTGCTGGCGGCCGGCCGCCAGCTGGTGCGCGGCGACCGCTACATCCGCGAGGGGCGCTGGCAGCGCTGGCGCTTCATGGAGTGGCTCGGGCCCGACGTGCATCACGCCACGCTCGGCATCCTCGGCATGGGCCGCATCGGCCAGGCCGTGGCGCGGCGCGCGCGCGGCTTCGACATGAACACCCTCTACCACAACCGCACGCGCCTGCCGGCGCAGGTCGAGGCGGAGTGCGCCGCCGCCCACGTCGGCAAGGAGGAGCTGCTGCGCCGCGCGGACTATCTCGTCCTGCTGCTGCCCTATTCGGCCGAGACGCACCATTGCATCGGCGCCGCCGAGCTGGCGCTGATGAAGCCGGGCGCCTGGCTGATCAACATCGCCCGCGGCGGCATCGTCGACGACGCGGCGCTGGTCGACTGCCTGCGCCGCCAGGCGATCGGCGGCGCCGCCCTCGACGTCTTCGAGAACGAGCCGCGGCTCGACCCGCGCTTCATCGACCTCGACAACGTCGTGCTGACGCCGCACATCGGCGGCGCCAGCCGCGACACGCGCCTGAAGATGGCGCGCCTGGCGGCGCGGAACCTGGTCGCCGCGCTCGGCGGCGAAGCGCCGCCCAACCTGCTCAACCCCCAGGCGCGCCGCGCATGATCGCGCCAGCGCTGACGCCGCGGCAGAAGCGGCTGCGCAACGTCGTCATGCTGCTGGCGCTCGGCTCCTATCTGATGTCGATGTTCCACCGCGTCGCGCCGGCGGCCATCGCGCGCGACCTCGCCGCCGCCTTCGAGGCGAGTGCCGCCTCGCTCGGCGTGCTGGCAGCGACCTACTTCTACGTCTACACGGTGATGCAGATCCCTACCGGCGTGCTGGCCGACACGCTGGGGCCGCGCAAGATCCTCACCCTGGGCGGCATCGTCGCCGGTATCGGCAGCCTGCTGTTCGGCCTGGCGCCGGGCTTCGAGCTGGCGCTGGCCGGACGCACCCTGGTCGGCCTCGGCGTCTCGGTGGCCTTCATCGCCATGCTGAAGCTGATCGCCGTCTGGTACGAGGAAAGCCGCTTCGCCACGCTTACGGGCACCATGATGTTTCTCGGCAACGTCGGCACCATGACCGCCGGCACGCCGCTCGCCTGGGCGGCGCAGGGCGTCGGCTGGCGTGGCGTGTTCGTCGTCATCGGCGTGCTGTCCCTCGCCATCGGCGTGCTGTCGTGGTTCCTCGTGCAGGACCGCCCCGGCGAGAAGGCCGCGCCGGCGCCGACCGGCGCACGCGCCGACCGCACGGCCTGGCTGGGCGGGCTGGCCGCCGTCATGAGGAACCGCGAAACCTGGCCGGGTTTTTTCGTGAATGTCGGCATCGCCGGCAGCTTCTTCGCCTTCGCCGGCCTGTGGGCGGTGCCGTACTTCACGCAAGTCCATGGCATGACGCGGGCGGTGGCGTCCAATCATCTGACCGTCTATTTTGGCGGCTTCGCCCTCGGCTGCCTGATCGTCGGGCCGCTCTCGGACCGCATCCGGCGGCGCAAGCCGCTGATGATCGGCGGCGCCGTGCTGCATGCGCTTGGCTGGTGGCTGTGGATCGTCTCGGGACAGCTGACGCCGGCGGCGAGTTACGGGCTGTGCCTGGTGATGGGCGTGCTGACGGCCAGCCTGACGCTGTCCTGGGCCTGTGCCAAGGAAGTCAATCCGCCGCTGCTCTCCGGCATGGCGACCAGCGTCGTCAACGTCGGCGTCTTCCTCGGGCCGTCGATCCTGCAGCCGCTGGTCGGCTGGGTGATGGACCGCGGCTGGCAGGGCGCCATGGACGGTGGCGCGCGACTGTATTCGGCCGCCGACTACCGCACCGGCCTGCTGCTGATGGCCGGATTCGCCGCGTTCGGCGCCGTCGCCACCCTGTTCGTGCGCGAAACCGGCTGCCGCAACATCTGGCAGAAGCCCGCCGTCGAAACGGGCCGATAAGCCAGGATTATCCGGCCATTGCAATCTCGATTGGCCAGCGGTTTGCGCGCCGATGCAAGGCGCCGCCATTGCTGCCTGATTAAAAAAATCCTTCATGTCCGCGGATCGCCGTCTAAAATAAAAAAGGCGGTGCTCGCGACCTGGACGACGCGGTGCAACCGCGGGGTTCGCGCTTCCAGCTTTCCGGAGTTCGCTCATGTCAGCCAGCAAGATTTGCGTGGTCGTCGTCTCGGGTTCCCTCGAGCGGCTGCAGATGGCAGCGATGGTGGCCTCGGTCGCCGCTGTCAGCGAGCACGAAGTGCTCGTCTTCCTTTCCATGAATGCGCTGCCTCATTTCGTCAAGGGCGCCGCGGCCGCGGCTCCAGCCGAGGGCGAAATGGGCCGGCTGATGGCCGAGAAGAAGGCGCCGCCCTTCAAGATGCTGTTCGAGCAGGCGGCGGCGCTCGGCAGCGCCAGGATCTACCCCTGCTCGATGGCGATGGATGTCCTCGGCGTCGACAAGGCGGCGCTCGAGGATTACCTCGAGGAGGCGACCGGGCTGACCCGCTTCCTCGACCTGGCCAGCGGCGGCCAGGTGTGGACGTTCTGACGCGACGGAGGCGGCGAGATGGCTGAACGGAAGATCGTGGACGGGCGCGGCAGCTTCTGCCCAGGCCCGCTGATGGAGCTGATCGCGGCGCTGAAGACCGTCGAGGTCGGCGACGAGCTGGAAGTGCTGTCGACCGACAAGGGCTCGGCCAATGACATCCCCGAGTGGGTGAACAAGGTCGGCCACGAGTACCTGTCGACCCGCGAGGAAAACGGCGTCTGGTACATCGTCGTGCGGCGCAAGAAGTAGCGAAGGCCCGGCGGGGAGCGCCGGCAGGCGCCAAGACGAACAATCACCACAAGGAGGAGAGCCAAGATGAGAATACTGATCGTGGGCGGCGGCATGGGCGGCACCATCCTCGCCAACAACCTGGCGCGGCGGCTGACCGGCGAACTGAAGAGCGGCAAGGCGCGCATCACCATGCTGTCGGCCTCCGAGCGGCACATGTACCAGCCGGGGCTGCTCTACCTGGCGGTGGGGCGCATGACGCCAGACGAGCTGTATCGCGACCAGGCCAGCCTGCTCGAGCCGGGCATCGCCTTCCATGTCGATCCGGTCGAGGACTTCCAGCTCGACAAGAACTGCGTGCGCACCAAGAGCGGCAAGACGCACGAATACGACGTCATGGTCATCGCCACCGGCTCGCGCATGCATCCCGAGGGCGTGCCCGGCCTGGCGGAGAACGCCGAGACCTTCTACACCGAGGAGTCGGCGCTGAAGATGTTCAAGCGCCTGCAGGCCTTCCAGGGCGGCAAGGTGGTGATCTGCGTCGGCGTGCCGCACAAGTGCCCGATGGCGCCGCTCGAGATCACCTTCATGCTGCACGACTACTTCAAGGACCGCGGCATGGCCAACAAGGTGCAGCTGCACTACACCTACCCGATCGGCCGCGTGCACAGCCTGGAGAACGTCGCCAAGTGGGCGGCGCCGGAGATGGACCGTCTCGGCATCAAGTACGAGACCTTCTTCAACATCAAGGAGGTGGACGGCGCCAACAAGATCCTGCGCAGCGAGGAGGGCGTCGACATCCCCTACGACCTGCTCGTCACCATTCCGTCGCACAAGGGCATGGAGGTGGTGGAGAAGTGCGGCCTCGGCCAGAACGGCTGGGTGCCGACCGACCGCACCAGGCTGAACATGGAGGGGCGCAGCAACGTCTTCGTCTGCGGCGACACCACCAACCTGCCGATCAGCAAGGCCGGCTCGACGGCACACTTCGAGGCCGACGTCATCGGCGAGAACATCGCCGCCATGGTCAAGGTGGGCACGACGGTGCGCGAATACGACGGCAAGGTGTTCTGCTTCATCGAGGCTGGCAAGGACCGCGCCACCTACGCCATGTTCAACTACGAGAACCCGCCCGATCCGAAGGAGCCGACCAGGGCGGTGCACTGGTTCAAGATGGCCTACAACAAGCTCTACTGGGTGTCCGCGCGCGGACTGCTCTGAGCGGGGGCGGCAATGGCTATCGACAACATGGACGAAGACGCTGCCGTCCGGCACGAGATGCAGCGCCTGTTCGCCGCGGCGCGGGACGCAGCCAGCGACGAGATGGTCGGCCGCCTTGCCGGTTCCGCCGCCGAGGCGCTCGACCTGGTCGACCAGGTCGGTCGCGCCGGGCTGGCCAAGGCCATCCCGAAGCTGGCGGAGATGGTGCACAACGGTGACCTCGAGCGGCTGGCGCAGCTGGCGCGGCTCTATCACGCCGCCCAGGACTCGCTCAACGACGAGATGGTCGGCCGTCTCAGCGGCGCGCTGGGCGACGGTCTCAGCCTGCTCGACCAGGTGAACCGCTCCGGGCTGGAGAAGGCGCTGCCGGCGATCTCCCGCATGGCCAGCGACGGCGACTTCGAGCGGCTGGCGCAGCTGGCGCGGCTCTATAGCTCGGCGCAGGACGCGCTCACCGACGGCATGGTCGAGCGGCTCGCCGGCACCCTTGGCGAAGGGCTGTCGCTGCTCGACCGGCTCAACCGCGGCGGCATCAGCCGGCTGGTGGAAATGCTCGAGCAGCTGCATGCCACGGGGGCGCTGGAGCGCATCGCCAGCACGCTGCCCGCCTTGCTCGAGCGCCTCGACATGGTGGCCGGGCTGCTCGGCTGCCTCGAGGAGGCGGCGGCGAAGAGCAAGGAGAAGCCGGCCGCCGGCGGCGTCGGCGGCCTGTGGCGCATCATGACCGACGCCGAGACCGTGCGCTCGCTGCAGTTCCTCGCCACCTTCGGCAAGTTGATGCAGGAGAAGTGCGGCGCGCCTCGCGGCTGATTCCGGCGCCTGATCGATCGCGAAAGCCGGCCGCACCGCGGCCGGCCCTTCACTGCGCCAGCTCGCGCCGCTCCTGGCGGGCGCCGGCCGAGGTGGCGCGCGCCTCGACGAAGCGCTGGAACTCCGGCTGCTTGCGATAGGCGCCGGAGGCGACATAGTCCAGCGCCGAGGCGAGGTGGAAGGGGCGCACGTAGCCCTCGACGCGAAACACCTCGCGGCCGCCGCCATCGAAGAAGACCAGGCTTGGCGTGTAGGCGATCTTCAGCTGGCGCGCCCAGTCGCGCATCGTCGTCTGCCGGCCCTGCGGCGTCTTCAGCCGCTCGCCGGCGGCGATGTCCACCCGCGCGGCGCGAAACAGCGGCAGCAGCTCGGCGACCTCGGGCCGCGGGAAGCCCTCGGCGTGCATCTCGTCGCAGGCGGCGCACACCTTCTGCTCGAACAGCACCAGGGTCGGCCGGCTGTCGCGCCGGGAAAGGTCGAGCGGCGGCGGCAGGAGCCAGGGCTCGGCATGCAGGATGCCGCTGGCCGCCTCGCGCACGTGCGCGCGCAGGTAGTCACCATAGGCCTGCTTTTTCTCCAGCCGGCCGCCGGCGTAGTCGAGGGCGGCGTGGAACTGGTGCGGCGGGATGTAGCCGTTCAGCCGCAGCGCCGTGCCGCCGCGCTCGTCGAAGATCAGCAGCGTCGGCGTGAATTGCACGCGCAAGTCCCTGGCGAAGGCCTTTTCCGTCGTCGCCTTGCCGGCGAGGTCGGTCACCTCGCGGTCGCCCCACAGGTTGATGGCGATGACGTCGAAGTGCTTGCGCGTCTTCGCCGCGATGTCGCGGTCGCCGAAGTTCTCGCGCAGCAGCTTGGCGCAGTAGGGGCAGCCGTCCTGGTAGAAGTAGAGCATCAGGCGGCGGCCGCCCTTGGCCGCTTCGGCGATGTCCTCGCGCAGGTCGAGGAAGGACTCCTTGAACCAGGACGGCGGCTCGTGGTAGCCGGGATTGACCATGCCGGGGGCGAGGGTGGCCGGAGCGTCGGCGGCGAGCGAAGCCGCGGCGAACAGCAGCCCAAGGGAACACAGCAGGATGCGCATGCCAGCCTCCTTTCGAACCCGCCTATGGTACATAGGAAGCGGCGCCGCCGCCCGTCTCGCCATCTTGACAAAATATAAGAAAACACTAATATACCTGCCATGCAGAATTCGCGCCTCTTTTGCCTCCTCGCTGCCGTCTTCGCCGGCCCGGCCTTCGCCCAGGCCGCGCCCGCGGCCGGCCTCGCCAGCGCCACGGTCGAGCTGCGCCAGGTCGACCTGAGCTATCCGGCCGAGGCGGTGGTCGAGGCGACGCGCCAGGCCACCGTCGCCGCCCAGGTGTCCGGCCGCATCCTGGAAACCCGCGTCGACGCCGGCGACGCGGTGCGCCAGGGCCAGCTGCTGATGCGCATCGACGCGCGCGAGGCGCTGGAGAGCCACGCCGCCAGCCAGGCGACGCTGGCCAACGCCAGGGCCGCCTACGAGCGAACGCGCGATCTCTACGCGCAGAAATTCGTGGCCAAGGCGGCGCTCGACAAGGCCGAGGCCGAGTACAAGGCGGCGCAGGCCGGCGCCGGCGCCACAGGCGCGGCGGCCAGCCATGCCGTCATCGCCTCGCCGCTGACCGGCTTCGTCGCCCAGCGCCATGTCGAGGCGGGCGAGATGGCGGCTCCCGGCCGGCCGCTGGTCACGGTGTATGACCCGAAGGGGCTGCGCGTCACCGCCAGCGTGCCGCAGTACAAGCTCGCCGAGGTGCGCGCCCACCTGCGCGCCCGCGTCGAGTTCCCCGACCGCGGCCTGTGGGTCGAGGCGACGCGGGTCGAGGTCTTCCCCGCCGCCGATCCGCGCACCCACACGGTGACGGCGCGCGTCTATCTGCCCGAGGACCAGCCCGGCCTGATTCCCGGCCTCTTCGCCCGCGTCCATTTCGTCACCGGCAGCGCGCGCAAGCTGCTGCTGCCCGCCGCCGCCGTGCTGCGCCGCGGCGAGGTGACGGCGGTGTACGTCCTCGACGGCGACCAGCCGCCGCGCCTGCGCCAGGTGCGCCTGTCCGAGCCGCTCGCCGGCGGCTTCCATGAGGCGTTGGCGGGCGTGACGGCCGGCGAGAAGGTGGCGCTCGATCCGGTCAAGGCGGGCATCGCCGCAAGACCGGCGGCAAATTGACGTCATTCCCGCTATCGCGAGGATGACGGATTGTGGTCTGTGAGCGCAGGGATGCAAACGGGGCAAGGGTTTCCTCCCTCCTCCTTCCTCTGATCCCGCCCCTGCGCTCCTTTTATTTCACTCCCCTCTCCCGCTTGCGGGAGAGGGGCCGGGGGAGAGGGCAAATGACGCGCTGGCCCAAACCCAAAACCAAAACCCCCACGCCGGGGGGGGGGGAGAAATTTATAAAAAAGGGGAAAGGCGGGAAAAA
>CAUJIV010000115.1 GCA_963205435.1 Pseudomonadota bacterium
GAGGAATTCATGGTCGTGCTGCGCAGCGCCGGCCTCGACGAGGCGGAAGCCGTGCTCGACTGCATCCGCGCCGATTTCGCCACCCTGCCGCACGCCCATGCCGGCGGCGCGCTGCGCGCCACCTTCAGCGCCGGCATCGCCAGCTTCCCCGCGCAGCGCACCGGCAACGCGCTGACGCAGGCCGCCGACGAGGCGCTGCTGGAAGCCAAGCGAGGAGGGCGCAACCGCATCGCCCGCGCCGGGCAGCGCGCGGCCTGAGTCGCCCAAGGCCTGTTCTCCACCAATCTGTCGGTGCGAACGCGCCCTATGGCAGGTCGAACAGCAGGATTTCCGCCTCTTCCTCGGCGCTGATCTCCAGCGCCGCCTCGTCGGCGATCTTCGCTCCGTCGCCGCCCTCGAGCGGCGTGCCGTTGAGCACCGCCACGCCGCGCACGACGTGCAGGTAGGCGCGCCGCCCGGCGGCGAGATCGTGGCGCAGCGATTGTCCGGCCGCCAGTAGGGCAGCCCAGAGCACGGCGTCCTGCTGGATGGCGAGGCTGCCGTCGCGGCCGTCGCCGCTGGCGATCGCGCGCAGCCGGCCGCGCCGCTCCTCCGCCGGGAAGGCCCTGCGTCCGTAAGCGGGCTCGACGCCGCGCCGGCCCGGCTCGATCCAGACCTGTAGCAGGTGCAGCGGCACGTCGCGCGAGGGATTGAACTCGCTGTGCAGTAGGCCGGGGCCGGCGCTCATGTGCTGCACTTCGCCGGCGCGAATGACGGATGCGTTGCCGAGGCCGTCCTTGTGCTCGAGCTCGCCGGCCAGCACCAGGGTGAGGATCTCCATGTTGGTGTGGCCGTGCATGCCGAAGCCGCGGCCCGGGGCGATGACATCCTCGTTGAGGACGCGCAGCGCGCCCCAGCCGCCGTGCTCCGGATCGCGATAGTCGCCGAAGGAGAAGCTGTGCCAGGCGTCGAGCCAGCCGCGGTCGCTGCGGCCGCGGCTGGCGGCGGGGCGCGGGAGGATCACGGCGTTTCCCCGGCGCTGCCGGGCGCGCCCGCCCAGTCGATGATGCCCTGCCACTGCGGCAGGTCCTTCTCGGCGCGCGCGGGCGGCAGGTCGAACAGGGTGAGGCCGTGGGCGGCGGCCTGGACGTAGATCTGGGTGTCGCGCAGGAAGCCGAGCACCGGCAGCCCGAGCCCCTCGACGAAGCGCTCCAGCTCGTGCGCGGCGCGCGTGCGCGCGTCGACGCGCATGCCGACGACGGCGATGCAGGTCTGCCGCCGGCGCAGCGCCTTTTCCTCCAGCAGCGTGTCGAGAAAGGCGCGCGTGGCGAGGATGTCGAACAGCGAGGGCTGCAGCGGCACGATGACGCGCTCGACCTGCTTGAGCACCGCGGCGAGCTTCTTGCCGTGCAGGCCGGCGGGGGTGTCGAGCACGGCGTGAGTGGTGCCCGGCGGCGGCCGGGCCGGCTCGTCGGGCCGCAGGTCCCAGCTACGGATCTGCGGCAGGCCCTGCGGGCGCAGTTTCAGCCATTCGCGCGCCGACTGCTGGCGATCGAGGTCGCCAAGCATGACGCGGTGCCCCTGGCGGGCGAGGCAGCCGGCGAGGTTGGTCGCCAGCGTCGTCTTGCCGCTGCCGCCCTTCGGATTGGCGATGAGGAAGGAACGAAGCACCGGGCTAATTTACCATAGGCCCGTGGCGCGACGGCCGCGCGGCCGGCACACCCTAGCGATGGCCGCATGGCCGCTTCGCGCGAGCGGACGAACCGGTCAGGGCAGCAGAACCGTCGAGCCGGTCGTCCGCCGCGCCTCGAGGTCCGCCTGCGCCCGCCCCGCGTCGCGCAGGGCGTAGCGCTGGTTCACCCCGATCCTCACCTTGCCGGAGGTCACCGCCTCGAACAGCTCGCCGGCGCTGGCAAGCAGGTCGGTGCGCTTCGCCGTGTAGGTGAACAGCGTCGGCCGCGTGACGAAGAGCGAGCCCATCTTCGCCAGGAGCCCCAGGTCGAAGGGCGGCACCGGCCCCGAGGAGGCGCCGAACAGCGCCAGCAGGCCGAGCGGACGCAGGCAGGCGAGCGAGTCCATGTAGGTGTCGCGGCCGACCGAGTCGTACACCACGGCCACGCCCTCGCCGCCGGTGAGTTCGCGCACGCGCTCGGCGAATTTCTCGCGGGTGTACACGATGGGATGCTCGCAGCCGTGGGCGCGCGCCAGGGCCGCCTTCTCCTCCGAGCCGACGGTGCCGATCACCGTGGCGCCGAGCGCCTTCGCCCACTGGCAGACGATCAGGCCGACGCCGCCGGCGGCGGCATGGATCAGGATGGCGTCGCCCGGCTGCACGCGGTAGGTGCGCCGCAGCAGGTATTGCGCCGTCATGCCTTGCAGCATCATCGCCGCGCCCTGCTCGAAGGAAAGCGCCTCGGGCAGCTGCACCAGCCGGTCGGCCGGAATCAGACGGGCCTCGGCATAGGCGCCGACCGGCCCGCCGGCATAGGCGACGCGGTCGCCCGCCCGCAAATCCCGCACCTCGCTGCCAACCGCCTCGACGACGCCGGCGCCCTCCATTCCGATGCCCGAGGGCAGGGGCAGGGGATAGCTGCCGTTGCGGTGGTAGATGTCGATGAAGTTGAGGCCGACGGCATGGTGGCGCACGCGCGCCTCGAGCGGGCCGGGCTCGCCGACGGCGAGTTCTACCCACTCCAGGACTTCGGGTCCGCCGGGCTGGCGGAAGCGGATGGCGTGGCTCATGGTCGTTCCCCTGCGGATGCGCAAGGCATTCTAAGCCTTCGCGTGGTGGGCATCCACCACCGCCAGCGCCGTCATGTTGACCAGCCGCCGCACCGTCGCCGTCGAGGTGAGGACATGCACCGGCTTCGCCGCGCCGAGCAGGATGGGGCCGACGGTGATGCCGTCGCCGGCGCCGGCCTTGAGCAGGTTGAAGGCGATGTTGGCGGCGTCCAGATTGGGCATGATGAGCAGGTTGGCCTCGCCCTGCAGCAGCGAGTCGGGGAACACCCGGCCGCGGATCTCGGCCGAGAGGGCGGCGTCGCCGTGCATCTCGCCGTCCATCTCGAGCTGCGGTGCGCGGTCGGCGATCAGGCGCCGCGCTTCGCGCATCTTCAGCGCCGAGGCGGTCTTGCGGCTGCCGAAGTTGGAGCAGGAGAGCAGCGCCACCTTGGGCACGAGGCCGAAGCGGCGCACCGCCTCGGCCGCCATCAGCGTCATCTCGGCGATCTCGTTGGCGGCCGGATCCTCGTTCACGTAGGTGTCGCAGAGGAACAGCGTGTGCTGCGGCAGCATCAGCACGTTGAGGGTGGCGAAGATGCGCGCGCCCGGCTTGCGGCCGATCGCCTCGGCGATGCGCTCGAGATGGTGGGTCAGCTGGCCGTAGGTGCCGCAGAGCAGGGCGTCGACGTCGCCGCGCGCCAGCAGCAGGGCGCCGATCAGGGTGGTCGAGCGCAGCACTTCGCGCCGGGCGATGGCCGGCGAGACGCCGTCGCGCTGCATCAGGGCGTAATACTCGCCGGCAAGGTCGCGATAGCGCGGATCGTTCTCGACATTGACCAGCTCGAAGTCGCGGCCGGGGCGGATGCGCAGGCCGAGCCGCTCGAGGCGCGACTCGACCACCGCCGGCCGGCCGAGCAGCACCGGTAGGGCGAGGCCCTCGTCCACGACGACCTGCACGGCGCGCAGCACGCGCTCGTCCTCGCCCTCGCAGTAGAGCACGCGCCGCGGCGATTTCTGCGCCGCGGCGAACACCGGCTTCATCAGCGCGCCGGAATGGAAGACGAACTGGCTCAATCGCTGGCGGTACACGGCGAAATCGGCGATCGGCCGCGTCGCCACGCCGGCGTCCATCGCCGCCTGCGCCACGGCCGGCGCGATGCGCGCGATCAGGCGCGGATCGAAGGGCCTCGGGATGATGTAGTCCGGGCCGAAGGCCAGTTCCTCGCCGCCGTAGGCCGTCGCCACGATGTCTGAGGCCTCGGCCTCGGCCAGCTCGGCGATGGCGCGCACGGCGGCGAGCTTCATCGTCTCGGTGATGGCGCTGGCGCCGGCGTCGAGCGCGCCGCGGAAGATGAAGGGGAAGCAGAGCACGTTGTTGACCTGGTTCGGGTAGTCCGAGCGGCCGGTGGCGACGATGGCGTCGTCGCGCACGGCGCGCACTTCCTCGGGCAGGATCTCCGGCTGCGGATTGGCCAGCGCCAGGATCAGCGGCCGCGCCGCCATGCGCCGCACCATCTCCGGCTTGAGCACGCCGCCGGCGGAGAGGCCGAGGAAGACGTCGGCGTCGTCGATCACCTCGGCCAGCGTGCGCGCCGCCGTCGGCTGGGCGTAGCGCGCCTTGACCTCGTCCATTTCCACGGCGCGACCGGCGTGCACCACGCCGTGGATGTCGGTGACCCAGATGTTTCGCGGCCGCACGCCGAGCTGCACCAGCAGGTCGAGGCAGGCCAGGGCGGCGGCGCCGGCGCCGGAAGTGACGAGCTTCACCTCGCCGATCGCCTTGCCGGCCAGCTTGAGCCCGTTCAGCACGGCGGCGCTGGCGACGATGGCCGTGCCGTGCTGGTCGTCGTGGAAGACCGGGATGCGCATGCGCTCGCGCAGCTTCCTCTCTATGGCGAAGCACTCCGGCGCCTTGATGTCCTCGAGGTTGATGCCGCCGAAGGTCGGCTCCAAGGCGGCGATGATGTCGACCAGCCTGTCCGGGTCGGACTCGGCCAGCTCGATGTCGAAGACATCGATGCCGGCGAACTTCTTGAACAGGCAGGCCTTGCCTTCCATCACCGGCTTGCTGGCGAGCGGGCCGATGTCGCCGAGGCCGAGCACGGCGCTGCCGTTGGTAACGACGCCGACCAGGTTGGCGCGCGAGGTCAGCCGCGCGGCGGCGGCCGGATCGGCGGCGATGGCGTCACAGGCGGCGGCGACGCCGGGGGAATAGGCGAGGGCCAGGTCGCGCTGGTTGGTGAGGTCCTTGGTCGGCACCACGGCGATCTTGCCTGGCGTCGGCAGGGCGTGGTATTCGAGGGCCGCGGCGTCGAGGTCTTTTCCCATGTCAGAAGGTTCCCGGATAGGCGCCGCCGTCGAGCAGCCAGTTCTGGCCGGTGATGAAGCCGGCCTGGGCGCTGCACAGCCAGGCGCAGGCGGCGCCGAACTCCTCCGGATCGCCGATGCGGCCGGCCGGGATGGCGGCGACGCGCTCGGCCAGCGCCGCCTCGTAGCCGACGCCTCGTGCCCGCGCCTGGGCGCCGACCACGGCGCGGATGCGGTCGGTGTCGAAGAGGCCGGGCAGCAGGTTGTTGAGGGTGACGTTGTGGCGCACGGTCTTGCGCGCCAGCCCGGCGACGAAGCCGGTCAGCCCGCTGCGCGCGCCGTTGGACAGGCCGAGCACGTCGATCGGCATCTTCACCGCGCCGGAGGTGATGTTCACGATGCGGCCGAAGCGGCGCGCGATCATGCCGTCCACCGTCGCCCTGATCAGCTCGATCGGCGCCAGCATGTTGGCGTCGAGGGCGGCGAGCCAGTCCTCGCGCGTCCAGTCGCGAAAGTCGCCCGGCGGCGGGCCGCCGGCGTTGTTCACCAGGATGTCGGGCTGCGGGCAGGCGGCCAGCGCCGCGGCGCGCCCCTCGGCGGTCGTGATGTCGGCGGCGACGGCGCCGATGGCGGTGCCGGCGGGGGCGGCCCTTTCCAGCTCGGCGGCGGTTGCCGCCAGCGCTTCGCGGCCGCGCGCGACGATGGTGACGTGCGCGCCCTCGCGCGCCAGCGCCAGGGCGCAGCCGCGGCCGAGCCCCTTGCTGGCGGCGCAGACCAGCGCCCGTTTGCCGGCGATGCCCAGATCCATCTATGCCTCCAGCAGAAAGTCGAGCAGCAGGCGGTTGAAGGCCGCCGCCTGCTCGATGTTGCACAGGTGCGAGGCCTGCGCCAGGACTTCCAGGCGCGCGCCGGGGATCGCCGCGGCGATTTCCCGCGCCATCGCCGGCGGCGTGCCGGGATCCTCGGCGCCGACGATGACCAGCGTCGGCGCGCGCAGCGCCGCCAGCTGGTCGTGGAGGTCGAGCGCCGCGATGGCGGCGCCGCAGCCGCAGTAGCCTGCCACGGGGGTGGCGCGGATCAGCGCGCCGATGGCCGCCGCCACGTCCGGGTGCGCCGCGCGATAGGGGGCCGTGAACCAGCGCGCCAGCGTCGCCTCGACGTGGGCCGCCATGCCCTGCTCGCGCGCGATGCGGATGCGCTCGGCCCACAGCGGCCCCGCCTGCGCCGGCGTGCGGCTGGCGGTGCTGGCCAGCACCAGTCGGCCGAGCCGCCGCGGCGTCTGCAGCGCCAGCTGCTGGCCGATCATGCCGCCCATCGACAGGCCGCAGAAGTGGGTGCGCTCGATGCCCAGCGCGTCGAGCAGGCCGAGCACGTCGCCGGCCAGGCCGGCGAGGGAGTACTCGCCTTCAGGCGCGTCCGAGCCGCCGTGGCCGCGCGTGTCGTAGCGCAGCACGCTGAAGTGCGGCTCCAGCGCCGCCAGCTGCGCCCGCCACATCGAGGCGTCGCTGCCGAGCGAGTGCGACTGCGTCAGCCACGGCCCGCTGCCGGAGATTTCGTAATGCAGCTCGATGCCGTTGACGCGTGCCTTCATCGATCCTGCCTCAGACCGCCGTCAGCTTCGCCACCGACAGCGCCAGCCACTTGACGCCCTCACGGCCGAAGTTCACCTGCACGCGGGCGTCGGAGCCGGCGCCCTCGGCATTGACGATGATGCCCTGGCCGAACTTGGCGTGGGCGACGCTCTGGCCGATGCGGAAGCCGCCGGCCGACTTTTCCGCCGCGCGCCGCGCCAGCGCGGCCGGCGGCGGCCCGGCCCAGGCGGGGCGGCCGCGGGCGGTGGAGGAGGGCAGCGAGGCGAAGGCGTCGCGCGCCAGCCGCGGCGTCAGCCATTTCAGCAGGCCGGCGGGAATCTCGTCGAGGAAGCGCGAGGGCAGGCTGTAGCGGGTCTGGCCGTGCAGCTGGCGCGTCTGGGCGAAGGACAGGTAGAGGCGGCGGCGCGCCCGCGTCACGGCGACGTACATCAGGCGGCGCTCCTCCTCCAGCCCCTTGTCCTCGCGCACCGAGTGCTCGTGCGGGAAGAGGCCTTCCTCGAGGCCGCTGATGAAGACGACGTCGAACTCCAGACCCTTGGCCGAATGCACCGTCATCAGCTGCAGGGCGTCGTCGCCCTCGCCGGCCTGGTGCTCGCCGGCCTCGAGCGCGGCGTGGGCGAGGAACGCGGCGAGGTCGCCGCTCAGCTCGCCCTCGGCGTCGGCGCGGCCCTCCTCGGCGACGAAGCTGGCGGCGGCGTTCACCAGCTCGCCGAGGTTGGCCAGCCGCTCCTCGCCCTCTTTCTCCGCCAAATAGTGGGCGCGCAGGCCGGAGAGCTCCAGCATCTGCTCGACGAGTTCCGGCAGCGGCAGCCCTTCGCTGTCGGCGCGCAGGCGGTCGACGAGGGCGGCGAAGGCGGCCGCCTTGCCGCCGCCGCGCGCCGCGGCGCAGAGGCTGGCGCCGGCCGATTTCGCCGCGTCCTGCAGCTGCTCGAGCGTGCGCGCGCCGATGCCGCGCGCCGGGAAGTTCGCCACGCGCAGGAAGGCGCCGTCGTCGTCCGGGTTGGCGATCAGGCGCAGGTAGGCGAGCGCGTGCTTCACCTCCTGGCGCTCGAAGAAGCGTAGGCCGCCGTAGACGCGGTAGGGCAGGCCGGCCGAGAAGAGGGCATGCTCGAGCACGCGCGACTGGGCGTTGGAGCGGTAGAGCAGCGCCATCTCGCGCCGCGCCAGCCCCTCGGCGGCGAGGGCGCGCACCTCCTCGACGATCCAGCGCGCCTCCTCGGCGTCGCTGAAGGCCTCGAAGACGCGGATCGGCTCGCCGGCGCCGGCCTCGGTCCACAGGTTCTTGCCGAGCCGCGCGGCGTTGTGGCTGATGATGGCGTTGGCGGCGTCGAGGATGTTGCCCTGGGAGCGGTAGTTCTGCTCGAGGCGGATGACATTGGCGACGCGGAACTCGCGCTCGAAGTCGCGCATGTTGCCGACCTCGGCGCCGCGGAAGGCGTAGATCGACTGGTCGTCGTCGCCGACGCAGAACAGGCTGGCCCCCGTCCCGCTTGAGCCGCGCGAGCGGCTCTCAACGCTCCCCTCTCCCGCTTGCGGGAGAGGGGCTAGGGGAGAGGGATGGCCGGCGAGCAGCTTCAGCCAGCGATACTGCAGCACGTTGGTGTCCTGGAACTCGTCGACCAGGATGTGGCGGAAGCGCTCCTGGTAGTGGCGGCGCACCGGCTCGTTGCGCGCCAGCAGCTCGTAGGAGCGCAGCAGCAGTTCGGCGAAGTCGACCGCGCCCTCGCGCTGGCATTGCGCCTCGTATTCGCGGTAGAGCTCGACCCGTTTTTTCGCGTAGCCGTCCCAGGCTTCGACGGCGTCCGGCCGCAGGCCGGCCTCCTTGCAGGCGTTGATGAAGCCGGCCAGCTCCCGCGGCGGGAACTTCTCGTCGTCGGCGCCGAGCGCGCGTAGCAGGCGCTTGACCGCCGCCAGCTGGTCGGCGGCGTCGAGGATCTGGAACAGCTGCGGCAGGCCGGCGTCGCGGTGGTGGGCGCGCAGCATGCGGTTGCACAGGCCATGGAAGGTGCCGATCCACATGCCGCGGGTGTCGATCGGCAGCATCGCCGTCAGGCGCGCCAGCATCTCCTTTGCCGCCTTGTTGGTGAAGGTGACGGCGAGGATGTTGTGCGGCCGCGCCAGGCCGGCGTGGATCAGCCAGGCGATGCGCGTGGTGAGCACCCGCGTCTTGCCCGAGCCGGCGCCGGCGAGGACCAGGGCGTGCTGCGGCGGCAGCGTGACGGCGGCGTGTTGCGGCGGATTGAGGCCGGCGAGGAGGGTCGTCATGAGGGAAGCCCGGGATACCGCGGGATTATAGTCCGGGCGGCGCGGCGCGCGGCCGCCGCCCGGGCGCGGGGTATAATTCCCGGCTTTCAGCGTCGCCGTCCCCCATGCAGGAAAAATACGCCCCGGCCGCGATCGAGCAGGCCGCCCAGCAGCACTGGGAATCCACCGCCGCCTTCCGCGCCGTCGAGGACCCGTCGCGGCCGAAATATTACTGTCTGTCGATGTTTCCCTATCCCTCGGGCAAGCTGCACATGGGCCACGTGCGCAACTACACCATCGGCGACGTGCTGGCGCGCTACCACCGCATGCGCGGCTGCAACGTGCTGCAGCCGA
This sequence comes from Pseudomonadota bacterium, assembly GCA_963205435.1. GTDB lineage: Bacteria > Pseudomonadota > Gammaproteobacteria > Burkholderiales > Rhodocyclaceae > Desulfobacillus. The sequence continues at coordinate 9,198 of CAUJIV010000115.1, forward strand.
TGGGCTGGGACGCCTTCGGCCTGCCAGCGGAGAACGCGGCGATGGCCAACGGCGTGCCGCCGGCGAAATGGACCTACGACAACATCGCCTGCATGAAGCGGCAGCTGCGCTCGCTCGGCTTCGCCATCGACTGGTCGCGCGAGCTGGCGACCTGCCAGCCGGAATACTACAAGTGGAACCAGTGGCTTTTCCTGCGCATGCTGGAGAAGGGCCTGGCCTACCAGAAGACCGGGACGGTGAACTGGGACCCGGTCGACCAGACGGTGCTGGCCAACGAGCAGGTCATCGACGGCCGCGGCTGGCGCACCGGCGCCGTGGTGGAGAAGCGCGAGATCCCGATGTACTACCTCGCCATCACCCAATACGCCGAGGAACTGCTGGCGTCGCTCGACGCCCTGCCCGGCTGGCCG
>CAUJIV010000116.1 GCA_963205435.1 Pseudomonadota bacterium
CCGTCTTCGCCTTGGCGATGCTGGCGATCGAGAGGTCCTCGACGAAGACGTGCGGCGCCATCAGGATCAGGCCGGCGACCTCGCGCCCCGCGCCGCCGGCGTGGATCAGCGCGATCGAGCCGCCGTCGGAGTGGCCAACCAGCAGCGGCCGCTCGATGCCGAGGCGATCGAGCAGCTCGGGCAGCGCCACCAGCGCCTCGTCGTGCATGTAGCGCGTGGTGAACGGCGCGGCCAGCAGTTCCGACTGGCCGTAGCCGTAGCGCGAATACACCAGGGTGCGGCAGCCGGTGGCGGTGGCCACCTTCGCCGGGAAGTCGCGCCACATCGCCACCGAGCCGAGACCCTCGTGCAGGAAGACCAGCGTCGGCCGGTTCAGCTGGTGGGCGGGGATCAGGCAGTATTCGAGCGAGCGGCCGGCGGCCTCGGCAAAGCCGGTCTCCATGGTCAGACTCCAAGATAGCGCTGCATCATTTCCTCGTTGTCGGCGAGCTGGCCGGGCGTGCCGGTGAACACGACGCAGCCCTTGACCAGCACGACGCAGCGGTCGGCCAGGCCGAGCACCGCGCCGTAGTTCTTGTCGACGATCACCGTGGCGATGCCGGAGGCGCGGATGCCGCGGATGATGTTCCAGATCTCCCTGGCGATGAGCGGCGCCAGGCCCTCGGTCGCCTCGTCGAGGATGAGCAGGTCGGGGTTGGTCATCAGGGCGCGGCCGATGGTGAGCATCTGCTGCTCGCCGCCGGAGAGCTGGGCGCCGCCGTTGTCGAGGCGCTCACCAAGCCGCGGGAAGGTGGCGAGGACGCGTTCGTAGCCCCACTCGCGGCGGCCGTCCACGCCGGGCCGCGCCGCCATGACGAGGTTCTCGCGCACCGTCAGGTTGGGGAAGATGCCGCGCCCCTCGGGCACGAAGGCGATGCCGGCGCGGGCGATGGCATGGGGCGCGGCCCGCGTCATGTCGCGGCCGCGCACCTCGACGCTGCCCTGGCGCGGCCGCACCAGGCCGAGCATCGAGCGCAGCAGGGTCGTCTTGCCCATGCCGTTGCGGCCCATCAGGCCGATGCACTCGCCGCGGCCGACGGCGAAGTCGACGCCGTTGAGGATGTGGCTGGCGCCGTAATAGGTGTGCAGGCCGCGCGCCGCCAGCAATGCCTCAGCCATGGAGGCTGTCCTCCCCGCCGAGATAGGCGAGCTGCACAGCCGGGCTGTTGCGCACGTCCTCCGGCGCGCCCGACTCGATCACCTCGCCGTTGACCATGACCGTCAGGCGCTGCGCCACGGCGAAGACGGCGTCCATGTCGTGCTCGATGAGCATGATGGCGTGGCCCGCCGTCAGCTTCTTGATCAGCTCGACCATGCTGGCCGACTCGTGCGGCCCCATGCCGGCCAGCGGCTCGTCGAGCAGCAGCACGCGCGGCCGCGTCGCCAGGCACATGGCGATCTCGAGCTGGCGCTGCTCGCCGTGCGACAGCGTGGCGGCGACGCGCTCGCGGCGGCCGGCCAGCCCCGCCGCCGCCATCGCCTCCTCGGCCTGGCGGTTGATGTCGGCGAAGCTGCCGGCGCGATGGAACACGCGCCAGGCGTGCGGCGCGCGCGACTGCGCCGCCAGGCGGCAGTTCTCGAAGACGGTGAACGGCAGGAAGATGTTGGTCTTCTGGTAGCTGCGGCCGATGCCCATGCGCGAGATGCGGTGCGAGGGCAGGCCGGCGAGGTTGCCGCCGCCGTAGCGGATCTCGCCCGCGCTCGGCGCCAGGTCGCCCGAGAGCAGGTTGGTCAGCGTCGTCTTGCCGGCGCCGTTGGGGCCGATCACCGCGTGCACCTCGCCCACCCGCAGGTCGATGGAGACGTCGTTCACGGCCAGCAGGCCGCCGAAGCGCCGCGTCAGACCGACGGTGCTGAGGATGGCGCCGCCGCCCGGCGCTGCGGCCACGGCGGCGGCGGAATCCCGTTCAGCCATGCGCGCCCTCCTGCGTCCCGTCGGCATCCGCCGCGGGTTCGCCGGCATCCGCCTTGTGCCCGGTCTTCTGCAGCAGGCCGGCCAGGCCACGCGGCAGGTAGACGGCGACGAGGATGATGGCCAGGCCCATCGCCAGCTGCCAGTGCTTGGCGTAGGCGCCGAACCAGGCCTGGTTGGAGAACAGCTCCTGCATCAGGACGAAGGCGAAGGCGCCGATGACCGGCCCGTAGAGCGTGCCCATGCCGCCGAGGATCACCATCATCAGCACGGCGCCGGACTGGTGCCAGGAGATGATCTCCGGGTTGACGAAGCCGAACTGCACCGCCGCCAGGTAGCCGGACAGGCCGCCGAGCGCGCCGGACAGCACGTAGGCGGCCAGCTTGTAGCGGAAGGCGGGAAAGCCGAGCGCGCGCATGCGGTGCTCGTTCTCCTTGATGCCGACCAGGGCGCGGCCGAAGGTCGAGCCGAGCAGGCGGCGTAGCAGGAGGAAGACCAGCACCATCAGCGCCAGCACCAGGTAGTAGAAGTGCTCGAGCTTCTCGAGGTCGAGCAGCGCCGTCTCGCCCAGCCTGAGATGCGGCTTGTTGTAGATGTAGATGCCGTCCGAGCCGCCGCCGATCTTGGTGTCGTGGAAGACGAAGAACAGCATCTGGGCGAAGGCCAGCGTCACCATGATGAAGAAGATGCCGCGCGTGCGCAGCACCAGCGCGCCGGTGACGAGGGCGAAGGCGGCGCACACCGTCATCGTCGCCGGCAGGGTCCACCACAGCGAGGCGGCCTCGTACTTGGGCACCATCAATGCCAGGGCATAGCCGGCGAGGCCGTAGAAGGCGGCATGGCCGAAACTGATCAGGCCGGTGTAGCCGACCAGCAGGTCGAGGCTCATGGCGAAGATGGCCATGATCATGATCTTGGTGAACAGCTGGGTGTAGAAGGTCGAGCCGGCGAGCGGAAACGCGATCAGCCCGGCAAGGGCGAGCAGCAGGGCGAGGTTGAGGAAACGGCCGCCGGCGCGCATCACAGCTTGCGAAACAGGCCTTCGGGCCGCCACACCAGCACGGCGGCCATCAGCAGGTAGACGATCATGCCCGCCACTTCCGGCACCAGCACCTGGCCGAAGGTCTCGGCCAGGCCGATCAGCAGCGAGGCGACCATGGCGCCCTTGACCGAGCCGATGCCGCCGATGACGACGACGACGAAGCAGATGATCAGCACGCCGCCGCCCATGTTGGGGAAGACCGAGGAGAGCGGCGCGTTGATCATGCCGGCGAAGCCGGCCAGCGCCACGCCGAGGGCGAAGATCAGCATGTAGACCAGCTTGATGTTGATGCCGAGCGACTGCGCCATCTCGCGGTTCGAGCTGCCGGCGCGGATCATCATGCCGAGGCAGGTGCGCGCGATGAGCAGGTACATGGCCAGGGCCAGCAGCAGGCAGACGGCGGAGATGACGAGCCGGTAGACCGGGTAGGACAGGTTCTCGGTGAGCGGAATCGAGTAGGCCAGCAGATCCGGCACCGGCACGCCATGCACGTCGTCGCCCCAGATCACCGAGCGCATCTCCTCGAAGACGAGGATCAGGCCGTAGGTGAGCAGCACCTGGTAGAGGTGATCGCGCTCGTAGAAATGGCGGATCAGCAGCCACTCCAGGGCGATGCCGAGCAGCACCGTCAGCACGACGCCGAGCGCGATGGCCGCGACGAGGCTGTTGGTCATCGAGGCCAGCGACCAGGCGAGGTAGGCGCCGAGCATGTAGAAGCTGCCATGGGCCAGGTTGATGATGCCCATGATGCCGAAGATCAGCGTCAGCCCGGATGCGACGAGGAACAGCAGCAGGCCGTATTGCAGGCCGTTCAGCAGCTGGATGAGGAAGAAGGCGAGATCCATTCCCGGGCGGGGCAGCGGTCAGTCAGCGGTCGGCGGCGGCACGCGACATGAAAAGCCCCCAGTGTAATGCAGGCACTGAGGGCGTTGGCGGCCGCGCGGCGGGCATGCCGTCGCGCGGCGCTTCCTGCTTGTCGTCGTCAGGCCTTGCAGCCGCGCGCCGGATCGGCGAGGGCCTTCCAGGCGACGTACTGCACCTTGTTCTCCTTGCCGACGACCTTGCGCAGGTACATGTCCTGCACCGGATTGTGCGCCTTGGACAGGGTCCACTGGCCGCGCGGGCTGTCGATCTTGGCCGTCTCCATGGCCTTGATCATCTCCGCCTTGCGGCTCATGTCGCCCTTGACCGCCTCGAGGCCGGCGGCCAGCAGCTGGCCGGCGTCGTAGCCCTGCACGGCATAGACGTCGGGCTGCAGCTTGAAGGCCTTGGCATAGGCCAGGCGGAAAGCCTTGTCCTTGGGCGTGTTGAGGCCGTCGGCGTAGTGCAGCGTCGTCTCGACGCCTTCGGCATCGCTGCCGACCGCGTCGAGCACGCCATCGGTGAGGAAGCCCGAGCCGTAGAGCGGGATCTTGCCCTTGAGGCCGGCCGCGGCGTAGTCCTTGAGGAACTTGGCGGCGGCGCCGCCGGCGAAGAAGCTCACCACGGCATCCGGCTTGATGCTGGCGATCTCGGTCAGCAGCGCCTGGAACTCCACCTGCGGGAAGGGCAGGTAGAGCTCCTTCACCAGCTTGCCGCCCTCCTTCTCGAAGCCCTCGCGGAAGCCCTCCTTCATCTGCTCGCCGGCGGCGTACTTGTGGGTGATGAAGACGGCGGTCTTGTGGCCCTCCTTCTTCAGCACCTTGCCCAGCGCGTGGGTGGACTGCCAGTTGGAGAAGGAGGTGCGGAAGATGTTCGGCGCGCACAGCACGCCGGTGACCTCGTCGGCGCCGGCGTTCGGGTCGATCCACAGGGTGCCCGTCTCGCGCACGATCTTGGCCATGCCGATGGCGACGCCGGAGTGCACCGTGCCGATCAGCACGTCGACCTTGTCGCGCTGCACCAGCTTGTTGGTGTTCTCCGGCGCCTTGGCCGGGTTGGACTCGTCGTCCACCACGAAGTATTCGATCTCGCGCCCGCCGAGCTTGCCGCCACGCTCTTCCACCGCCAGCTTGAAGCCGTTGGTGATGGCGTTGCCGAGCGGCGCGTAGGTGCCGGTGTAAGGCAGCATCAGGCCGACCTTCAGCTTGGCGGACTGGGCGCGGGCGATGCCGAACGGCGCCAGCGTGCCGACCGCGGCGGCGCCGGCGAGGGCGCCGGTGCTCCTGAGAAACTCGCGGCGGCCGCTCCGGTTCGTGCTTTTCTTCATGTCTTGCTCCTCCAGAAGGGTTTTGAAACTTCTTCGTCCGGGCGCGCGCCCGGGCGTTTTCTCACACAACGCATCATTTCAGCCCGGCCCCGCCGAGTCAAGCCGGGCCGCCGTCACCTCAGCCACGCAGCTTGAAGCGCTGGATCTTGCCGGTCGCCGTCTTCGGCAGCTCGGGCACGAACTCCAGCCAGCGCGGATATTTGTACGGCGCCAGCTTGTCCTTGACGTGCTTCTTCAGCGCCTCGGCCAGCGCGTCGGAGGCCGTCATGCCCGGCTTGAGTACGACGAAGGCCTTCGGCTTGACCAGCTCGTCGGTGTCGGCGTGCGCCACGACGGCGGCTTCCAGCACCGCCTCGTGGGTCATCAGCGCCGCCTCGACCTCGAAGGGCGAGACGTAGATGCCGGAGACCTTGAGCATGTCGTCGGTGCGGCCGCAATACTGGTAGTAGCCGTCGGCGTCGCGCGTGTATTTGTCGCCGCTCCGCGTCCACTCGCCCATGAAGGTGTGGCGCGACTTCTCGCGCTGGTTCCAGTACATGACGGCCGAGGACGGGCCGTTGATCTGCAGCTCGCCGATCTCGCCGTCGCCGACCGGCTGGCCGTCCTCGCCGATCAGGCGCAGGGCGTAGCCGGGCACCGCCTTGCCGGTGGTGCCGTAGCGCACCTCGCCCGGCCGGTTGGAGAGGAAGATGTGCAGCATCTCGGTCGAGCCGATGCCGTCGAGGATCTCGACGCCGAAGTGCTCGGTCCAGCGCTTGCCGATGTCGGCCGGCAGCGCCTCGCCGGCCGAGGTACACATGCGCATGCGCAGCTCCTCCTTCTTCGGCAGCTCGGGGCTGACCAGCAGCGCGGCGAACAGCGTCGGCACGCCGTAGAAGATCGTCGGCTGGCGCTCGCGCAGGCGGCGGAACACCGCCTGCGGCGTCGGCCGCTCGGCCATCAGCACCGCCGTGGCGCCGACCGACATGGGGAAGGTCAGCCCGTTGCCGAGGCCGTAGGCGAAGAACAGCTTGGCCGCCGAGAAGACGACGTCGTCCTCGCGGATGCCGAGCACCGGCCGCGCGTAGAGCTCGGCCGTCTGGATCATGTGAGAATGCAGGTGCACCGTGCCCTTGGGCGAGCCGGTCGAGCCGGAGGAATACAGCCAGAAGCACATGTCGTCGCAGGTGGTCGGCGCCGGCTCGAAGGCGTCCGCGGCCTTGGCCATCAGGTCGGAGAGGCGCAGGCGACCCTTGGCGTCGGCGCCGCTGACGATGACGTGCCGCAGCTGCGGGTGCTTGCCGACGATGGCCTCGAACTGCGGCCACAGCGCCTCGGAGACGACCAGCGCGCGGGCGCGCGAGTCGCCCAGCATAAAGTCGTAGTCGGCGGATGTGAGCAGGGTGTTGGCGGCGATCGGCACGACGCCGGCCTGGATGGCGCCGAGGAAGGCGGTCGGGAAGTCGATGGTGTCGAGCAGGCACAGCATGACCCGCTCTTCCTGGCCGATGCCGAGTCCGGCCAGCACGTTGCCGAAGCGGTTCACCCGCGCCGCCAGCTCGCTGTAGGTGCAGCTGCCCTCGTCGTCGATGAAGGCCGTCTTGCTGCCGCGGCCGGCCTGCAGGTTGCGCTGGATCAGGTCCCAGGCGGCGTTGTAGTCGCGCGGCACCTCGACGCGCGGCGGCGAAAAGCGGTGATCGGCCGTGGATAGCTGCGGCATCTCCTGCCCCTCCTCTGTCTTGGTCCTTCTTCGTTCTTTCGTTGCGGCAAGCGGCGCGGCTCAGGGCCGCGTGAATTCGATCGCCCCGTCCGGCAGCAGGTAGAGCACGATGGCCTTGCCGCCGGTCACGGTCGGGTGGTGGGCGTGGCCGGCCGGATAGACCAGCCAGCCGCGGCCCCTGCCGTCGAAGCGCGCCTCGGCGTCGAGCGGCATGATCATGTCGATCTCGCCGTTGGGATGGCGGTGGTGCGGGCCCTTGACGCTGTCCATCTCGACGACGTCGATGCTGAAGCCGTTGAGGGCCTCGGCAGGCTTGGCGACGCGGCCGAACCTGATGCCGCCGGCCTCGCGATTGCATATCCAGCCGGCGGCGATGCCCGCCTTGCAGGCGGCGAAGATGCGTTCGAAGGCCGCGCCATCGGCCGGGAAGGTGCTGTTCAGCTGCTGCTCCAGCTTCTCGTCCAGCGGCCGGCCGGCGATGGCTCGGGTGACCTCCTCGACGAGGGCGGTGAAGGATTCGATCGTGGCGTTTTCCATTTTGTGCTCGGAGCCTGAAATTCTTTTGCAGCAGTATAGTGCTGTCGTCACGCGATCAGGATGACATTTGACAATATATGCCGTCTTTATGGCTTATCACGGCTGGCGCTGTCCAGTATATTGCATCAAAATCATAAATCAAGTTTTATACTGCACGCTTCTTGTAGCGACGGCCCGCCCGCCGGCATCCCGCGCAAAGGGGAACAGAACATGAGCGATTCTTCGCAGCAAGCCCTGCAAACGCCACACAACGACGAACCCTACCTGCAGCAACTCGGCGCCCATGTGCGGGACGCCCGCGCGCGGCAGGGGCTGTCGCGCAAGGGCCTCGCCGCCAAGTCGGGGGTCTCCGAACGCTACCTCGCCCAGCTGGAAAGCGGCCAGGGCAACATCTCCATCCTGCTGCTGCGCCAGGTGGCGACCGCCCTCGGCGCCTCGCTCACCGAGCTGCTCGGCGAGCGCGACATCCACCCGATCGAGCTGACGCTGCTGATCCAGTACCTGGAAAAGCTCTCGCCGAAGAAGCTCACCCAGGCCAAGGCCATCCTGTCGAGCGCCTTCGGCGAGCAGGACCCGCTGGCGCGCCACCAGCGCATCGCCCTGATCGGCCTGCGCGGCGCCGGCAAGTCCACCCTCGGAGTGGGGCTGGCCGCCCATCTCGGCGTGCCCTTCATCGAGCTCGACGACGAGATCGAGCGCGAGGCCGGCGTGCCGGCCGCGGAGATCTTCTCGCTGTACGGGCAGAATGCCTACCGCCGCCTGGAGAAGCGCTGCCTCGAGCGCATCATCGAGCACCATGACCATGTCGTCATCGCCGCCGGCGGCGGCATCGTCTCGGACGCGCCGACCTACGAGCTGCTGCGCGCGGCCTGCTACACGGTGTGGGTCAAGGCCAGCCCGGAAGAACACATGCAGCGCGTCATCGCCCAGGGCGACCTGCGGCCGATGCACGGCCGCGAGGAGGCCATGGCCGACCTGCGCCGCATTCTCGCCGAGCGTAACGAGCTCTACGGGCTGGCCGATGCGGTGATCGACACCGCCAACAAAACAGTTGACGCCAGCCAGAAAGAATTGCAGAATATGTATAATATTTCGAGTTAAATAATTTGCCTGCACTATAATACATCGGTGCCGGCAGTCAAGCCCATAAGACGGAGCACGCGATGATCACCTACGACACCGATCCCTCCCGCTACGCCCACTGGCGCCTGAGCTGCGACGGCCCCGTCGCCACCCTCACCCTCGACATCCAGGAAGACCGTGGCATCCAGCCCGGCTACAAGCTCAAGCTGAATTCCTACGACCTCGGCGTGGACATGGAGCTGCACGACGCCGTGCAGCGCATCCGCTTCGAGCATCCTGAGGTCAAGACCGTCGTCATCACCAGCGGCAAGACGCGCATGTTCTGCTCGGGCGCCAACATCTACATGCTCGGCCTGTCTACCCATGCCTGGAAGGTGAATTTCTGCAAATTCACCAACGAGACCCGCAACGGCCTCGAGGACACCAGCGAGCACTCGGGACTGAAGTTCCTCGCCGCCCTGAACGGCGCCACCGCCGGCGGCGGCTACGAGCTGGCGCTGGCCTGCGACGAGATCGCCATGATCGACGACCGCTCGACCACCGTGAGCCTGCCCGAGGTGCCTCTGCTCGGCGTGCTGCCCGGCACCGGCGGCCTCACCCGCCTGGTCGACAAGCGGCACATGCGCCGTGACCTGGCCGACGTCTTCTGCACCACCTCGGACGGCGTGCGTGCCGCGCGTGCGCAGGAATGGAAGCTGGTGGACCACATCGCCAGGCCGCAGCAGTTCGACGAGCTGGTGCGCGCGCGCGCCCTCGAGCTGGCGCAACAGTCCGACCGTCCCGGCGGCAAGGGCGTCGCCCTCACGCCGCTGGCGCGCCAGGCCGACGAATCCGGCTACCGCTACGGCCACGTCGAGGTGGCGATCGACCGCGCCGCCCGCGTCGCCACCCTCACCGTCAGCGCGCCCGCCGGTCCGCAGCCGCAAAGCGCCGAGGAGATCCTCGCCGCCGGCGCCGCCTGGTGGCCGCTGGCGATGGCGCGCGAGCTCGACGACGCCATCCTCATGCTGCGCACCAACGACCTCGACATCGGCCTGTGGCAGATCAGGACGCGCGGCGACCTCGACGCCGTGCTCGCCGCCGACGCGACGATGGCGCAGCACAAGGACCACTGGTTCGTGCGCGAGACCATCGGCATGCTGCGGCGCACGCTGCGCCGCCTCGACGTCTCCTCGCGCTCGCTCTACGCCGTCATCGACGAGGGCTCCTGCTTCGGCGGCCTGTTCCTCGAGCTGGCGCTGGCAGCGGACCGCAGCTACATGCTGCAGCTGGACGACGCCGGCAAGACGCCGAAGCTCGCCGTCTCGCCGGCCAACCTCGGCCTCTACCCGATGAACAACGGCCTGTCTCGCCTCGCCACCCGCTTCTCCGGCGACGAGGCGCCGCTGGCGGCGGTCGTCGCCGCCGCCGGCAAGCCGCTCGACGCCGCCGCGGCCGAGGCCCTCGGCCTCGTCACCTTCGCGCCCGACGCGCTCGATTGGAACGAGGAACTGCGCATCGCCATCGAGGAGCGCACCGCCCTCTCCCCGGATGCGCTCACCGGCATGGAGGCCAGCCTGCGCTTCGCCGGCGGCGAGACCATGGACACGCGCATCTTCGGCCGCCTCACCGCCTGGCAGAACTGGATCTTCAACCGCCCGAACGCCGTCGGCGAGACCGGCGCCCTGAAGGTCTACGGCAGCGGCGCCAAGGCCAAATTCAACTGGGAAAGGGTGTAAGCCCCTCACCCCAACCCTCTCCCCCGAAGGGGAGAGGGCTACAGACAGATTGACAGGAGAGAACCATGAGCATCGATTACAGCCAGAAGATCCCGAACAACGTCAACCTCGCCTCGAACAAGACCCTGCAGCGCGCGCTCGAGCACTGGCAGCCGGCCTTCCTCGACTGGTGGGGCGAGATGGGGCCGGACAAGAGCACCACCGCCGACGTCTATCTGCGCACCGCCGTCAGCGCCGAGCCGCAGGGCTGGGCCCACTTCGACTACGTGCGCATGCCCGACTACCGCTGGGGCATCTTCCTCGCTCCGGCCGAGGAGGGCCGCAAGATCAACTTCGGCGAGCACATGGGCCAGCCGGCCTGGCAGGAGGTGCCGGGCGAGTACCGCTCCACCCTGCGCCGCATCATCGTCACCCAGGGCGACACCGAGCCGGCCTCGGTTGAGCAGCAGCGCCACCTCGGGTTGACCGCGCCCTCGATGTACGACCTGCGCAACCTGTTCCAGGTGAACGTCGAGGAAGGCCGCCACCTGTGGGCGATGGTCTACCTGCTGCACGCCCATTTCGGCCGCGACGGCCGCGAGGAGGGCGAGGCCCTGCTCGAGCGCCGCTCGGGCGACGCCGACAACCCGCGCATCCTCACCGCCTTCAACGAGAAGACGCCGGACTGGCTGTCCTTCTTCATGTTCACCTTCATCACCGACCGCGACGGCAAGTACCAGCTCGCCGCGCTGGCCGAGTCGGGCTTCGACCCGCTCTCGCGCACCTGCCGCTTCATGCTGACCGAGGAGGCGCACCACCTCTTCGTCGGCGAGCAGGGCGTGGCGCGCATCATTCAGCGCACCTGCGAGGTGATGGCCAACGAGAAGACCGACGACCCGGTGCGGCTGCGCGCCCTCGGCGTCATCGACCTGCCAACGCTGCAGAAGTACCTCAACTTCCACTACAGCGTGACCAGCGACCTCTACGGCGCCGAGGTCTCCTCCAACGCCGCCTCCTACTACACCAACGGCCTCAAGGGGCGCTTCAACGAGGCCAAGCTCGAGGACGACCACCGCCTCGATTCGGAAAACTACTCCATCCTCGACGTCGTCGACGGCAAGATCGTGGAAAGGCAGGTGTCGGCGCTGACCGTGCTCAACGAGCGCCTGCGCGATGACTGGGTGAAGGACGTCCAGGCCGGCGTCAGCCGCTGGAACAAGGTGCCGGAGAAATACGGCATCCCCTTCCGCTTCACGCTGCCGCACAAGGGCTTCAACCGCAAGATCGGCATCTTCGCCGACCTGCACGTCAGCCCCGACGGCCGCGTCATCAGCGAGGCCGAGTGGCAGGCCAGGGTCGCCGACTGGATGCCGACCGCCGAGGACCGCGCCTTCGTCCAGTCGCTGATGGGCCGCGTCATCGAGCCGGGCAAGTTCGCCAACTGGATCGCGCCGCCCTCGCGCGGCATCAACAACCAGCCGGTAGACTTCGAGTACGTGCGCTTCAACTGAGCGGCGCGGCGCGACGAACGCGAGTCACGCACCATGGCCATCGCCGAAAAGGGCAAGCAGCACCTGATCGACCCGGGCATCTGCATCCGCTGCAATTCCTGCGAGGAAGCCTGCACGATCAGCGCCATCACCCACGACGAGCGCAACTACGTCGTCAAGCCCGACGTCTGCAGCGAATGCCGCGACTGCGTGCCGGTCTGCCCGACCGGCGCCATCGACAACTGGTTCGCCATCGTGCCGGGCGAGGCCTGGAGCATCGAGGAGCAGTTCTCCTGGGACGAGTTGCCGGCGCCCACGGCCGCCGCGCCGCCGCCGCAGCCGGCCATCCCGCAGGAGGTCGAGCGCCTCACCGCCGAGGCCACCGCCGGCCAGGGCGGGCCGGCGCCCGCGCCCTGGTCGGCGGAGAAGCCGGCGGTTAACCTCTACACCGAGAAGAACCCCATCACCGCCACCGTCACCGGCAACCTGCGGCTCACCGCCGAGGGCGCCAGCGCCGACATCCGCCACATCATCCTCGACTTCGGCGGCGCCCACTTCCCGCTGCTCGAGGGGCAGAACATCGGCATCATCCCGCCCGGCAGCGACGGCAAGGGCCGGCCGCACTTCGTCCGCCTCTACTCGGTCGCCAGCCCGCGCGAGGGCGAGCGGCCCGGCTACAACAACTGCGCGCTGACCGTCAAGCGCGTCGTCGAGGACCACGAGAGCAGGCCGATCCGCGGCGTCTGCTCGAACTACCTGTGCGACCTGGAAAAGGGCGACAAGGTGCAGGTGATCGGCCCCTTCGGCGCCAACTTCCTCATGCCCAACCACCCCGGCAGCTCGCTGATGATGATCTGCACCGGCACCGGCTCGGCGCCGATGCGCGCCATGACCGAGCGGCGGCGCCGCCGCCGCGAGCTGAACGAGGGCGGCAGCCTGATGCTGTTCTTCGGCGCCCGCGCCCAGGACGAGCTGCCCTACCACGGCCCGCTGATGAAGCTGCCGCAGGAATTCATCGACATCAACTTCGCCTTCTCGCGCGTGCCCGGCGAGCCGAAGCGCTACGTGCAGGACCGCATCCGCGAGCGCCACGAGGACGTCTGGCGCCACCTCAACGACGAGGAGTGCTACATCTACCTGTGCGGCCTGAAGGGCATGGAGAAGGGCGTGGACGAGGCCTTCCGCGACGTCTGCCGCCTGCACGGCGGCGACTGGGACAAGCTGCTGCCGCAGCTGCGGGGAAAGGGCCGCTACCACATCGAGACGTATTGAGCGGCGGCCGCCGGCATGCTGGGAATGCCGGATGAGGCGGCGGCGGCGCGGGCTCTTCGTCGAAACGGAGCGGTTTTGCAGCGCGGGATTTTGTAGGTTCGCCTTCAGGCGGACAACATCCCAGAGCGCCATCAACAGCGATCCTCCGTGGATAACGGCGTCGGAGTCGCCCTGAAGGACGACCTACGGTTCAGCAGCCTCTCCGTAGAAACGGAGCGGGGTTTTGCGGTGTGGGGTTTTCGCGGCGCGGGTTTTTGATGGCGCCGCCTTTCGTAGGTCCGCCTTCAGGCGGACAGCGGCATCTTCTCTTGAAACCGGGCCTCTGTCGCCCGGAAGTGCGTCAGGAATCATTTCCCCTCGGCGAAATCCAGCGCGCGAGCGCAAGTCGCCTGCCGGGCGGCCTTCACCCGGCGAGCAGGAACTCCTTGACGATCTCCACCTGGGCACCGTCGAAGAACATCGGCGCATGGCCGACGCCGGGAATCTCGGCGATCGAGGCCTGCGGCCCGCGCCGGCCCATCTCGAGGCAGGTCTCGTGCGAGAGCAGGTCGGACTCGGCGCCACGCAGCACCAGGGTCGGGCAGCGGATGGCGTCGTAGAGCGGCCACAGGCTGATGTCGTCGTCGCTGATCTCCTTGCGGAAGGGTACGGCGATGCCCGGGTCGTAGAGGAACTCGTAGCCGCCGCCGGCCGTCTGCCGCGTGACGTGCTCGGTGAGGTGGCGCCACTGCGCCTCGCTGAGGTCGCCGAAGCTGGCGCTGATCTGGCGGATGTAGCGCACCGCGTCCTCGAAACCGTCGAAGTGCGGCATGACGCCGAGGTACTCGCCGATGCGCCGGATCGCCTTCGCCTCGATCAGCGGGCCAACGTCGTTCAGCACCAGCCGCGTGATCGGCGTGTCCTCCTGGGCGGCCAGCGCCATGCCGATCATGCCGCCCATCGAGGTGCCTACCCAGTGCACTTCGTCGACGCCGAGGCGGGCGATCAGCGTCACCATGTCGGCGACGTACTGCTGGATCTGGTAGTGCTCCTTGACGCGCAGCCAGTTGCTGCGGCCGCGGCCGACGACGTCGGGGCAGACGACGCGGTAGTGCCCGGCCAGCGCCTGCGCCAGCACGTCGAAGTCGCGCGCGTTGCGCGTCAGCCCGTGCACGCAGACCAGCACGCGCGGGTTGGCCGGGTCGCCCCACTCGACGTAGGCCATGCGGTGCAGGCCGCCGGGGCTGAGGCACTGCACGGTGTGCTGGCGCATTTCGCTCATCGCTCCCTCCTTTGCCGCCGAGTGTAGCAGACGGGATCGCCGCTGCTCAGCGTCCGTGCCAGTAGCGGCGGCGCGCCTCACGCTGCAGGGTGATCTCCATCCGCTCGCCGAAGTCGACGGTGACGGCGCCGTCGCGGTCGGTGCGCAGCAGCCGCGCCCCGCTCGCCTCGTGGCGGCGCCACACCGCGGCGTTCGGGTGGCGGAAGCGGTTGCGGTAGCCGACCGGGAAGACCACGGCGCGGGCGCCGACCGCGGCGAGGAATGCCGGCGTCGAGGAGGTGCGGCTGCCGTGGTGGGGCGCCAGCAGCAGGTCGGCCCGCAGCCGCTCGCCGTGCCGCCCGACCAGCGACGACTCGGCCGCCGCCTCGATGTCGCCGGGGAGCAGCGCGCTGCCGCGCGCCGCCGTCGCCTTGAGCACGCAGCTCAGATCGTTGCTCTTGCGCGGCGCGCCGTCGCGGCCCTCCGCCGGCGGGTGGAGGATCTCGAAGCGCACGCCGTCCCAGACCCAGCTCTGGCCGTCGGCGCAGCGCAGATGGCCAGGCATCTCGGCGAAGCCGTCGGCTTCGCTCATCGAGCTCATCGTCCAGCCGAGTGGCACGCCGTCGACCAGCGAGAGGGCGCCGCCGGAGTGGTCATTGTCCTCGTGGCTGAGGATCAGGCCGTCGAGCCGATGCACGCCGGCCGCGCGCAGGTAGGGCAGCAGGATGCGGTTGCCGCTGTTGGCGTCGGGGGAGAACTGCGGCCCGGTGTCATAGACGAGGTCGTGGGTCGCCGTCTGCGCATGCACGGCGAGTCCCTGGCCGACGTCGAGCACGGTCAGGCGCAGCTCGCCCGGCACCGGCCGCTGCGGCGCGGCGAGCACCAGCGGCAGCATCAGGAAGGCGCCGTTCCAGCGCGCCGGAAAGCCGCGCGGCAGCAGCAGCCAGGCGCCGCCGAGCAGGGCCAGCAGCACCGCCCAGGCCGGCGGCGCCGCCTGCTGCCACATGGCGAAGGGCAAATCCGCCAGCCATTCGATGAAGGCCATCAGCCAGGCAAGCACCGCGTGCGCCAGCAGCAGCAGTGCGTCGAAGGGCAGCACGGCGGCGACAAGCGCCAGCGGCGTGACGAAGAGGCTGACGACGGGGATCGCCAGCGCGTTGGCGGCGGGCGAGACCAGCGAGAACTGCTGGAACAGCGCCAGCAGCGCCGGGATCATGCCGAGCGTCACCGCCCACTGCGCGCGGCCCCACTCCACCAGCCAGTGGCCGGGCGCCAGCCGCCCGATCGAGATGAAGAACAGCAGCGACACGGCGCCGAAGGAGAGCCAGAAGCCGGCCGAGAGCACCGCCCAGGGGTCGAGCAGCAGCACCGTCAGCAGCGCCAGCGCCAGCACGCGGCTGGCCGAGGCGGCACGGCCCAGCCACAGCGCCAGCGCCACCACCGAGAGCATGTAGAGGGTGCGCTGCGCCGGCACGCCGAAGCCGGCGATGAGGCAGTAGGCGAAGGCCGTCGCCCAGCCGGCCGCCGCCGCGGCCTTCTGCGCCGGCAGGCGCAGCATCAGCGCCGGGCGCCGCCGCCAGATAAAGGCGGCCAGCCAGGCGCCGAGCGCCGCCACCATGGTGACATGCAGGCCGGAGATGCTCATCAGGTGGGTGATGCCGGTGCGGGCGAAGAGCTGCCACTGGCCGCTGTCGATGGCGCGCTGGTCGCCGACCACCAGCGCCGCGAGCACGCCGGCGTACTCGCGCTGCGGCAGGGCGCCGAGGATGCGCTCGCGGATCAGCTCGCGCAGCCGCTCGACGGCATAGGCCGGTCGCGGCACGAAGGCGTCGAGGCGGCGGTTGCCCGGGCCGGCACGCACGTAGCCGGTGGCGCGGATGTCGCGCTCGAACAGCCAGGCCTCGAAATCGAAGCCGTCCGGGTTGAGGTTGCCGTGCGGCCGCTTCAGCCGCACGGTGAGCTGCCAGCGCTCGCCGGCATGCACCTCCTGCGCCGGCGCCGGCTTTTCATCGCTCTGCTCCAGGCGCCAGCCGTTGTACCAGGCGAGCGAGAGGGTCGCGGGCACGACGGCGTCGGCCTGCTCGACGTCGAAGTCGAAGCGCACGCCGTTTTCCAGCGACTGCGGCAAATCGGCGATGACGCCGGTGAGGCGGATGTCGCGGCCCTCGCTCGCCTCCGGCAGCGCGTCGGCAAGGCGCAGCTGGCCGAGCGCCGCGGCCCAGGCGAAGCCGGCCAGCAGCGCCGCCGCGCAGGCCGGCAGGAGGCGCCAGCGCGGCGGCAGCCGCCAGGCGGTGAAGGCGAGGACAGCGGCGACAGCGGCGAGCGCCGCCAGCGTCTCCCAGCCGGGCAGTTCAGCACGCTGCTGCACATGCCAGATGCCGGCGGCAAAGGTGAGTATCGGCAGTCGCATGGCCGGATTGTAAGGCGCGTCATGCGCCGGCGCGCCCGATCCTCCGAAACGGAACCGCGTCGCGGGAGCGCGCTCAGCGCGCCGGCCGCAGCACGCCGTCCTCGAGCCGCAGCGCGCGGCTGGCGCGGGCCGCCAGGTCGGGGTCGTGGGTGACGATGACGAAGCTGGTCTGCAGGCTCTCGTTGAGCGCCAGCATCAGGTCGAAGACTGCCGAGGCCGTCTGCCGGTCGAGGTTGCCGGTCGGCTCGTCGGCCAGCACGCAGGCCGGCTGCGTCACCAGCGCGCGCGCCACGGCGGCGCGCTGGCGCTCGCCGCCGGAGAGCTCGCCCGGGGTGTGAGCCAGCCGATGGCCGAGGCCGACTTCCTTCAGCATGGCGGCCGCCCGCGCCTCGGCCTCGGCGCGCGGCAGGCGCCGGATCAGCAGCGGCATGGCGACGTTCTCCAGCGCGCTGAATTCCGGCAACAGGTGGTGGAACTGGTAGACGAAGCCGAGGCTCTCGTTCCTCAGCCGGCCGCGCTCGGCCTCGCCCAGGCGGGTCAGCTCGCGGCCGAGCAGGCTGACCGTGCCCGCGCTCGGCGCGTCGAGCCCGCCGAGCAGGTGAAGCAGCGTGCTCTTGCCCGAGCCCGAGGCGCCGACGATGGCGACGCGCTCGCCACGCGCGACATCGAGGTCGACCTCGGCGAGCACCGGCACCTGGGTCGCGCCCTGCACATAGGTCTTCTTCAGGCCGCGGCAGGCGAGAATGGTTTCGTCTTCAAACCGAGCGGGCGCAGCCCGCGAGCCGCAATCACCCCCTTCCATGGGAAGGGGGCTGGGGGGATGGCCCAAACCTGCCCCTTCCACGGGAAGGGGGCCGGGGGGATGGCCCGTCTGCTCACTCATAGCGCAGCGCCTCGGCCGGATTGACGCGCGCGGCGCGCCAGCTCGGGTAGAGCGTCGCCAGCAGGGTCAGCGTGAAGGAGACGGCGGCGATGACGCCGACGTCGCGCCACTGCAGGTCGGAGGGCAGCTCGGAGATGTAATACACCTCCTTGGCGAGAAACTGGGTGTTGAACAGCCGCTCGATGGCCGGCACGACGACGTCGATGTTGAGCGCCAGGGCGACGCCGCCGGCCAGGCCCAGCGCCAGGCCGATGGCGCCGATCAGGGCGCCCTGGACGATGAACACCTGCATGATGCTGCGCGGGCTGGCGCCGAGTGTGCGCAGGATGGCGATGTCGGATTCCTTGTCGGTCACCGCCATCACCAGCGTCGAGACAATGTTGAAGGCGGCCACGGCGACGATCAGCAGCAGGATGATGAACATGACATTCTTCTCGATCTGCACGGCGCGAAAGAAGTTGGCGTGGCTGCGCGTCCAGTCGCTGATGTAGACGTCGCCCTCGACCAGACCGTGCAGCTCGCGCGCCACGCGCGGCGCGGCGAAGAGGTCGTCGAGCTTGAGGCGCACGCCGGAGACGCGGTCCTCCATGCGGTAGAGCGCCTGGGCGTCGGCCAGATGCACCAGCGCCAGGCCGGAGTCGTACTCGTACATGCCGGCCTCGAAGGTGCCGAGCACGGTGAACTGCTTGAGCCGCGGCAGGATCGCCGCCGGCGTCACCAGCCCCTGCGGCGCGATCAGCGTCACCTTGTCGCCGGCGAACACCTGCAGCGCGCGCGCCAGCTCGGCGCCGAGGATGATGCCGAAGCCGCCCGACCGCAGCTGCTGCAGCGAGCCGCCGCGCATGAAGCGGTTGAAGTCGGCGACGCGCTCCTCGGCGTCGGGCAGCACGCCGCGCACCAGCGCGCCGCGCACCGTCCCCTCCGCCGAGAGCATGCCCTGGGCGGCGATATAGGGCGCCGCCGCCACCACCGACTTGTGCCGCAGCGCCTGGTCGGCGACCTGTTGCCAGGAGGCCAGCTCGCCGCCCGGCCCGCTGATCTGCACGTGGGCGGCGACGCCGAGGATGCGCGTGCGCAACTCCTTCTGGAAGCCGTTCATCACCGACAGCACGACGATCAGCGCGGCGACGCCGAGGGCAATGCCGCACATCGAGATCAGCGAGATGAAGGAGATGAAGTGGTTGCGCCGCCTGGCGCGGGTGTAACGCAGGCCGATGAAGAGCTCGTACCTCATGGAGGCGCTATGCTAACACTTTGCGCCGACGGGACGCCGCGAGGCGCGCGTTCCACCGGGCGGCGTCGCGCCATGCCGTAGAATGGCGGCTGATCGCGTGGCCGCGACCCGCGCCGCCCCCGCCAGGCCGGCGCAGCGGCCACGCCGGACTGCTTCAGAGGTTACTCGATGATTCATCTTGCCATCCCCGGCCTGCTCTGGCCGGCGGATTCGGCCAGCGAAGCCCTGCGCGGCCTCGCCCTTCCGGCCCTCGCCACCCTGCTCGGCCGCGGTCGCCGCGACCGCGGCACGGCGGTGACGCCTGAGCGCTGGCTGTGCGAGACCTTCGCCGTGCGCGGCGAAGAACTCCCTTGCGGCGCCCTGCGCCTGCTCGGCGACAGTGGCGCGCCCGGCGGCGACGCCTGGCTGTGCGCCGACCCGGTGCACCTGAGCATCGCGCGCGACACCCTGGTCATCGACGCGCAGCCGCCCGACCTCGACGAAGCCGAGGCCACGCAACTCGTCGCCGAGCTGAACGCGCAACTGGGCGACTACGGCGAATTCGTCGCGCCGCGGCCGCGGCGCTGGTACCTGCGCGCGCGCACCGCGCCGCGCATCCTGACGCACCCGCCCTCGGCGATCGCCGGCCGCACGCTCGAGCCCTTCCTGCCCGCCGGCGCGGACGCCCTGCCCTGGCGCCGGCTGATCAACGAGACGCAGGTGCTGCTGCACAACCATCCGGTGAACGCGGCGCGCGAGGCGGCCGGCCGGCCGATGGCCAACAGCCTCTGGCCCTGGGGTGCCGGGACGCTACCCGCCGCGAGCGCGCCGGCGCCACGGCTCTTCGCCGACGCTCCCCTCGCCCGCGGCCTGGCGCTGCGCGCCGGCATCGAGGCGGCGCCGCTGCCCGCCAGATTCGACGCCGCGGCGGTGCCGGGGCTGTTCCTTCTGGACAGCCTGGCGGCGGCGGCCCAGAGCCTCGACGCCGGCGCCTGGCGCGCGGCGCTGGCCGAGCTCGAGGCGCGCTGGTTCGCGCCGGCGCTGGCCGCGATCAAGGCGCGCCGCGTCGCCAGCCTGCGCCTTACTGCCCTCGGCGACGAGGGCGTCGTCGACGTCGCGCTGAGCGCCGCCGATGCCTGGCGCTTCTGGCGCCGGCCGCTATCCCTGGCGGCGCTGGCGGCATGACGGCCATCGTCAGCCGCCGCGTGCCGCAGGCCGCGCGCGAGCGCCTCGAGCACGCCGGCGTGCATCCGCTGCTAGCGCGGCTCTACGCGGCGCGCGGCATCAGGGCAGCGGAAGAACTCGACATCGGCCTCGGCACCCTGCTCGAGCCACGGCTGATGATGGGCGCGGAGGACGCGGCGGCGCTGCTGGCCGATGCCATCGCGGCGAAGCGCCGCCTGCTGATCGTCGCCGACTATGACTGCGACGGCGCCACTGCCTGCGCCGTCGGTCTGCGTGCGCTGCGGGCCTTCGGCGCCGACGTCTCCTATCTGGTGCCCAACCGCTTCGAGACCGGCTACGGCCTGACGCCGGAAGTGGCGCGGCTCGCGGCCGAGCGCAAGCCCGCCCTCATCATCACGGTCGACAACGGCATCGCCAGCGTCGAGGGCGTCGCCGAGGCGAAGCGCCTCGGCATCGATACCCTCGTCACCGACCACCACCTGCCCGGCGACGAACTGCCGGCGGCCGCGGCCAGCGTCAACCCGAACCAGCCCGGCTGCGCCTTCCCGAGCAAGTCCATCGCCGGCGTCGGCGTCATGTTCTACGTCATGCTGGCGCTGCGCGCCGAGCTGCGCCGGCGCGGCGCCTTCAACGCAGCGCCCGAGCCCAACCTCGCCGCCCTGCTCGACCTGGTGGCGCTCGGCACGGTGGCCGACGTGGTGCGGCTCGACCGCAACAACCGCATCCTCGTCGCTCAAGGCCTGGCGCGCATGCGCCAGGGCAGGACGTGGCCGGGCCTGCGCGCCCTCTTCCGCGCAGCCGGCCGTGAGGCCGGCCGCGCCGGCACCTTCGACCTCGGCTTCATGCTGGGGCCGCGCCTGAATGCCGCCGGCCGGCTCGCCGACATGTCGCTCGGCATCGAGTGCCTCGTCAGCGACGACCTCGGCCGCGCCCTCAACATCGCCCAGGAACTCGACCATCTCAACCGCGAGCGGCGCGAGATCGAGGCCGGCATGCAGGAACAGGCGCTGGCCCTGCTCGAGGGCATCGAGGCGGGCGAGCGCGCCGGCCTCTCGCTCTACGACCCGGCTTGGCACCAGGGCGTGGTCGGCCTGCTCGCCTCGCGCGTCAAGGACAGGCTGCACCGCCCGGTGATCGCCTTCGCCCGCGGCGGCGCCGGCGAGTTGAAGGGCTCCGGCCGCTCGATTCCCGGCCTGCACCTGCGCGACGCCCTCGACCTCGTCGCCAAGCGCGCGCCCGGGCTGATCCTGCGCTTCGGCGGCCATGCCGCCGCCGCCGGCCTCAGCCTGCGCGAGGCGGACCTGCCGCGCTTCGAGGCGCTGTTCGACGCCGTGGCGCGCGAGCTGGTCGACCCGGCCGACCTCGCTCGCCGCATCGAAACCGACGGCGCGCTGGAATCGGCCTGGATGTCGCTCGAGGGCGCGCGGCTGCTGGAGGGCCAGA
Organism: Pseudomonadota bacterium; assembly: GCA_963205435.1. GTDB lineage: Bacteria > Pseudomonadota > Gammaproteobacteria > Burkholderiales > Rhodocyclaceae > Desulfobacillus. The sequence goes on from CAUJIV010000116.1 coordinate 21,334, forward strand.
TCTGGGGCCAGGGCTTCCCGGCGCCGCTGTTCAGCGACACCTTCGAGGTGGAGCGGCAGCGCCTGCTCAAGGACCGCTACCTCAAGCTGGTCCTGCGCAAGAACGCCGCCCGCTACGACGCCATCCGCTTCAACAGTGCCGAAGCCGCGCCGCCCGAGGTGCGCGCCGCCTACCGGCTGGAAGTGAACGAGTTCAACGGCCTCGCCAGCGCCCAGCTGGTGCTGGAGCACCTCGAGCCGGCGTGAGACGCTCGAGCCGACGGCGGCAGCACGATCCGGCTGCCGCGACAAGGCGAATTTGCGCTTGGCGCGGCAGCGCCGACCGACGTCGTGTCGTCATTTCAGGCTGTCGAGCAACTGGCTGGCGCTGAGGATGGGACAGGGAAAGCCGCGGGCGAGGCTGAGCAAGTCGCGATCGCCGGTCACCAGCGCCCGGGCCTTGCCGGCAAGCGCCAGTTGCAGGAAAGGCACGTCGAAGGGATCCCGGCAGGCCGGCGTCTTCGGCGGCGGCTCCGGGATGCGCACGGTCTGGCAATAGGGCAGGTAGTCGGCCAGCAATTCCTGCTGCTCCTCCGCCGTGAGCCTGAATTTCGGGTAGGCGAGCACCCGGACCAGTTCGGCGGCGGTGGCGCGGGAGACGAGAGGCCGGATGCGCTGCGCCTGCCAGGCCTGGCGCAACGGAACAAGACTCCCCTGGGTGAACGCCAGCGCCGAGAGGACGAGGTTGGTGTCGATGACGACGCGCGGCGGGCCGTCGTCGCGCGTCGTCATTTCTTCTTGCGCGAAGGGGTCTTGGCGGGCGGCGGCTGCCGCGCCCAGCGCACCGCCTCGGCGATGTCCGCCTCGTCCAGGCCTAACTCCGCCAGCTTCGCTCGCACGGCGTCGCCGCGCTGGATGCGCACCGGCGTCAGGACGATCTGGCCGTTGCGGGCCTCCACCTCGAAATACTCGGGCGAATCGAGCGCCGCCGTGATGCTCTTCGGCAGCGTCAGCTGGTTTTTCGACGTCATCTTGGCAAGCATGTTCGCCTCATGGATCAATGTAAGGATTCCTTACTTTACGCAATTATCAATCCGATGACAAGCACGTCTCACCTGCGCTGCGGCAGCAGCACGGAGGCCAGCGCGGCGAGGATGAGGGCGGCGCCGAGGTACTCGTTCCAGCCCGGCCGCTCGCCGAGGATCAGCATGCCGCCGATGACGCCGACCAGCGGCACGGCGAGGGAGCCGAGCGAGGACACCGCCACCGGCACCATGAGGACGATGCGGTTCCACGCCCAGTAGCAGAACATGAAGGCGACGAGCACGTTGTAGACCCAGCCGAAGCCCGGCCAGAAGCCCACCGGGCGCCACTGGCCGGCCTCGAGCGCGACGGCGGCGAGGCACACCGGCAGCGCGCCGATCAGCAGCATCCAGGCGGTGAGCAGGGTGGCCGACATGCCGAGGGGATATTTCTTCAGCAGCGCCACGCCGAGGCCCCAGCTCATGGCGGCGCCCAGCATCAGCAGCAGCCCGGCCGGCGCGGCGGCGAGCTGGCCGCGATAGGAACCCATCAGGGCGGCGACGCCGGCCAGGCCGAGGGCGAGGCCGAGCAGGCGGCGCGACGTCAGGCGCTCGCCGAGCAGCCAGACCGAGAAGGCGATGCTCCACAGCGGCATGGTGTAGCCGAGCAGCGCGGCGCGCCCAGAGGGCATCAGGCCGACGCCGTAGACCATCAGCACGTTCCAGCCGACGATGTTCGTCGCCGTGAGCAGCAGCAGGCGGCCGAGGACGCCCGGCGGCAGGCGCCAGGGCTGGCCGTCGAGGCGGACGATCAGCAGCAGGCCGAGGCCGCCGAGCAGCAGGCAGCTGCCGCGGAAGGTGAGCGGCGGGATGTCGCGCAGGACGATCTTCATGATCGGCCAGCTCAGGCCCCAGCCGAGCGCCAGCAGGACCAGCAGGGCGAGGCCGAGGCGGGGCAGGCGGGCGTGTTCCGCGTTCATGGTCGGCGGCGGGGAGGCGGCGGACAGGCTGTATAATTCGTTGTTTTCGCCAGTCTAGCACCGCCATGGAAGCCGAACGCCTGAACAGCCTCGCCAACCGCCTCACGGATATCTCCGCCCGGGAGCAGGATCTGCGGAGGTATCTTTGACTTCGACGCGCGACAGTCGAAGCTGAGCGAGGTCAGCCGCGCGCTGGAAGACCCCGAAGTCTGGAACGACGCCGAGCGGGCGCAGGCGCTCGGCCGCGAGAAGAAGTCGCTGGAAGGCGTCGTCCTCAGCCTGGCCGAGATCGGCCGCAGCCTGGGCGACGCGCGCGAGCTGTTCGAGATCGCCGACAGCGAGGGCGACGACGACACCCTGCTGGCGGTCGAGGCCGACGCCGCGGCGATCGAGCAGCGCTTGGCGGCGCTCGAGTTCCGCCGCATGTTTTCGCAGCCGGCCGACGCCAGCCACTGCTTCCTCGACATCCAGGCCGGCGCCGGCGGCACCGAGGCGCAGGACTGGGCGGCGATGCTGCTGCGCATGTACCTGAAGTACTGCGAGCACAAGGGCTTCGAGGCGGAGATCCTCGAGCAGTCCGAGGGCGAGGTGGCCGGCATCAAGACGGCGACGCTGAAGGTCGCCGGCGACTACGCCTACGGCCACCTGCGCACCGAGACCGGCATCCACCGCCTGGTGAGGAAGTCGCCCTACGACTCCAATGCGCGCCGCCACACCTCCTTCGCCAGTGTCTTCGTCTACCCCGAGGTGGACGACTCGATCGAGATCGAGATCAACCCGGCCGACGTCAGGGTCGACACCTTCCGCGCCTCTGGCGCCGGCGGCCAGCACGTCAACAAGACCGACTCGGCGGTGCGCCTGACGCACGCCCCCTCCGGCATCGTCGTGCAGTGCCAGAACGACCGCTCGCAGCACCGCAACCGCGCCGAGGCCTGGGCGATGCTGCGCGCGCGCCTCTACGAGGCCGAGCTGAGGAAGCGCCGCGCCGAGGCGCAGCAACTGGAGGACGCCAAGACCGACATCGGCTGGGGTCACCAGATCCGCTCCTACGTGCTCGACCAGTCGCGCATCAAGGACCTGCGCACCGGCGTCGAGACCGGCAACACCCAGGCCGTGCTCGACGGCGACCTGGATCCGTTCATCGAGGCCAGCCTCAAGCAGGGAGTGCAATGAAAATGAGCGAGGACGCAGCGCAAGCGCGGCCGGACGCGACGCCCGAGGAGGCGGCCGCCGAGGAAAACCGCATCATCGCTGAGCGGCGCGAGAAGCTGGCGCGGCTACGCGCCGAGGGCGTCGCCTTCCCCAACGACTTCCTGCGCGAGAACACCGCCGGCAAGCTCGACGAGCTCTACGGCGAGAAGGAGCGCGAGGCGCTCGAAGCCGAGCCGGTGACGGTCAGCGTCGCCGGCCGCATCATGCTGAAGCGCGTCATGGGCAAGGCCAGCTTCGCCACCCTGCAGGATCTCTCCGGCCGCATCCAGATCTACGTCAGCAACGACGGCGCCGGCGAGGCGGCGCACACCGCCTTCAAGCGCTGGGACATCGGCGACATCGTCGGCGCCCGCGGCACGCTGTTCAAGACGCGCACCGGCGAGCTGACCCTCAATGTCTCCGAGCTGCGCCTGCTGACGAAGTCGCTGCGCCCGCTGCCGGAGAAGTTCCACGGTCTCACCGACATCGAGCAGCGCGTGCGCCAGCGCCACGTCGACCTCATCATGAACGAGCGCACGCGCTGGATCTTCGCTGCCCGCTCGCGCCTGGTGCAGGCGGTCCGCGCCTTCATGGTGCGCCACGGCTTTCTCGAGGTGGAGACGCCGATGATGCAGCCGATCCCCGGCGGCGCCGCGGCGCGGCCGTTCAAGACCCACCACAACGCCCTCGACATGGAGCTCTACCTGCGCATCGCGCCGGAGCTCTACCTGAAGCGGCTGGTGGTCGGCGGCTTCGAGAAGGTGTTCGAGATCAACCGCAACTTCAGGAACGAGGGCATCTCGACGCGGCACAACCCCGAGTTCACCATGATGGAGTTCTACGAGGCCTACTCGGACTACAAGCTGCTGATGAACTTCACCGAGGGCCTGCTGCGCCACGCCGCGCGCGAGACGCTTGGCCGCGAGGCCTTCGAGTACCAGGGCCGCATGCTCGACTTCTCCCGCCCCTTCGCCCGCATGACCGCCGTCGAGGCGATCCACCGCCACCACCCCGGCTTCTCGCTGGCGCAGCTGAATGACCGCGACTGGCTGGCCGAGCGGCTGAAGAGGCTCAATATCGAGCCGAAGGGCGGCGCCACCCTGGGCGAGCTGCAACTCAGCCTGTTCGAGGAGACGACCGAGGCGGAGCTGTTCGAGCCGACCTTCATCGTCGACTGGCCGGCCGAGGCGAGCCCGCTCGCCCGGCGCAGCGACAGCAACCCGGCGATCGCCGAGCGCTTCGAGCTCTACATCGCCGGGCGCGAGATCGCCAACGGCTTCTCCGAGCTGAACGACCCCGAGGACCAGGCCGAGCGCTTCCTGCAGCAGGCGCGCGCCAAGGAGGCCGGCGACGAGGAGGCGATGTACTACGACGCCGACTACATTCGCGCGCTGGAATACGGCCTGCCGCCGACCGCCGGCTGCGGCGTCGGCATCGACCGCCTCGCCATGCTGCTGACGGACAGCCCGAGCATCCGCGACGTCATCCTGTTTCCGCAGCTGCGCAAGGAAGTGTAAGAAATCGTTTCCGGGTCAGCGCGCCGCGCGGGCGGCGCGTTATCCTGCTGAAGCCACGCAAAGGAGGACGCCATGGAAACCCAGGCCAGCAGCAACCGCCTTCACCCCGTTCTCTGGATCGCCGCCATCGCCGTGATCCTGCTCTCGGCCGCCGGCATCGGCGCCATCTTCGGCGTCATTCCCGGCGCCGGCGGCTCCGCCAAGACTGCGGCGAGCGACGAGCCGATCGCCGCGACCGCGCCGGCGACGACGCTGGCGCCTGTCACGGCAGCCGCACCGGCTGCGGCCCAAGCCGGGGCGGCGCAAACTTCTCCTGCCGAGCACAAGGCGAGCGAGCCGACTGCGGCGGCAAGCAAGCCGGCTCCCGCCAGGAAGACGGCGGCCGTCAAGCCGGCCGAGCCCAAGCCTGAAGCCGCGGCCGAAGCCCAGCCTGCGCCGGTCGCCGTGCAAACGGCCCCGGCGCCCGCAGCCGCCCCGGCGCCCGCCGTCTGCAGCAACTGCGGCACCGTCGAGTCGATCGTCGAGAAGACGCAGAAAGGCGAAGGCACCGGCATCGGCGCCGTCGCCGGCGGCGTCGCCGGCGCGGTGCTCGGCAGCCAGGTCGGCAAGGGTGGCGGCAAGACCGCCGCCACCGTGATCGGCGGCGTCGGCGGCGCCGTCGCCGGCCACCAGGCCGAGCGCTACCTGCGCAAGACCGAGAAGTGGGAAGTCATCGTGCGCATGGAAGACGGCAGCCGGCGCGAATTCGACCTGCCCAGCCCTCCCATCTGGCGTGTCGGCGATGCGGTGAAAATCGAAAACAACGTCATCATGGCGCGTTGATTCCGGCGCCGATCCAGGCCGCCGCGCCGGTCTTCCGCGACGGCGCGGCCTACAGCGAAAGCTACGGCGACTGCTACTGGTCGTCCGACGGCGGTCCGGGCGAAGCACGCCACGTCTTCCTCTCCTGCAACGGGCTGCCGGCGCGCTGGCAGGGGCGCCGCGGCTTCGCCATCCTCGAGACCGGCTTCGGCAGCGGGCTGAACTTCCTCTGTGCCTGGCAGCGCTTCCGCGAGACGGCGGCGTCCGGCGCGCGGCTGCACTATCTCGCGGTGGACAAGCATCCCTGGCGCGTCGACGACCTGCGCCGGCTCTACCGCCAGTGGCCCGAGCTGGCGCCGCTCGGCGCCGCGCTGCTCGAGCGCTATCCGCCTCTCGTTCCCGGCTTCCACCACCTGCTGCTCGACGGCGGGCGCGTCAGCCTGACCCTGATGTGGGGCGAGGCGGCGCCGCTGCTGGCGCAGGCGGAGGCGCGCATCGACGCCTTCTTCCTCGACGGCTTCGCGCCGGCGCGCAATCCCGAGATGTGGAGCGAGGCCGTGTTCGCCGAGCTCGCCCGCCTTGCCGCGCCGGGCGCACGCTTCGCCACCTACAGCGCCGCGGGCAGCGTCGGCCGCGGCCTGGCGGCGGCTGGCTTCGCCGTCGAGAAGCGTCCCGGCTTCGGCCGCAAGCGCGACATGCTATGCGGCCGCTTCGCCGGCGAGCGGCCGCAAGAAGAGGCGCGCGAGCGGCGCGCACTCGTCATCGGCGCCGGCATCGCCGGCTGCCTGGTCGCCGAGCGCCTCGCCGCGCGCGGCTGGCAGGTCGAGCTGATCGAGCGCGGCGACGGCCTGGCGCGCGAGACCTCGGGCAATCCGGCCGGCGTGCTGCAGCCGGTGCCCTCGCTCGACGGCAACCGCCTGTCGCGCCTGACGCTGGCCGGCTTCCACCACGCCCTGCGCCGCCTCCGCGAGTGGTCGGCCGACCCGCGCCTCGTCTGGCAGCCCTGCGGCGTGGGGCGCCGGGCGCGCGACCCGCGGCAGGCCCCCCGGGCGCCGCGCCGCGCCCAAACCAGCCACAACCACCACGCGGGGGG